>JANPAS010000106.1:0-53917 GCA_031430035.1 Comamonadaceae bacterium | reverse complement strand
CCTGCCGATCAAGTTGGCGACGTGGTCAATGCCGATATCAACCTTACTGTGAACGGCAAAACCGTGCAGACCAGCAATTTAGTGCACTTGATTTGGAATATGGCCGAGACAATCGAGCACTTATCCGCCGCATGGGAATTGCAGCCAGGCGATTTGATTTATACGGGCACGCCTGAAGGCGTGGCTGCTGTCGTCAAAGGTGACGTACTGGTTGGCACTGTGGCGGGGGTCGGAGAACTCAAAATTAAGGTTATTTAAATGAAAACACTAGAGCAACTTGCTAAATTTTGCGCTATTTTGGCAGGGTGCTTATTGACACTCATTACCTTGTCAACATGCCTCAATATCATTGGACGCGAGACCATTGGCCGCACCGCACCTGGTGATTTTGAGCTAGTTGGCGTGGCAGCGGGTGCAGCGATTGCGCTCTTTATGCCTTGGTGTCAGTTCACCAAAAACAACATCATTGTGGACTTCTTTACGGCTAAGTGTTCAGAGTCAACCAACGCCAAACTCGATCGCTTTGGAGCACTCTTAATGGCTTTAATTTTTGCGGTACTCACATGGCGCACCACGCTTGGTGGCCTGAATTCTTGGACGACCAAAACCACCACCATGATGATGGGCTTCCCTGAGTGGATTGTGTATTCGTTCATGGTGCCCGCCTTTGCGCTGACTTGTGTGATTGCATTGGCTCAAACATTAGGGCAGCAGTCCGCATCTGAAGGAGCGACGGCATGAGCTCGATTACTCTCGCACTCCTTATCTTCGGCATGATGTTAGTGCTGATGGCACTGCGCACCCCGATAGCCGTGGCCATGTTTGTCGCTGGCTCGATTGGCTACATCTTCCAGACAGGCTGGCATCCACTAGCTGAGTTTTTGAATACTCAAGCCTTTGCACGTTTTGCCAGTTACGACTTATCGGTCATTCCACTCTTTATTTTGATGGGTCACTTTGCCACGCAAGGCGGCATCAGCAAAGCGCTATTTGGCTTTGCAGCGGCCGTCATGGGGCGTTTTAAGGGCGGCCTTGCTATGGCATCGGTCTTGGCCTGCGCGGCCTTTGGTGCGATTTGCGGCTCGTCTGTCGCGACCGCTGCAACAATCACTAATGTCGCTCTGCCCGAGATGAAGCGCCACGGTTATTCTGGCCGTTTATCCACGGGGACGTTGGCTGCTGGCGGCACGCTAGGGATTTTGATTCCACCGTCCGTGCCGCTGGTGATCTACGCTATCTTGACCGAGCAAAACATCGCCAAACTGTTTGCAGCAGCGATGATTCCTGGCTTGATTGCCATGGTTGGTTACATGATTGCTATCGCGATTTATGTGCGAGTGGTGCCTGGTCAAGCGCCAGAAAAAGACGAAAACGAAGCGATGAGTTTTAAGCTGCTGCTCGGCGTCTTGCCTATCGCGGGTATCTTTACACTGGTGTTTGGCGGCATTTATGGCGGCTTGTTCACGCCAACGGAAGGTGCGGCCGTTGGTGCAGCGTCAACCTTTATTGCCTCGCTCTTGAAGCGCGAAATCAATTGGGCCAAGTTCAAGCAATGCTTCTATTCCACGGCAGAAAGCTCCGCCATGATCTTTATGATCTTTATTGGCGCGGACGTGATGAATTCGTCTTTAGCACTGACGCAAGTTCCAAATCAACTGGCTGCTGTCGTTGGCAGTTGGGGACTTGCGCCGCTGATGGTGGTCAGTGTGATTTTGCTGTTCTACGTCGTGCTAGGCGCTGTCATGGACGAGCTGTCGATGCTACTTTTGACTATCCCCATCTTCTTCCCCATGATCATGGGCATGGACTTTGGCATGAGCAAGGAATACACCGCCATCTGGTTTGGCATCATGGTGCTGATGACCGTTGGGTTTGGCATGCTCGCGCCGCCTGTGGGTTTGAACGTATACGTAGTCAACGGTATGGCCAAAGACGTGCCTATTTCTGAGAGTTACAAAGGTGTGATGCCTTTCTTGATTAGCGACACCATCCGCACTTTGCTCTTACTGTTCTTTCCTGGGATCAGTTTGTGGTTGGTGAAATATCTAACCTAGGGAAAACACCTTTCGGGTTTTTACTCTCACACCTTCTTAACCATTTTTATTACATTCACTCCATCTATTTAGGAGCTAAAAACATGAAACGACGTACCCTTCTTCAAACTGGCGCAGCCGCTCTTGCCTCTTCCGTTTTGGCAAGCCAAGCGCAATCAACCGTGACACTCAAATTTCACACTTTCATGGCGCCCTCCTCGAATGTTTGGTTAAACATGCATAAAGCGTGGATGGCCAAAGTAGAAAAAGATTCTGGTGGCCGTATTAAGTTTGAAGCTTATCCCGCTATGCAACTTGGCGGTACGCCCGTTCAGCTGTTCGATCAAGCCCGTGACGGCATCGTCGACGTGGTCTGGACACTACCGGGCAACACCGCGGGCCGTTTCCCACGCGTGGAAGTGTTCGAGTTACCGTTCATCATGACAAATGCTGAAGCGACTTCACGTGCTTATTGGGAGTATGTGCAAACCTTGGCCGTGGATGAATTCAAAGACGTGCAGCTAATCGCACTGCAAGTGCATGGCCCTGGCGTGATTCACACGACGGACAAACCCGTCAAAACTGTTGCTGATTTGAAAGGCCTCAAAATGCGCGCCCCGACGCGCCAAGTGACAAAGCTCATGGGTGCTCTCGGTGCAACACCTGTCGGAATGCCACTTCCCAACATTCCAGATGCGCTATCCAAAGGTACGATCAATGGTGCCGTCATTCCTTGGGAAGTCGTGCCCTCAGTCAAAGTGCAAGAGCTGACCAAGTTCCACGCCGAGTTCGACCCAGCAGGTGGATCGTTCTACACCACCACTTTTGTGATGGCAATGAACAAAGCTAAATACAACAGCTTACCAGCGGATCTCAAGAAAATCATCGATGCCAACTCAGGTATTGAGACCTCAGGATGGCTAGGCAAGACGCAAGCTGCAGGAGACCCTGCTGGCCGTAAAACTGCGGTTGATCGCGGCAATACCATCTACACGATTGGTACCGCCGAAGCCCAAGAATTCCGCCGTGCATCCCGTGCTATTGAAATCGAGTGGATGGAAGACATGAACAAGCGCGGCTTCGACGGCAAAAAACTCTTAGACGGCGCACGTGCCCTGATCGACAAGCACACGGTGGCACTCAATAAACCTGCTACGCCAGCGAAGAAGAAATAAATAGATTCTTGCTCGCGATTAAACTGGGACTCCTTTGCGAGTCCCTTTTTTTATGTTCACACGACCACCTATCAAATTTTGCAAATCATGCGGCGCATCCGTAACGTATCGCCTCCCGGGTGATGGCGACACCAAACAGCGTGCCATCTGTACAGCCTGTAACACCGTTCATTACGAAAATCCACTCAATGTCGTAGGCACGATCCCCTACCTAGAGAAAAATGGCAAACTCCACGCACTGATGTGCCTGCGCAACATTGAGCCGCGCAAAGGCAAATGGACACTACCAGCTGGTTTTATGGAGTTGGACGAAACGGCCTCCGAAGGAGCAGCGCGTGAAACACAAGAAGAGGCTGGCGCACAAATTGAAATGCAAGCGCTATTCACGGTTTTAAGTGTTCCAGCCGTTGGGCAAGTGCATTTGTTTTACCGCGCCAAATTACTCTCAGAAACCTACGACCCTGGCTTTGAAACTATCGAAGTGCGCTTGTTTACCGAAGATGAACTACCGTGGGATGAAATGGCGTTTAGAACCGTTAAAACCGCACTCAAACATTTTTTTGAAGATGCACAAGCAGGCGTATTTACGCTGCATGAGCGGGATTTATAAGCCTCAAAGATTCACGTGTTTTTTGCAAACAATGCTGCGCCCAATCGTGCGGGCTGACTTCAGCCATGCGTGGTTTATGAACAATCTCCACACTCATCGGCAAATCAGAAGGCAAGGTTTCAAATAAACCCCGCACGTCGATAGTGCCCTCGCCTGGCAATAAACGCTCTTCTCGCGCCGTATGAATGAGCTGCTCGGTCGTGAAATGCGTGCCCGCCTCGGCGTCGCAAATTTGTGCGTAGTGCAGCAGTTCCCGTGGAATGGCTTTGATATCAGCAAGTGTGGTGTGCGAGCGACCAAAGTGCAGCGCGTCCACCAAAATGCCGGCATTACTTGGGCTGCCAGCTTGTTTAATCAGGCGCATCGCATCGTTCGCCGTCTTGACTGCCGTCCACGGCATGAACTCTAAATCGGCGGTGATACCGTAAGGTTGCATAAATTCGCAGAGCTTGGCGTAGCTATCCACCAAGCGGGATTTGTCTAGATCATCCCCGGCTACCAACACGGCCTTGGCGCCCAGTGCCGCTCCCACATCTAAGAGTGGGCGATACATCGCAGGATCAAAATCCGTCCCAATGCGAATGATCTCTAAATCAAATACACCCACGCCCGTGTCTTTTTGCGCGGCTAAGGTTTCGCGCAGCACATCAGGCTTGCCGATGAGAAATTGCTGTGGAGCGCCTGCTGCATTTGGCCACAGACGCATCCCCACAAAGCCATATCCAGACTGGCTTGCAAGGCGAATAGCCTCGGGCGGTGTGCAAGTGTAAGACGTGAGATAGGCCAATGAATAAGAGCGTGTCATGATTATTTCAAAGGTGAAGTCGCTGTCGGCATGGCAATGGTCGAAGTCATATTCGTCGTCAAAAACGCAGGGCCGCCCTTGGGTGGCCAAATCCCCTCGGCAACAGCATCAGCACGCGCGAGGCTACGCGCATTCAAACTCGGGTACGCCCAAATGTTGGTAAAACGAAGCGGACCATCCAGCGCCACCATCGCCACTAAGCATGGTGAAATTTTGTCTCTCAGCGGCACAAACTCTTGCCACAAATCAATGGTGGGCTGCACGCCGCCTGGTTTGATGCCATAGGTGCGAATCTCATATACGGGGCCGACTACGCCTGACTCGGCGCTTGGACGCACGGGCTTCATCCACGGGAAGCCTTTATAGCTGTGCTGTTCACAGTTTTGGTAAAACTCAGCGCAACCAAAGGGGCTAAAACTTTGCTGCGTGCGCGTCCGCTCAAAGTGCAAATCGGCGAGTGACTCAAATCCGCGCAGCACGATCATTTGATTGAGCACACCGATGTCGGTAAACCAGCAGCCTAGCAACTCACCTTTGGCGTCCCGTGCATTTGAAAAAGTTTGCACATGGGTGGCAGCTTGCCCTGCTGTGCCAAACGGCAAGGTCATGGTGGCGAGTTCATAAAACATGATGATTCCTTATTTTTATATCAAACGGGTCTTCTGGAAGCCATACTGGACGTGGCCTGCGAGGCAATATGATTAGCGGCGATGTAACCAAATGTCATGGCAGGTCCCAGCGTAATGCCGCCGCTGGGATAGTGCCCGCCCATCACACTGGCCATGTCATTGCCTGCGGCATACAAACCTTCGATCGGTATTTGGTTGCTACCTAAAACTTGCGCGTATTCGTTGGTTTCTAAGCCTGCAAAGGTGCCCAAACTTCCTGCCACCACGCGTACAGCGTAGAACGGCGCGTGCTTAATTTCTGCCATGCAGGGATTCGTAAATTCAGGCACAAAGCCTTCGATTGATTTACCCTTCACTTCGCGCTCTACTCTGCTCTGAATTTTGATTTGCGTGTTGTCACCTTGCACGCGGTTGTAAGGAGACTCGCCACGTCCAAATAAAGTATCTCGGCCCTGCAAGGCTTGCCAGTTATGGCTTGCAACGGTTTTTTGTAATGCAATTTCATCAATGCCGCAAGCCTTAGCAAGTGCTTCTATCGTGCGTCCACGTTTCAAATAGCTATTCCGAATAAAGCCTCCCAATGGCATGGGAAATGGCTTGACTGCGCCAAGTCCATAGCGTCGGATAAAGCGGTGATCGACGATCAGCCAAGCTTCGGGTAACTCGCTTTGACCTGATTCATTTTTGGGCGTGGCAGCAAACAACCCCCGCATGAAGTCGTAATACGAATTGGCTTCGTTGGTAAAACGCAAACCGCGTTTAGTGACGGCAATCAAGCCTGGCTTGCCGCGCTCTAGCAAGTGCGGGAAGTGAACGAATGAACCATCCTTTTGCGGAACAAGCGACACAGGCGCAAGTGCAGCTCCTTCATGGAAACCTTTATCTATATGGCCTCCAGCCGATTCTCCCAATCGCAAGCCATCGCCCGTATTACCGCGTGAGGCCGCCGACCAATGCTCGTGACCTGTAGGTGCGTGCGGTAGCAATTCCTTTTTTCTAGCCACGTCATGCGGGAAGCCACCACACGCGAGCACCACGCCAAAGCGTGCGCGAATCACCTGTTCGCCGCTTTGAGTCTTGATAACCGCACCCAACACTTTTTTATCACCCTCAGCCATCAACAAACGAGAGACGGGACTATTCACGCGAAGCTGCACACCCGCTTCAAAAGCCGACGTGGCAAGGCCTGCAACCAAGGCGTTGCCGTTAACGAGGCGTGTGCTACGGCCAAACAAAAGCAAATCACGCCACAAAGCCAGCACGCGTTTGGTCACATACCAAAAAGAAGCCAACTTACGCGTGCTGCTTAAAAAATGTCTAAGGTCAGCGCCAGAGGCAATGCCCATGCCCCACAGCGTGGTCTCTGGCAAGGGTGGTTTCAATAGTTTGAACTTGCCTTTAAATTTGTCATTCTGCTGCTCTAAACGCCACGCATCAAATGGCGCGGCGCACAGCGAACGTCCGCCCAGCGCGGCATAGAGCGAATGACCGTGGAAATCTGGAATCGCGTTGCCATCCACAAATTGCAAAGCTGTTTTGGATTTGAAGAACTCCACCATGCGTGGACCGTGCTCTAAAAATGTCTTTGCTTTCGCCTCGTCAAATTGATTGCCGAGTTCTTGTTTTAAGTACAGCAGCGGTGCAGTGAGCGTCTCGTGAATGCCAGCCGCCACCGCCAGTGGATTACGCGGAATCCACAGCCAGCCGCCCGACCACGCAGTCGTACCGCCATACTGCGGATCTTTTTCGACCACCAGCACCTTCAATCCCAAATGCGCAGCAGCTACTGCCGTGGATAAGCCACCTGCTCCCGAGCCTATGACCAGCACATCAACGAGTAAATCCGCTTGCTCGATCATCACAATCAAAGCGAATTGAAAAAAGGCGATGCGCCACTAGCCGCGGCCAGTTGATCTGCCGTCGATAAGAGTGGGATGCGTAGCTCGTGCATTTTTTCCTCTGTGAGGCGCACCGTTGGCCCTGCAATCGTGATCACGCCTATGGCCGCCCCACCTTTGATTTGCACGGGTGCGCCCATGGCGTTCAAGCCAGCCGTAAAGGTCTCAGAGGTCAGGCTGTAACCTCGTTCGCGCGTGGCATGAATGTCGGCGAGTAGCGCCGTCAAGGTGCGCGGTGCGTTGGGGCCGTAGTCAGCAGGCAATCCCAGCCCTTGCTCGGATACCGCTGCTAGCGCCGCATCATCTGAGAGCGTCATCATCCATGCCAGCCCCGATGCCGAACAAGAGAGGCGAGCATCACTGCCCATATCAGGGTCATAGCGCAGACCTTGCTTCGATCCTTGCGCTTTGGCAACCCACGTGAGCCGTTTTCCATCAATCACGGAGAGGCGCACCAGCTCACCCGAACGCTCGGCAAGCCTGTCCAGCAAAGGCTGCGCCACATCGACAATGCCCGCACTGCTGAGGTAAGACAGTCCCATCGCCATGAGTTTGGTCGTGAGCACATAGGAGCCACGCCCCTGCACTTGCCTGACATAACCCACACGCGTGAGGTCGGCCAGCAAGCGATGCGCCGCGCTGCGCGGAATCGTCAAGTTATCTGCAATAACGGCTAAATCCAAACCCTCACCATGACGGGCGAGAAGTTCAAGGATGCCCAGTGTGCGCTCTAAAACGCCATTCATAAATTTGATTCCATTGAGTTTGACTTCATGCCATGATTCTAACCAATTTGAAATACAATTCCAAATTGGAATACTATTTCATATTTTAAAAATCATCATGCAAAAGCTTCTCGACGGCTCTACCCGTGTTCACTTTATTGTGGGCGACCCTATTGCCCAGGTTAAATCACCCGCTGGCGTCAGCCTTGCATTCCAAGAGCGCGGACACAACGCGATCGTGATGCCCGCGCATGTTTCGCCCTCTGATTTAAAAGCTTGGCTGAACGGCATCTCACTTGCAAAAAACGTGGATGGCATCATCGTCACAATTCCGCACAAGTTTGCTTGTTTTGATTTGTGCGCCACCACATCTGACCGTGCGAGTTTCTTAAAAACCGTCAACACGATGCGCCGTAACCCAGATGGGACGTGGCATGGCGACATGTTTGATGGCATGGGCTTTTGCGCTGCGATGGAGGACAAAGGTTGCAAGTTAGGGGGCAAGCGAGCGCTTTTGATTGGCGCAGGCGGCGCAGGATCGGCAATAGCCTATTCGCTGGTGATAGCAGGCGTGAGTGAGCTAGCGATCCACGACGAAGATGTTGCTCGCCGCACCACGCTGGTGAATCGCTTGGCAAGTTTGAATCGTTGCAAAGTGACACATGGCACTGCAAATCCAACAGGTTTCGACATCGCCCTGAACGCTACGCCCATGGGCATGAAAGCGGGCGACCCGTATCCGCTTGACGTGGCACACATCAACGGCAGCATGTTTGTGGGTTGCGTCATCACCGCACCCGCCATTTCGCCCCTCGTGCAAGCCGCGCGGGATAAGGGCTGCAACACGGTGACAGGCGCCGATATGTTTGGGCGTGTGCGCGATTTGATGGTCGATTTTTTATTAAAAAAATAGCATGGAAATTTACTCGTCCGCCATAACCGACATAGAAAGCTTCGACATCGTCGTGATAGGTGCCGGCGGCGCAGGCATGGCAGCTGCATTGTTTGCAGCCTTAGATGGCGCAAGCGTACTGTTAGTTGAACACACCGAATATGTGGGCGGTACAACGGCGCTATCTGCTGGCACGACATGGGTGCCTGGAACGCACCACGCCGCCAGCGTCAATCGAACAGATACCCTAGAAACCGCTGCGCGATATTTAGATAACGCCATTGGTGAACGTTCACCTGCCGCCCTGCGCCAAGCCTTTCTAGATAAGGGCTCCGAGACCATTGCCACCTTAGAGGCTAAGACAGATGTCAAGTTCCGTCCTTACGTTAAGCACCCCGACTACATCTCTGATTTAGAAGGCTCAACGCTTGCTGGACGCGCCCTAGAGCCACTTCCGTTTGATGGCAGGCTGCTCGGGCGAAACTTCAAACTCATTCGCCCGCCTATCCTGGAGTTCACCGTGCTGGGCGGGATGATGGTGGATAGAACCGACATCAATCATTTGCTAGCCATGACGAAGTCTTGGACGTCGTTTAAGCATGCGACAAAAATTGTGCTGCGCCACGCCATGGACAGATTGAGTTATCCACGGGGCACACGCCTCGTGATGGGAAACGCTTTGGTGGCTCGGCTGTTGTACTCGCTATCAAAACGCAGCAATGTTTCGCTTGCGATGAATACATCCGTAGAAAAACTGAGCGGCACAGAAGTCACGCTCAAACAGGGCAACAAGCGCCGCACAATCAAAGTGAATAAGGGCGTCATTTTGGCAAGCGGTGGCTTCAATCGTCATGCCACTTTGCGCGGCGAGATGCTTCCAAACATAGATGCAGCTTGGTGTCCCGCTGCACCAGGTCATACAGGCGAAGCGCATGATCTGGCTCGGCAACTCGGCGCTCAATATTCGTGCAGTGAAGCCTCCCAAAAAACCAACGCTTTTTGGGCTCCTGTGTCGCTGCGCAAGCGTGCGGATGGCAGCACAGCGGTGTTCCCGCATTTTGTAATGGACCGAGCGAAGCCAGGGATGCTGACCGTGAACGGCGAGGGCAAGCGGTTTGTGAACGAGAGTACCTCTTACCATTTGTTTGCGCTTGCGATGCAGCAAACGAGTGCTGTGCCTGCGTATTTGATCTGCGATGCGGTGGCCCTCACCCGCTATGGCCTTGGCATGATTCGCCCAGGGGCAAAGTCCAATTCTCGGGCTCTCGCGCCGTTTTTAGCCGATGGATATGTCACTGCTGGACAAACCTTGGCAGAGCTTGCAGCTAAGCTTCACATCAACGCCGAAGGACTAGAAGCCAGTGTCCAGCAAATCAACACATTTGCGACCACAGGCAAAGACCTGGCGTTTGGACGCGGACAAACAGCGTATCAACAAAACATAGGTGATGCGACGCTAGGGCATCAAAATTCAAATCTTGGTGCACTTGGCACAGCCCCCTACTACGCCGTGCGCTTGTACCCTGGCGACATTGGCGCGTGTACAGGTTTTATGACAAGCGTTCACGCAGAAATATTAGACGGCGCAGGCATGCCGATTCAAGGACTCTATGCCGTTGGCAACGACATGAGCTCGATCATGGGAGATGTGTATCCAGCGCCTGGCATCACGATTGGCCCCGGTATTGTGTTTGGTTCTATTGCGGCACGGCACGCCGTCAGAAAGTAATTGGCCTGCCCGGAGGGGATCGAACCCCCGACCCACAGCTTAGAAGGCCGACAGGTCGTTAATTTTATTACTTAAAAATCAATAACTTAAATAATTATTACTTTTATTTGGGGCAGATACGGGGCAAATCCTTTAGAATTCAGCTATGGCTTCAATCGAAAAACGTGGTGATTTGCAATGGCGAGCTCGCATTTCCAAAGATGGATATCCGCGAATATCTAAGACATTCCTTAAAAAGGCTGATGCAGAGAGATGGGCGCTCAGCATAGAACTTGCAATGGAGCGAGGTGAGTACACCGCTAGCTCTGGCGGTGAAAAATTAACCTTTGACACAATCGCTGCGCAATATTTGAAATCAGTCACACCAACAAAGCGCTCGGCCCGATCTGAAGGCCCGAGAATCAAAGAGTTGCAAAAATGGTTTGGGAAATTCGCGCTCACAGCCATTCAAACTGCAGATGTATCAAAGTATCGCGATGCAAGGCTTGAGAAAGTCTCTGCTCAAACAGTGCTCCACCATCTGAACACTCTATCCGTAATTTTTGAATATGCCCGAATTGATCTGGGCATTTACACTGGATTGAATCCGGTTCGATTGATCAGAAAGCCTACAAAAGCTCAGCCTAGAGAACGTAGAGTTTCAAAACTTGAACTCGAATACCTGCTCCAATCTGCTCAGCAGAGCCAAGCAGTTGGTCTAAAAGAAATCATCACACTTGCCGTTGAAAGTAGCTGCCGTCTTGGAGAGTTGCTCGGGCTAACTTGGTCGCGCATTGATCAAGAGAAATGGATACTTCATCTAATTGATACTAAGAATGACACAGCGCGTCATGTAGCCTTGTCCACATTGGCACGTGAGGCCTTATTAGCCATCTCCAAAAGAGACGATGGCCGTGTATTCAATTGGAGTCGTGCTGATAGCTTTGAAAAAACTTGGCAACGTTGTGTTGCCCGTGCAAAACTGAACTACTTAGCTTCATACACGGATGAATACAACGAGACATTCCTTGAAGATTTAAGGTTTCATGACCTACGACACGAAGCCATTTCGCGCCTCTTTGAACAGGGACTAAACCCCTTTGAAGTTGCAAGCATGTCTGGCCACAAAACGATGCAGATGCTCAAACGATACACACATGTGGACGCGCATAAGCTGGCTCAAAAATTGAATTAAATTTCAGTTGCAATAGTGATCAAAACTATTTAGCTTTTTTGAAATATCATTTTGAATTTAGTCGAGTAATACTGATATGTTTGAAATGTTGTAGCAGTGTCATCTTGCTCAACTGAAATTTTTGCACCAATTGAGGCCAAAAGGCGTTGGGCAAAATATAGGCCAATACCGCTACCACTTTTACCGCTTTTGATAGCGTTTTCTCCACGAAATTCACGTTCAAAAATGGACTTACGCTCAAGCTCCTTAATTTTTGGCCCTAAAGATATTACCGTCGCATATATCAGGTTGGACTCTTCTCGAATAACGATTTCTATGGACTTATTGTTCGGGCTGTACTTAACCGCATTATCGATTACGATGAGAGGGATCATCTCGAAATGCTCGATACCTCGCGTTTGACTACGACTATCGCCATCAATAGTAAAAGAGATTTTTCTCTTTGCTGCATATGCGATGTAACACTTCATTATTTTGTCAAATTTTTTATAAACCGACACAGGAACTGAAGACTGTCCTAATGGGCTATCCAGACTTGATGCTGCTAGATCAATAAGCTCAATCCTTGCAGAAATTAGCTCAGATGGTTTGGGTGAACACGCCTTCGCCATTGAAGATGTCGGTGTCTTCAGCAAAGAAGCAAAACACGAGTCTTGCCATGAAGTGATTCATGTCGTGACGACGCGCCGGGCTTGCCCAGTCTGGGTTTTCGCGCAGCAGCTCGACGTACAGCTTATTGAGTCGCCCTGTTGCCCGAACATCAATGGGGTTGTCTTTGATCTCCCTGATGGTGGAGATTCCTGCCAGGGGTAGAAAAAAACCAAAATGATTCGGCAAATCTTTGAAAGCACAAGCGATGGTGTCGCCGCCAATTAAATCTTCCGCTTCTATATCTAATCCGTCAGTAGCTAGGAGGAATTTAACTTTGGCTTTTGCACTGGCAGGGCTTGCACGTAAAGCTTTAAGGGTGTCGCCCACAGAACCCGCTGCACAAACGGCCAAATGGACGTTACTCCGCTGAAGCACGCCACCCGTCACATCTGAGCTATTGTTGTTGCCTGTACGTAAACGCTTGAGCGTTGTGTCTTTGTTTCCGAATGCGGCCAGAAAGGCAAACGGAAACTCATCCGCATCAAATGGCAGAAGAACTAGATCCGATATGGCTGCTTCGATCTCTACGGCATTCATAGGGAATCTTGCAAAGATTGGATCATTGTGGCCCCAACTACCTTGATAGCCATTTCTGCGTGTGCAGTACACCAACAATTAGTGATGCGGGGATCAGACGTGGCTTTGAAATTCATTGACTAAGTTGGAATGGGATATCAGCGATGAAGGTCATTTGCCTCGAATTAAGCACGCAACCAACCAAATTTTCTCAATGGTTTATATCATTATCCGAAGAAATGATTCACAATTAAAGCTTAGCCAAATAAGAGCGAGCAACGGCTCGCATGTGCGGTCAGGCGGCGAAAGCACAGCCTGATGCATAAGCCACTCACTTGAGTGGACGGCCGCAGCTAATCACTGCGGTTTTTTTTTCGTCTGAAATTGCAAAGAGAGTCGGTTTGGAGTTCGTTTGTATTTCAAATCAAATACAGTTTTGAAAATCAACTCTATTTGCAATACGTTTGTACTTCAAATTATCAAGCCAAATTAGGCGAGCTAGTTTTACAATGACAACCATATGAAATATTTAGTACTTTCAACTCTTTGCATATTTGGAAGCATAAATTTTTACGCATGGTGCGCGGACGAGCTAACTCGGTTCGGGGTCGCGATCTCTAGCGTGACGATCGTGCTGGTGCTGCTTGCATGGTATGCGGACTCACATCGCGAGAGCATCTACGATCTGGATTGTTAGATCGCAAGTTAATTCTTGCTCGTTCGGCTAGCTCACACTGAGCGAAAGTTGCTTTAGGCCCACCCTTTTAGGTCATTTATATCGTCCACACGATCTTCCGCGTGTACAGCACGTGTTATTGCCAGCTTAAAAAATGCAGCACGTGAAATTGAAAGCCGATTGGCGGCAGCGTTCGCCTTGGCCAGCAGATCAAGCGGCATGGTGAGTGTGATTTGAGCCTGATTTCCGCGCATAGCGCGACCAGCACCAGGAGCATCAGTTCCAACTATTTGAGCGTCTGGTGCGCCTGAAATAAATGTGTCAGCGGTTTTTTTTACGGGTTGCTTGATGATTGTCATATATCGATATTTACTATTTATATATCACCATATTGATATTTATTTGATTGTAAATTGATTGCAAAATCATTTGAAAAATGTATTAACAAATGCCGTCATTTCCTCAATGGCTTTAGCGTCTTTCGGGATCATCTCTAAAACACTCATGCCCTGCCCCGCAGCATTTGCCACGGCCTTGCGGCGGCGAATCGGTGTAGGTAGGTATTCGAGCTGAGGGAAGTCTGTAAGCGCTTCTACCGCCTCGTTGTTGTCTTGGCCAGAAGCATCTGCTCCATTCAACACAGCAAAACAACGCAGGTTATCTCGCACGGATCTAGCTTCGTCAATCAGGCTACAAATATCAGCCAACGCCCAAACGTCAAGCGAGCGAGGCGCAAACGGAACTACGAGCACATCCGACAAGACTAATGCGGCGCGCAAAGCCGTCGAGTCACGACCTCCAGCATCGATGATGATGGTGTCATACTTTGATTTAGATTGCTGCACCTGGGCTCGAAGTGTTGAGCCATCCGCATACTGGGCACAAGCAATGTTGGGCGTTCTATTGGACTCAGCACGTATGGTTAGCGCAATCTGCGCCGTACCTTGTCGATCGCCATCAATGAGCCAAACATCGTCGCCATGGATTGCGCGGGCAATAGCAAGATTCAGGGCTAGTGTTGTTTTACCAACGCCTCCCTTGGTGTTTCCTATCGTGACAATCTTTGTCATTGAATTACTCTTTATTTACAATCAAAATGATACTTAAAAAGATGTAAATTGATTGTAGTTTTAAATTATAGTGGATTATAGTCAATTATAGTTTTCAGTGAACTGCCCGCTATTCCTTGTTTTTTGCGGCATGAACCTATGGAATCAGCAGTTCTTTCTTTTTCCGTTTTTTGAGCCTATTCGCCAAAGCATTTGGGTCGTAGTACTCCATGTACAAAAATATGAGCGATTGCCAACAATCCGAGGAACGAAATTGCAACGATAAATGGCAACTTAAATGCTCCTATTTGCGTACCAAGTCTGCAAAAAACCAAGCGCCATGATGACGATTAAAGCAGCTATGAATGCCATCTTAGAGATCCTTTTAATTTCTTCTACTTCTAGGCGATGAATGATAAACATCTATTCAGCATATGACAATAAATTCACGCCCAAGTTTTAACGAAGATCTTTGGCAAGGCAATGCCGCGCAGTGCTATTGCGCCCGCAAGGGTGCGGGGGGAGCCATGTAGAGGGTAGATGTCCGTGAGCGAAGCGACACGACCCCAAAGGCGGCAAAGCCGGCTGGGGCAAGCCACGGCAGTGGCGCAGCATCTCAGGGCGCCCAAGCGCCCGACTCTGCATGGGGGGCAAAGCCCCTCTTCCCCAAGCGAAGCGGGGGCAAGGGGGCCGCGAACGCGGTGGAGGTACGACAGTACCCCCTTGCCCCCGCTTTACTCGGGGAAGACCCGAGGCCAAAGGCCGCTGGAGCGAAGCGAAAGGCAAACAGAAAATTTTATTTGCGCCCTAGCGCAAAAATCCTAAGGTTGCCCCGACAGGGGTCGTGCAAAGCACGCCTTTGGATGGTAAAAATTTATCTCGCAGCGTAGCGAAGTGGCTGGATGAAATACGCCTTATCAAATGGTAAACTAAAAAATCACAATTGATAAGGCGGTTATGGGCAAAATTCGGAACACCTCACACTGGACGCAGGACGAAAAGCAAAAAAGGATGTCTGCTGCTCATCAAGTATTGGACGCAATACGCATGGTAAATGTGATGGCAAAGGAGCAAAGGCAAGAAAAAATTTTAATTTGGCTGCTGAGCTTTGGGAGTTCCACGACAAAACTTTTGACCACTCTTACATCCGAAAAATCTACCCGACTGTTATCAGCGATGGCAAAAGATGGGCTCATCCATTTCACCCAAAGAGTTGTTGCAACGATCGCTCGGGAATCGGCTCATGGAAAGCAAGTCAAAATTATGACGATTGCAATAATTTCAAAAAAAGGAGCCTCATTACTTAAAAAACGAGGTATTGAAGTTCCTCGTCAAATGGGCATTGAAGATCAAAAGTTTTTAAGGCACAACCTTACCGTCCAAGCAGTGGCGATTAGGCTTTGTAATGACATAGAGAGTTTTCAAATGGATCACCGTATATTCGTGCCCCGCGTTTTGCAAACGTTGCCTCGCAATCACGAACTACGGAAATCGTTAAAAAATGCACGTCCAGACGCTTTAATTGAAGTTGATACGCGTGGTAATTTGTTCTATGAAGACCATTCGCTTTTTAATGAATTGACACATGCGAGTCAGACGCAGTTTTTTTTAAATTCAAATCAAATCGGATTTGCCATTGAAGTTGAACTTTCAAAAAAAACAGATAAGGAAATTGACCGCTTCGTTCATAAGCTTCATGCGCTTAAAAAAATGTATTGCGTCGTTCTCGTTACAGCGACACGAGGCCTTATGGATTCGCTGACACGCCGTTTAGAGCAATGGCAATTTAATCACGTCCCCTTCACAACCAAGGACATGAAGCTGGTTGTGATGAATGAAGCCTTTCCTGGCCAACTTTACTTTTGAAAAACCGCTCGTCAAATCAACCCACCAGCAGGAAACTGCCGCATAAAGTCCATTGAGCTCTTAGGCGTGGCGCACAGCCACTCAGCATAGGCATCATCATTCAAAATCACCACCATCCGCTTTTCATCGGTTGGTTTGTGAAACTGGCTCATGAACGGATGCCCATCCGCATTGATCGTGAGCATGGTGTAACTGCGAAGCAGCTCACCCTTCTCCGACTTCCACTCAGCCCACAAGCCAGCAATGCCCATAGGCTCGCCATCAGCGCGTTTAATGCATGTGGCAACAGACTTACCGCTGCGCCAGTCAGGCTCATAAATGGCGTCTGCTGGAATGATGCAGTGCTGTCCATTTTTCCAAGCATCTCTAAAACTAGGTTTGGTGGCCACGGTTTCGCTGCGAGCGTTGTACGTGCTGCGTCCAATTTTGAGATCAGTTGCCCAGTGAGGAATGAGTCCAAACTTCCCAGCTAGAACTTCGCGCTCAGGGACGGCCTCATCGCCCACATCCGCATGGGCCGGTCTGCGAATAAAACTGCCCAAATAGCTTGGCCACAAATCTTCTTTCACACCAAGCGACTCGGGCAGCGCAACCCCAAACGCTTTTGCAAACCGCTTTGGATCTCCCACTCCTTTGTAGTGACTACACATGCTTGTTTTCCTCAATTAGCCTGTTCATCATATACTGTATGCATGAACAGCTACTGTGATTTATCTATCCCGAAGGATGCCCTCGCCTATCAGGCTGGCTCTCCCATGCCTTTGCCATGGGTGGACGGAACCATCCCTGCTGGGTTTCCTTCGCCTGCAGCCGATTTTCTAGTCAAACGGCAAGACCTCAACGACCTCATTATCCAAAACCCCACGGCCACTTTTTTTTGGCAAGCGCGAGGACCTTCCATGATTGAGGCAGGTATTTTTGATGGCGACATCTTGGTCATTGATCGCTCCATTTCTGCTGTGCATGGCAGCATTGTGGTTGCCGAGGTAGACAACGATTTCACGGTGAAGTACCTGCACCGACGCGGTGGTCAGGTCTCTCTGCGCGCAGCCAATCCGACCTTTAAACCGATTACCTTTAAAGAGGGGCAAACCATGACCATCACGGGCGTGGTCATCGCCACGATCAAGCGTTTCTCTCGGTGAGCCGTCATGTACGCATTGGTTGATGGCAATAATTTCTATGTCTCGTGTGAACGGGCTTTTCGTCCGTCATTGAAAAATCATCCGGTGGTGGTGCTCTCGAACAATGATGGCTGCGCCATTGCAAGGAGTAACGAAGCAAAAGCACTCGGGATCAAGATGGGCGCGCCTTGGTTTGAGATCAAACACTTTGAGCAAAGCCATGGGCTGGTTGCTCTATCGGCTAACTTCACGCTCTACGGCGATATGTCCAATCGCATGATGACGCTAGCGGCTGGCATGGGACCCGAGCAAGAGATTTATTCAATTGACGAATGCTTTGTGGATTTGACTGGCATACGAGGTGATTTAACGGTTCGCGGCGAAGCCGTGCGTATGCGCATCTTGCAGTGGATTGGCATACCGACAGGGATTGGCATTGGCGCCACTAAAACCTTGGCCAAGCTGGCCAATCATGTCGCCAAGTCGGCTGACCGAAAGCCTGGGAGCTATCCCTCGCAGTTGGCGCGAGTGTGCAATCTAGCCAGCTTGGCACCTAACGAGCTAGAGGCTGTGTTTCAAGCGACGGCTGTTGGTGAGGTATGGGGTGTTGGTCGCAAGATCAGTCAGCAGCTCCGTGACTCGGGCGTGAAGACCGTGCTGGACTTGGTACGGATCAACCCCAGCACGATCCGAAGTCGATGGAGCGTTGTTCTGGAACGAACCGTGCGCGAGCTTCAAGGGCAAGCATGCATTGGACTTGATAACGCACCCGCACCAAAGCAAGAGATTGCGCATACCCGCAGCTTTGGAAGACCAGTCTCGGAATTAGCTCAACTCATCGAAGCTATTTCGGAGTTTGCCAGTGCCGCCGCGGTCAAGCTGCGCACGCAAGGGAGTTTGGCGGGAGAGATTTTGGTGTTTGTGCATACCAGCCCGTTTAGGCCTGGTCCTCAATACAGTCGCAGCATTACCGTTCCGCTGAGACGACCCACTTCTGATTCAAGCCTTTTGGTTCAGTCAGCTATTGCGGGAATGCGCGCCATCTACAAAGAGGGTTTTCAGCTCATCAAGGCGGGCGTCATGCTTTTGGAATTGCAAAGCGATGCCGTGCAGCAAAGTGAGCTAGATCTGGAAGAGGACGCCGAACCTGACCACAGACCATTGATGACCACGCTGGATACGCTGAATCAGCGTTTTGGTCGAGGGACGGTGGCGATAGCGAGCGCTGGCGGGATGGGGAAAAGTTCAGGTGCAACCAAGGATCATCGAATCTGGGCTATGAAACAGCAGAGGCGGACGCCGCAATACACCACGCAGTGGGAGGATGTGCCTGTAGCCAGGGCCTAAAAGAGGCGAAAACTGCCCCAACACCACACATACTATTAAAAATGGTGCAGAGCCTCCGAAAATGGCTCTGTGGCGGGTCTGCGAACCATTTCCCGCGTAGAAACTAATGCGCCACTGTGCGTGTCTGGCCAAATTTGAGAACACTCAGCTCTGATAGCCTCTTATCACTCTTTGGTGTCTTTGCTTGAGTCAAAGCTCCCAATCTTCGATAGAAAGGTTTTTCACACGCGAGAACTCGCTAGTGTTATTCGTGACTAGGGTTAAGTTGTGCGCCCTAGCAATGGCCGCAATCATGAAGTCATTAGCACCAATGACTTGGCCTCGTGTGGTCAAGTCATGCCGAATATCCGCGTAATCTAAGGCTGCGGCATCATCAAACAGATAGCTATGCATTGGCAAAAACCATCTGTTTAGTAGTTGCATATTACTGATGCTGTTTTGGCTTTTCAGCGCTCCAAACAATAGCTCAGCCTTCACTATACTGCAAAGTGCCACCTCGCTTGGCTTGCAGGCCTCAAACCGCGTATTGACTCGTCCATTTTTTCGCTGCCACAGCTGTATGCACGTATTC
Source organism: Comamonadaceae bacterium (assembly GCA_031430035.1). Taxonomy (GTDB): domain Bacteria; phylum Pseudomonadota; class Gammaproteobacteria; order Burkholderiales; family Burkholderiaceae_C; genus JASGCK01. Next base: position 34,447 of record JANPAS010000106.1, on the reverse strand, counting down.
GTATCCAGTAAATACATCAGAAGCTCTGCCTAGCTTCCAATGGCAATTGTGCTGGCCGTTCAGGGAAAGCCCCTTCCCACTGCGCAAACAAATCAAAGTACCCTTTTGGCCACTGCTCCAAATTTGCGGCTTCACGTTTGACTATGGATGCAAGGTATTGAGACACAGGAACATCCAAGCGCTTTGCCTGAGAGCGAATTAGTGTTTCGGTTTCATCGGGAACGTAAAAGTGTAATTGAGACATTTTGAAATATGTATGTGCTATATGTGGATGATAGCACGGCATCTATTTCGTGAAATGTAACTACCAGCCATGCAATCACAATATTTTTGGGATTCCCCGCGTGGACAACCACTAAAACTCACTCAAACATCCGAGTGAGTTTCTTAACGCAGTTGCCCACACTTGAAACTCACGCGCTTCGCTTGCCACGCTGCCTGCGGCGCTGACAGCCTTTAAAAAAGCAAACCTCAGACTTCATTTGATAGTGTATTTTTTAAACCGTCAGATTGTTTAGCCATATCGAGGGGGGTGAATACTGCTACCTTTGGGGCTTTAGGACGCGGTCAAGACGTCTCGTTTGACGAGAGCCCAAGCAGTGCGACGTAGGGCGTTCATGCCGCAGTCCCTTTGCTTTATAGGCGTGGCGAAAGATTCATCTGATGGTGTGTTTTTTAAACTGTCAGATTTTTAACAACATTGTGGGGGGGGGTGGATTTGGTAACCTTTCGCGTTTTTCAAAGCTGGGAAGTCAGGTTGCCCCCCTTTGTTTGGTTGACATAGCCGGGGTGGGGCCCGCTTGCGGGCGGGGGTGCAACCCCCGCTGGGGGTCGAGGTTGCTGCGCGTAAGCGCAAGGAAGGGGGATGCAATCCCCCTGCAACCTGTCGCCGCGCCTCCGCGCGGCATTTTTGGCTGTTCTTAGGAAAGAAGTTGTCCACTGCTTTGGGCATCTTGATTTGTGTGCGCTCTATTTATATCATTCTTAAATACATTCTTAGGCGGTGGATAACTCTCTATTTCTCCTATGAGCGCGAAAATGCCTCGGTATCTCCTAGCACGTGTCTCGGTATCTCGCAACACGCGTCTTGGTATCTCCAAGCACGTGTTCTCTGTATCTCGTAGCACGTGCCTTTTTGATATGTAATTTAGGCTGAATTTCTACATGAATTTTGTCAAATTTTGAGTCGTAAGACCAACTTTTCAAAATGCCTACCTCGACCAATTTTTTAATCGCTAGCTTTAATTTTTGCCTGAATACTTTAAGGATTGCACCACTTCCACAGAATCTGTGAATTGCTTTGATGCTTATGCCATACGGATCTTCATAGCTCGAATAAAACCAATGCGCCCACTTCGCAATGTCATTTCTTCCAAGACTAAGTCGGGTTTTAAAATCGACCTCCGTCCATCCCTTTTGATACAACTTTAGAAGGTCAGGATTCAAATAAATAACATAGTTGCTCTCGTGCTCGTCACGCGCCAATCTTGAAAAAAATGAGCCCGCAAAGGTCTTTCCTTCTTTAACTGAAGTTACCTCTACCCAGCCACTTCCAAGTCTCGCAATATCGTTTTTAAGCCGCTCGTGTGACCTGCCGTCAGTTCCACGCCCTAATGATTTCAAAAATGCATGAGCGCTGAACTCGACGCGCTGCCCCAATGGGTGAGGTCGTCCGAAATGAATGAGTTGCAACAAGGTATCCGCGTCGTGCTGATTCCAAGTCTCGCCGTTGTATCTAATTTCATAGCCAGAAACTGATGCGATCAGTGTGCGCATTTTTAGCATTTCTCGCGTCTGTCCGACACGAAACAACGCACATCGCAATATAGCGTTCGGCATGCGGCGGGTGTCATCTGGCCACAATGGAAGCTGAACTTGTTTTACATTGAGCACCTCCAGTGCATCACACTTGACATATTCCTCTTCAAGTTTCTCGGCCTCAGCTTTTAACTTTAGACGTTCTTCGGCTTCTGCAGCAAGTTGACGTCCCTTCGCCATGATTTCAGCAGCAGTTCTAGTACTGGCTGATCCCATTACGTCATCTCCTTTAGATTGACGCTTACCCTTTCTAATTGCTGCCGTTTTGTAGGCCGCCCTCTTTGCAGCCTTGCTGAAGGAAGCTTTGATTCAAGCCACTCAAAAACTTGCTTTTCAAGCCAAATAGTCTTGCGACTGACGCCTCTTATGGATGGTGGCAATCTATCAGGTGCACGCGCCAGGTCGTTTTGTATAGATTTGGCTGAGCGATGAAGAATTAACGCTAACCCTTGTGCATCAAGAGAGCGGTTGGCTACGTCAGTAGCAGTAACAGTGCTGTTTGTCATTTGACAACTCCAACTACACGGCCACGACAAAGCGTAGCTCATGGCGGCACGGCGCTGGTTGTTGAAGTTGTGCACTGATTGGTGATGAACCGATCGCTAGCAAATTTGCGTATTCCTCGTCTCCCCCGTGCGGGCGATTCTCAAACGCTGTCACTTAATGTGACGAAATTTACATGTTCGCGATGATGGAATTAAATTGGCAAGTACGCTATTTTTCTTAGGCCGTTTCGTGCTGCAGGCCTCGCTCAAAAAATCAACGCAAAATCGGTCACTTATTCATCATTAACCTCGACCGTTAATCTTTGCCAGCTTTAATGATACTTGATTTCACGCCCAATGCCAATTCTTTTTAATGCCACTATGGGGCAATTTTGGGGCAATAAGAACATGGAAAATAAGGAATTGGAGGGAATATGCGGGCTCACATGGGAACTAAGCTATTGATATCATATAGATAAACTGGCCTGTCCGGAGGGGATCGAACCCCCGACCCACAGCTTAGAAGGCTGTTGCTCTATCCAACTGAGCTACGGACAGGTGGGGGTACTGACTCTTTGAATTTTGGTCGGAGTACAAGGATTCGAACCTTGGACCCCCTGGTCCCAAACCAGGTGCGCTACCAGACTGCGCCACACTCCGACAAGCCCATGATTATATCCTAGGCTTTAAGCTTTGACAAGCCAATCAATGGAATTGCTCTTCTTCCGTCGAACCCGTCAGGGCTGTGAGCGAAGACGCGCCGCCTTGAATCGCCATAGTCACTTCGTCAAAGTAGCCAGTTCCCACTTCTTGCTGATGGCTCACAAACGTGTAACCACGGCCACGTGCTGCAAATTCTGGCTCTTGCACTTTCTCAACATAAGCCGTCATGCCACGTGCAACGTAGTCTTGCGAAAGGTCAAACATGTGGTACCACATGTTGTGAATGCCAGCCAAGGTGATGAACTGGTACTTGTAGCCCATACGTCCGAGTTCGCTTTGGAACTTGGCGATGTCCGCGTCGTTGAGGTTTTTCTTCCAGTTAAACGATGGCGAGCAGTTGTAAGCCAGCATCTTGCCTGGGAACTTGGCATGCACCGCATCCGCAAAATCTTGCGCAAATTTCAAATCAGGCGTACCGGTTTCAGCCCACACCAAATCAGCGTATTCGGCATAAGCCAAAGCACGAGCCACAGCTTGGTCAAAACCTTTACGGGTTTTGTAGAAGCCTTCTGGTGTACGCTCGCCCGTCAAAAATGGCTGGTCGATAGGGTCATGATCGCTAGTTAGCAAATCAGCTGCTTCTGCATCTGTACGCGCAATCACCAGTGTTGGTACGCCGCAAACGTCAGCCGCAAAACGAGCCGCAATCAGTTTTTGCACCGATTCGTTGGTTGGCAGGAGCACTTTCCCGCCAAGGTGTCCGCACTTTTTAGCGCTAGAGAGCTGGTCTTCAAAATGCACGCCGCCCGCACCTGCTTTGATACACGCTTTCATCAGCTCAAACGCATTGAGCACGCCACCAAAGCCAGCTTCAGCATCGGCCACGATGGGCGCGAAATAATCCATAAAGCCAGCATCGCCAGGGCCCACGCCTTTAGACCACTGGATTTCGTCTGCACGTGCAAACGTGTTGTTAATGCGCTCGACAACCTTAGGCACTGAGTCCACTGGATACAGGGACTGGTCAGGGTACATGGCAGAGTATTCATTGTTATCTGCAGCCACTTGCCAACCTGACAAATAAATTGCCTTCACGCCAGCCTTGACTTGCTGCATGGCTTGTCCGCCCGTGAGTGCGCCCAGACAATTGACGTACGGCTCGTTGTTTACTAGGTTCCAGAGCTTGTCTGCACCGCGTGCAGCCAAGCTGTATTCCAGAGGATTAGTGCCGCGCAAACGCACGACATCCATAGCGGTGTAGCCGCGCTTGATACCCTTCCAGCGTGGATTGGTATCCCAGTCTTTTTGAATTTCGGCGGCTTGTTGCTCGCGGGTGAGTGTTGGCTTGGTCATGGTCATTTCCTTTTCAATGGCTAAAAATGTACTAGTTAATATGTTTTATATCTTATATAAGATTAAAGACATGCGTGAATCATAACACGCTTTTGCGACAATGCCCAAGTCAGCGCAAATTGTTTGTTGTACGATTAAAAAATCATGATCAAACTAAACGACCCCACACTCTTTAAAACCGACGCGCTAATCAATGGCGTATGGACTTCAAACGCAAACCGCTTCGATGTCTCGGATCCTTCTAACAATCAAAAAATTGCGGATGTTGCCAATCTAAGTGCAGAAAATGCAGAGGCGGCAATCGCCGCCGCTAATGCCGCCCTACCCACGTGGCGCGGAAAAACGGGCAAAGAGCGCCATGCGATTTTGCTCAAATGGTTTAACTTACTCATGGCCAATCAAGAAGATCTGGCGCGCATTCTCACAACAGAGCAAGGCAAGCCATTTGCCGAGGCCAAAGGCGAGATTGCCTACGGCGCCAGCTTTGTGGAATGGTTCGCAGAAGAAGCCAAGCGCGTCAATGGCGAGACACTCCCGCAGTTTGATAACAATCGCCGCCTAATGGTGGTGAAGCAGCCCATCGGCGTATGCGCCGCCATCACGCCGTGGAACTTCCCACTCGCCATGATTACTCGCAAAGTCGCGCCCGCATTAGCCGCAGGCTGCACGGTCGTCATCAAGCCTGCCGAGCTGACTCCGCTCACCGCCTTGGCCGCTGCGGAGCTAGCCATCCGCGCTGGCATTCCTGCTGGGGTCTTGAATGTGCTGACTGCCGACAGCGACAACTCCATCGCGATTGGCAAAGTCTTTTGCGCAAGCGATATCGTGCGCCACATTAGCTTTACGGGTTCAACCGAAGTGGGACGCATCTTGATGGCGCAGTCCGCGCCCACAGTCAAAAAGCTCTCGCTAGAGCTAGGCGGTAACGCGCCTTTCATCGTATTTGACGATGCCGATATCGACAGCGCCGTGGAAGGCGCGATGGCCAGCAAATACCGTAATGCAGGCCAGACCTGTGTGTGTGCCAATCGCATTTACGTACAAGATGCGGTGTACGACGAATTCGTGACCAAATTTGCTGCGCAAGTTGGCAAGCTCAAAGTCGGCAATGGCTTTGAAGATGGCGTGTCGCAAGGGCCACTCATTGAAGATGCGGCGGTTGAAAAAGTGAAGCGCCACTTGGCTGATGCCATTGCTAAAGGCGGCAAAGTGGTCGTGGGTGGCAAGGCGCTTGGCGGACAATTCTTCGAACCTACCGTTGTCTCGGAAGCCACATCCAGCATGGCCTGCGCGAGGGAAGAAACCTTTGGTCCGTTCGCGCCCGTGTTCCGCTTTCACACCGACAAGGAGGCGATTGACGCGGCCAACAACACCGAATTTGGCTTAGCGAGTTATTTCTATTCCCGCGACATTGGCCGCATCTACCGAACGGCGGAAGCCCTGGAATACGGCATGGTCGGCATCAACGTGGGCATCATCGCCACCGAGCATGTCCCCTTTGGCGGCGTGAAGCAATCAGGCCTTGGCCGCGAAGGCTCACGGCACGGCATGGAAGAGTATGTTGAAATGAAGTATCTCTGCATCGGAGATATTCAAAAATAAGGATTTCAAAATGAGTGAATCGGCTAACTTGGTTTAGCTGCTAAAGCGGCTCAAGGCTCAGACGTTCACGCGCAGTCTATATGGCAACGCCAAACAGCGCGCCTACACCTGCCGTCACCGCCATCGCAAACGCACCCCACAAAGTTACACGCAGTGTTGACGTTAAAACCGATGCGCCCCCAGCCTTCCCAGCCAGCACGCCTAAAACGGCTAAAAATAACAAGGCGCCAATCGAAACAACCCAAATCACCCCAGTAGAAGGTGTCAACCACGCGGCCAATAATGCGCAGGCTAATGGCAGAGCGGCTCCCAGAGCAAAAGTGGCTGCTGAGGCAAGCGCCGCTTGCATTGGGCGTGCGGAGTGAATGCTAGAAATACCCAGCTCATCCCTCGCGTGTGCACCCAGCGCATCATGTGCGGTCAACTGAGTCGCCACATCATGCGCCAGCATTTCATCTAGTCCACGCGCCACATAAATCGCAGCAAGCTCGGCATGCTCGTGCTCGGGGTCTGTTGCCAGCTCAAAGCGTTCCTTCGCTAAATCGGCACGTTCCGTATCGGCTTGTGAGCTGACCGAAACGTACTCGCCTGCCGCCATCGACATGGCACCTGCTACAAGACTAGCAACACCTGCCACCACAATCGCTTTGGTACTAGCACCTGCTGCGGCAATGCCTAAGATCAGTGATGCCATCGTCACGATGCCGTCGTTGGCACCCAGCACGGCGGCGCGTAGCCAACCGATGCGGTGTGATCTGTGATTTTCGTCGTGGCGCACGGTGACTAAGGTTAGGCTTTGTTTTGCGCGGCGTAGTTCTCCATGCCTTCGCGCACTTCTTGCTTGGCAGCATCAAGTCCGTCCCAGCCCAAAATCTTGACCCATTTGCCTTCTTCCAAATCTTTGTAGTGTTCAAAGAAATGGGCGATGGTTTTGAGGCGCAAGGGGTTCATATCTTCAGGCTTTTGCCACTGGGTATAGAGCGAGCACTTTTTGTCAACCGGCACAGCCAACACTTTGCCATCGATGCCCGCTTCGTCTTCCATTTTTAAAATACCAATCGGACGGCAGGTCACCACCACGCCAGGAATGAGTGGCACAGGCGTAATCACGAGCACATCGACTGGATCACCATCGCCGCTCAAAGTCTTGGGCACATAGCCATAGTTCGTTGGATAGTGCATCGAAGTGCTCATGAAGCGATCCACAAAAATCGCGCCTGACTCCTTATCTACTTCATACTTCACTGGATCGGCATTCATCGGAATTTCGATGATGACGTTGAACTCTTCTGGGGCATTTTTGCCAGGGGTGACTTTGTCTAAGGACATGTGGGAACTTCCAATAAAAATCTAAGTAAATACCCGTATTTTTAACTAAATGACGGGGAAAACCCTGATTGTACTTATGTCATCTGACGGCGTTCGTAAGCATTCGATAGCGCTTTCTGAATTAGAGTCAACGTGTTGGCCAATCGAAGCATGAAAACATGTCGAGGAAGCAACGAGAGCGGAGAAAAACTCTTGCACTTGGTAACGAGAGCTGGTGCTTTTTTCCACATTCGTTTATCTTTATTTGGAGATTCTTATGTCTGGAAATTCTGCGCTTATTTTGGCGCTGGTTTGCGGTCTTCTCGCCGTTGGTTATGGCGTTTGGGCTCGCAGTTGGATTTTGGCGCAGGACGCGGGTAATGCCCGTATGCAGGAAATTGCTGCTGCGATTCAGCAAGGCGCTGCTGCTTATCTTGCACGTCAATACAAAAGCATCACCATTGTGGGTGTTGTGCTCGCGATTTTGATTGCCGTGTTTTTAGATGGCATGAGCGCTGCTGGCTTTGTGTTTGGCGCTTTGCTATCGGGCGCTTGCGGCTTTATTGGCATGAATGTGTCAGTTAAGGCCAACGTGCGTACGGCGCAAGCGGCAACCAAAGGCATTGGCCCTGCACTCGATGTCGCCTTCCGTGGCGGCGCAATTACAGGCATGTTGGTTGTGGGTCTTGGCTTACTGGGCGTGACTATTTTTTATTGGTTCTTGGTCGGCAATGGCAACATGACGCCCGATAAAAATCTCGCCAAAATGCTCAATCCACTCATCGGCTTTGCTTTTGGTTCGTCACTCATTTCGATCTTTGCACGACTGGGCGGAGGCATCTTCACCAAAGGTGCAGACGTTGGCGCGGACTTGGTGGGCAAGGTTGAAGCGGGTATTCCAGAAGATGACCCACGCAACCCAGCCGTAATTGCCGACAACGTGGGCGACAACGTGGGTGACTGCGCAGGTATGGCGGCTGACCTTTTTGAAACCTATGCTGTCACTTTGATCGCCACCATGGTTTTAGGCGCGCTCCTCGTTACAGGCGCAGGAACTACAGCGGTGATTTATCCGCTGGCTTTAGGTGCTGTGTCTATCGTTGCATCCATCATTGGTTGCTTCTTTGTGAAAGCATCACCCGGCATGAAAAACGTGATGCCAGCGCTGTACAAAGGTCTCGCAGTCGCGGGTGGGTTGTCCTTCATCGCTTTTGCTGTGGTGACATGGTGCATGGTGCCTGACAACATGATCGGCGCATCTGGTAGCCGTATGGCAATGCTGGGATCATGCGCTGTTGGCCTCGTGCTAACAGGTGCTTTAGTTTGGGTAACTGAGTACTACACTGGTACGCAATACGCGCCTGTCAAGCACATTGCGCAAGCCTCCACAACAGGCCACGGCACTAACATCATTGCGGGTCTTGGCGTGTCAATGCGCTCTACTGCTTGGCCAGTTATTTTTGTGTGTATCGCTATTTTGTGCGCCTATAAGCTTGCTGGTCTTTACGGCATTGCGATTGCAGCGACATCGATGCTGTCGATGGCTGGCATTGTGGTGGCTCTTGACGCTTACGGCCCTATCACCGACAACGCTGGTGGCATTGCCGAAATGGCCGAACTGCCAAGCTCCGTACGCGACGTAACCGATCCACTGGACGCTGTGGGTAACACCACTAAGGCCGTGACCAAAGGTTACGCTATTGGTTCTGCAGGTCTTGCAGCACTGGTGCTATTTGCCGACTACACGCACAAACTGGAAGCCTACGGACAAGCCATTACGTTTGACTTGTCAAACCCGATGGTGATTGTGGGCCTCTTCATTGGTGGCCTCATTCCATACCTCTTTGGCGCAATGGCCATGGAAGCGGTTGGACGCGCTGCGGGGTCTGTGGTGGTTGAAGTGCGCCGCCAATTCGCTGACGGCGAAATCATGGCAGGTAAACGCAAGCCTGACTACAGCGCTGCTGTGGACATGCTGACTACTGCAGCTATCAAAGAGATGATGATTCCTTCGCTCTTGCCAGTCGTTGTGCCAATCGTGGTTGGCTTGGCGCTTGGCCCTGCAGCTTTGGGTGGACTCTTGATGGGCACGATCGTGACGGGGCTCTTCGTTGCTATCTCTATGTGCACGGGTGGCGGCGCTTGGGATAACGCCAAGAAGTACATCGAAGACGGACACTTTGGCGGCAAAGGTTCTGAGACGCACAAAGCGGCCGTCACTGGCGATACTGTGGGTGATCCTTACAAGGACACGGCAGGCCCTGCTGTGAACCCACTCATCAAGATCATCAACATCGTGGCGCTCTTGGTTGTGCCACTCATGATGCAGATCCATGGTGGCAAGCCAGCTGCCGCAGCGCCTGCACCCGTGCCAGCAATGAGTGCTCCTGCGCCAGCAGCTACGCCAGCTGTGGCGGCTCCAACGGCTGCGCCTGCTGCCGCACCAGCTGCTGTTGAAGTTAAAAAATAATTCTTTTTGACACATTAAAAAGCCCGCAGCGATGCGGGCTTTTTTTATGCTTTGCTCAAGCTATAAAGCGGCGTAACCAATATTGCCATCCACGCCTTGCAGCATAGGCATATTGGGTTTGATGGCAGGAATCGATTTCTTATCTTTTAACCACGTCTCCACCACATCCCAAACAGGCGGGCCTGCGTTTTTGCTAGCCTCTTGCACGGGTGCCCAGCCAGCAACTTTGTAGGCTTTGTCAGCACTAATCACTTTGCCACCAAGACGCATATCGGAGATCCGATGACCCGCTTTGGCAGTCACATCCATCGTGTACTGCAAGCCACCCACTCGCACCATATCGCCGCCTTGCTGGTAGTAAGGGTCGGGGTTAAAAAGGTTGTCTGCCACGTCCTCCAGCACGTTTTTAATCGTCTCGCCCGTCATATTGGTGAGCGTAGTCCACGGATACGTAATCGCAGTTTGGTCCATCAAATGCTCACGCGTAATCGTTTGTCCAGACAAGAGCGACGTGCCCCAGCGGAAACCTGGTGAGAAAGCAATTTGGGCACCGCGCACGTCCATGAGCGCATTCAAGATGAGTTGATCGAATGTGCCATTGAAGTTGCTGCGGCGATAGAGCAAACCATCCGTCACAGCCAATGGCTCTGTAAGCCTTGCTAGATAAGGGCTGCGGAGCTTTTCTATAAGCGCGGCCATTTCTTTATCGGCAGGTAAGAAGTTAGCAAAAATAGGCAACAACTTGTAATGCACAGCGACAACTTTTTTGTCTCGAACATCTAAATCTAATACACCTAAAAACTTGCCATTACTACCTGCATTAGTCACCAAAGTTTGGCCGCCCGCATTTTTAACCATGGTTGGCACGGGCACACCATCGTGCGTATGACCACCCAAAATCGCGTCGATACCCGTCACGCGAGTGGCCAATTTCAAATCCACATCCATGCCGTTATGGCTGAGTAGCACCACCGCTTGTGCGCCCTTGGCGCGTGCTTCATTGACTTGCTTTTGCAACTCTTGGTCTTGGATGCCAAATGTCCAATTAGGCACTTGCCAACCAGGGTTGGCAATCGGTGTGTAAGGGAAGGCTTGCCCAACGATGGCGAACGTGACACCGTTCATCTCCTTCATCACATACGGCTTAAACACAGGATCATCAAAATCTTTGGTTTTTACGTTTTGAGCGATGAAGTCGATGCCTTTGAATGTGCTGGTTTTTGCGAAATCTTTTTCAATGATTTCCAGCATTCGTTTCTCGCCATAAGTGAACTCCCAATGCGCCGTCATCACGTCTACGCCGAGTAACTTGGCCGCCTCGACCATATCCTGAGCATTCGTCCAAAGCGATGTGGCGCTACCTTGCCACGTGTCACCGCCATCGAGCAGCAGTGCGCCATTGCGTGAGGCTTTGAGCTGCTTCACCAGTGTTGCGAGATGCGCAAAACCACCGACTTTGCCATACTGCTTCGAGGCGCGTTCGAAGTTGAGATACGTGTGAGCATGCGCTTCAGGGCTACCAGCCTTCAAGCTGGCGTACCTCAATAAATGCTCACCCACCAAATGCGGCACACGCCCGTTCATGCCTGCAACACCGATATTGATATTTGGTTCGCGGAAATAAATAGGCAAAAGCTGCGCATGGCAATCGGTCATATGCAACAGATGAACATTACCGCGTTTAGGTACGTCATAGAGTTGCTTAGCCTCTTGCGCCGATGTCTCGGTCGAAAAAGAGAAACCTGCTACAGCGGCAGCAGTAAGAACTGAACTAAATTCGCGGCGAGAAAGATTCATATAAGCAGTGGCTGATATTTACAAAAAGAAAAAACCGATTTGCTTTTGATCACAAATCGGTTGTTGTCTATTATTTATTAACTGGAGAAGCGGGATCTAAAAGTAAGGCCATGACATGTTGAATCTGCACTTGCGTCAAGATACCAGCATCTCCGTAACGCGGCATGCCGTTACAAGCATTGAAAGCATGGCCATTCCAAATGCGTGCCCACGTGTACTTGACGATGGCTTCGGAGTCTTTGCTAGCGGGGTCTTTCACACCTCGGATAACGCCATATTTACTCAGACTAGGGCCCAAATTGCCGAAGCTGAGTTCAGCCGAAGTGAGCTGATGGCAAGCATAGCAATTGGCGCCATTGGCAACCCCGACCGCGTCACTAAACTGCATTCCACGACCGTTTTGGGCAATTTTTTCGCCCTCCCGCCAATCGCCAATGTACTTGCCGTCTGCAGGATAAGGAATACTCGCCAAGATGGTGGATTCCATTTTTTCGCGGGCAGCTTTGTCTAAATCTTTGCCCGACTCAGCCGCTTCGGAGCACGTGGCTTGTAAAGCCGTTTGATCAAGTCGGTCTAACTTTGCAGGGCCTCGCTCGGTGAACGAACCTTTCAAATTAGCAACAATTTCTTGCGCGGTCGGTGAATAAGCACATCCAGCCACTAAGGCTGAGATTGAGAGCGCAGCAAATAAGGAAGTTACTTTTTTCATCATTCAGTCCTTAACGCTTAATCGCTGGGGCAGCCATTTTTCCGTCTTTGGCATTTACACCCAAAAACGTAATTAAATCCACCGAAGCGGGGCTAAGGTAAGTCATTTCAGGAAAGCGCTGCTGACGGAAGCAGTCGTACATACGCCACTGCATGGTGCGCACCGCCCCTTGGCTCACGCGGTAGGCTGGCCACTGCGCAAAAGCGGCTTGCGCGGGCTCTGCCTTGGTCAAATTAGGCAAGTCTTGCAAGCGAATCCGTTTGCCGTCTTCGCTGTGGCAAGAAGCACATGAAAAATCGTAAGGACCACCTTTGAAGAAAAAGATTTTTTTGCCGCGAGCAAAAGACTCTTGTTCTTTGCGATGTCCTTGTGGCACGCTGATCTTCATGTCACGTGATTCGTCGTACACATAAGCCACCAAATCCTCAATCACCGTAGCGCGCTGACCTTCACCAGAAAAAGCCGTGCGAGTCGTGAATTCTTTGGCTTCAAAACCTTGGATCGTCACCATGCAATGTACTAAGCGGGACTCCACATCCATCACGCGGTCAGTGTCCGCAAAATAGCGCGGCATGGCAGCGACCGCACCTTTAACCTTGCCTGCACCTAAGCCTAAATCACAAGATTCCAGCGTGGCATTTTTAGTGCCGCGCTTGGTTTTCCATAAAATTTCTCCGCGGGCAGCATTCAAGTCGGCAGGATTACCGTCTTGCAACGCAGCACGGTATTCCGCAATCGCATCAGCTGCAGATTTTTGAGCCCATGCCTGAAAGGCCATACTGGATAGGCCTCCCAGCAGTGCTGCATAGGCAAAATACGTTAATTTTTTCATCATGACCTGACGTGTTAAGTTAATGAATCAGCCCAGATATTGTTCGCCCAGCTCATCGCATATTGCCCCTCTAACGCCGTTGGACCAGGGCTCACGCCACCAGAGCCTGCCACGGTTTTAAAGGTTTTTTCTGCCGCGACGTACTCGTGCACGCTAGCTACGTGAATCACGTCTTTATCGTTCACAAAGCTGTAGCAAGTATTGGTCAGCATCGGACGCTGATTGACTTCCCAACCCGCTAATTGCGCCACGATGGCAGCCGCAGCCACCTTCGCTTGGTTATTAGCCATATGACCACTCTTAGGCATCGCGGGCGCGATTTGAATCGAGTCACCAATCACAAATACATCCTTTGCTGCTGTGGACTCAAACGTTTGATAGTTCACGCCGCACCAGCGGTTATTGGCCATGTTCGCTAAGCCAGAATTCACAGCAATTAAACCTGCACGCATAGCTGGTAAAGCGTTAACCACGCTGGACTTCACATCGTCTTGTACTTCAAATTTAATTGTTCCCGTTTTGCCATCTACCGCTGTCGCCTTGTGATCGCCTCGGTACTCTAGGATGCCCTTGTATTGCTCAGCCCACACCTTTTTAAAGAGAGGTCCTTTGGAAGTCACATCAGGATTACCATCCAAAATAAGCACTTTTGACTTGGGTTTGAACTGCTTGAAATAGTTCGCCACAACCGATGCGCGCTCGTAAGGCCCAGGTGGGCAACGATACGGTGCTACGGGAATCGTGATGGCAAAGGTGCCGCCATCAGGCATTGCCTCTAGCTGCTTGCGAAGCGCAACCGTCTCAGCTCCAGCCTTCCAAGCGTGGACAATTTGTCCTGCGCCATGGGCTGCGGTGTAGCCTTCAAGCGAGCCAAACATCATGTCGATACCAGGCGAGACCACCAGTTTGTCATAAGCGATCACGCCGCCGCTAGCCAGCGTGACCGTCTTTTTGGCGGAGTCAATGCTTTGCGCCATATCGCGCACGACGGTGATGCCGTGATTTTTCCCAAGGCCTTCATATGAAGTTGTAATGTCACCGATTTGCTTCACACCAGCGACAACCAAATTGGAGATAGGGCAAGAAATAAATGATTCGTTCGGCTCAATTAACACGACACTGATTTTGTTATCCGAGAGCAATCTGACGTATTTGGCCGCCGTTGCGCCGCCGTAGCCGCCGCCAATGACAACCACTTGTGCTTTAGCTGGCAAAGATGCCGTAGTGGCGCATGCCCCAAGACCAAGCAGGGAAAGGGCTGCAGAGGATTGCAGGAAAGAGCGACGTTGTAGTTTTGCGTTCATAGTCGTGTCCTTTATTTCTTCTGCGCAGCAAAATAAGCCGCCATTTGGTCGATCTGAGCATCGCTAAAGCCCTTGGCTAGTTGATGCATCACCGTTGCGGGGCGTGCGCCAGATTTAAACGCCTTCATTTGCGCCGAGATGTAGTCGGCAGGCATACCTGCCAAGCCAACAACAGGCGAACCACTCACCACTTTGCCGTTTGTGCCGTGGCAATTAGCGCAAGTGGCAGCCAAACTTTTGGTGTAAAGCGCCTCTTTAGAGTCCTGCGCATGAGCTGCAAAAGAGGCCGCTAGGCCATACCCCATAAGGGCTGCCGTGGTGATTATTTTTTTCATACGCTTGGATCTCCTCTTTATTTTTAATTAAGCAATTTTTGCAGTATCGGTCCGCTTGTCACCCTTGTTGTCCAGCCAAGTTACGGTGACGTCGTCCCCTGACTTGCCGCCTTTAAAACTGAACTGCACAAACGGATTTTTAGAGATGGACGGTCCCCACTGTGCATTCATAACGGTACGGCCATTGTGCGTCGCGCTAATTTGCTGGATATGCCAAGCTGGCACGGTTTTACCAGAAGAGTCTTTTCGTTGACCACTCTCCATTTCGTGGCTAACTAAAGCACGAACGGTTGTTTTATCGCCGAGTACGGCGGCTCTAATGCGCATTGGATCTGCCATTTTGATTCCTTACTTTAATAACTGTAGATAGATTAACCGCCGCAGCCGCCAAGCGTGACTTTGACTTCTTTGACGGCATAGAAATACTTATCGCCCACCTTAGCAAGCGCATACACGTTCGAGGTTTGCCCCATCTTCACATTGGTGGAAAAACTAGCGTCCGAGCCTGTAATCACATCAAACGACGCAGACAGCACATTGGGATTTTTCTCCACAAGCAGTGCAATCATGGATGCACCAGCCATTTTGGCCTCGACACCCATGCGAACCACATTACCGTTCTCGGCAATCTCGGGGGCAGACAAAATCACATCGTTGCTAAGTGTCGCAGGCGCTCCGCCCATGGCTTTAACTACGTCATTGAGGCTCTTCCCCTCAAAAGCACCTTTATTCCAGCCTGCTACGTTTTGCGCAAAACTGGGCGTGGCGACAAGCCCAGCGGCAGCGGCCAAAGCCATAACGGCTGAGCCATGATTGATAAATTCTCTACGCTTCATTTCCATCACTCCTAAAAATTGAAATTATTCCAAACTACCCTACAAACTTCCACCAGATAGCCATTGCGCTATTTTCGCTGATTCCTGCTCACTTATCGGGCTAGGTGGCATAGGGATTGACCCCCATACGCCAGCTCCACCCGATTTTATTTTCCCAGCTAAATACGTCGCCGCGTCCGAACGTCCCGCGTACTTTTTGGCTATCTCTTTAAACGATGGCCCTAGCACCTTGCTGGACACAGCATGACAGGCCGTGCAAGTATTTTTTTGCAAAAGCGGCAGTACGTCTGAAGTTTTAACTGCAGCAGAAGAAGCCTTGGAGGCCACGTCAGTTGGAGCCTTCAACGGCATAGGCTGGGAGGCCAATACTGGCAAGGCCTGCAGGGCATCTTTTTCCACGGTCGGCTTGCTTGTATCCATACCCACGACTGAACCCCAATTGCGATTTTGCTCGGCCAAGTCCCCATGCGCCGTCATCGCGTATGCGGGCATCGAGCTACTGATTTTGAGATCGACTTTGCAGTTGCTGGTGCAACTCGAGCCTTGTGTATCGGGTTTTGCGGTCAAGCCATTCACGCCACTCAGCTCTTTACCGGGCCACATCGCATGCTTAAAAGTCATACCGTTTCGGTTGGGAAGCAGGCCTTGCACTTCTCGAATATTTTTATCAGACAACACGTAGTCATCGGGTAATACAGCAGAGAGATTGAGTAAAAACGCCGTCACGCCATACACCTCATCCGCTGTGAGGGATTTTGGCGCATTCCAGGGCATCGCGCGGTTGATGTAATCCCAAAGCGTAGACAGTGTCGATAGCTTCATCGACATCGTTCGAGCAGGGGCATCGTGCCCTAATTGGAGCGTCGCCGCATTGCCCTTTGCAACATCGGCTTTAGTCGTAAAACCAACTAACTGAAAGAAAACACTGTTGCTCTCGCCAAAGGTACCGTGGCAGGACGCGCATTTACCTTCCCAGACTTGCTCGCCCAAAGCGACGCTACCCGCCCCCTTGGGCAGTCCTTTGAAATCAGGGCGAACATCAATATCCCAAGCCTTCACCTCGTTTGCGGTTGCTGTGCGGCCAATACCTTGCGCTTGCGCCGTAAAAGAGACAAGCAGGACAAAGCAAGCGATTAAAAATTTAGAGTTGAACATTTTTAACCTCACCGCTTTGCTCAATCAACCACGTCTGGATCGAATTGTTGTGATAAATACTGCGCGAGCCACGCACCTTGCGGTTCTCCGAGTAAGTGGGCTGGATATGCCCTGTTTCATCGACCGCGCGGCTCATCAAAAGTAGCGGCGCGGCGCCCGTCCAGTTAAGCGGCAACTGAAAGCGTGTCAGGCACTTAGACTGAATCGGGGTTTGGAGCCGCGCTTCGCGCCAATTGCGTCCACCGTCTATTGAGACTTCGACGCGTTTAATTTTTCCGCGACCGCTCCAAGCCAAACCTGTGATGTTGTGCTGACCTTTAGCCAAAATCACCTGACCGCCGCTTGGACTCGTAATCACCGATTTCACCTCTTGAATACTCGTGTACTGGCGATGCTGCCCATCCTTCATCAAATCCGAATAACCCAGCACTTCATCCTTGGTGGCGTAAGGCATGTCGCCTAACTCGATGCGGCGCAAATACTTCACCGAACTCACTCCCTGTACCCCTGGCACCACTAAACGTAGCGGATAACCATTTTCAGGACGCAGCATTTCACCGTTTTGCCCGTAAACAACCAGCACTTCATCGCTTTGAATCAAGCTGACTGGAATCGTACGAGTCATCGACGAACCATCTGCGCCTTCCGCCAAAACGAACTTACCGCGCTTCCAGTCTGCCCCGCACATCTCCAAGAGCAGTCGTAGCGGCACGCCTGTGAACTCGCTGCACGACAGCATTCCGTGTGTGTATTGCACCGTCGGCACCGCCACATTGCCCCACTCCATGCCGCTGTTCGCGCCGCATTCAATGAAGTGTGTTCGCGTGATGGACGGCAAACGCATCAAATCATCTACGGTAAACACCATCGGACGCTTGAGCATCCGTCCTTCTGAAGCATGGTCCGAGCCATTCAACATCAAACGGTGCTTGCTTGGGTCAATATCCCACCAACCTTGGTGATGCCGCTCAAAATGCAAACCGCTGGGTGTAATGATGCCAAACAGACTTTGCAGCGGACAAAAACTAACACTAGCTTGCGGCACTTGCGTCAGGCCTGGGCTTTCACGCCTGATGATATTTTTTTCAAAAATACTGGGAGCACCATAGGCAGGTGACGCCACGCCCTGCCCCAAGCCCTTGGTGTGCGCGGGCAACTCCATGATGTTCGGGTCATCCTTAGTTTGCGCCTGTGCTGTTTGCACCAAACCCGCCACGGCAGCACCAAATGCACCTGCCAGCAAACCACGCCTGCCTGTGCGAACGGCGGCGATATCTGATTGCGATAAAAACCCTTCGGGGGCCCTTCGAATGGCTGCGGTCATCATGCAAACTGCCTAGTAAGCAAACGATCTGAGGCCTGCACTGATTGAGGATCTTCCAGCTCGATCGCAACTTGCGTGACAACGGAACGACAAAGGGCTACCGCTTTTTCGCTTTGCACGTTGTAAATGACCTGCGTGCCTTCTTTGCGCTTACCAATCACGCCGTGACGATACAAGATAGCCAAGTGCTGCGACAAATTAGGTTGCGTTGTCTCAACGCGCTCCAAAATTTGTGACACCGAAAGCTCGCCATCGCATAATGCGCCCAAAATTCGGAGACGGATCGGCGTTGAGAGCACGCTAAAAAGCTCGGCCGCGACCTCGAACACGCGAGCAGCTTTTTCTAAGTCTTGTTGTTTAGAGTGAGTAGTCGTAGTTGTCATTGCTTATCTATTAAATCAAAATATAAGGAACAACTGATATTATGAGTTAAGCTACAGTTAAAACTAATTAGGATTAACCCTTAAATCTAGAAAGGTAGCCCCACTCATGAAATTCGAATGGACTCACACGATACGCCAACATATGCTGGCATTTACCGATGGTTTCGGCAAATTGCTAGTGGATGGCTTTCACTACTTAGCGTTATTTGCTATCGGTGGTGCAATTGCTTGGTCGGCGCTGCATACTTTTTTAGCTATGGGGACAAAAGGCCATGCGGGTATTGATGACATCTTGCTTTTGTTCATTTATTTGGAACTCGGTGCCATGGTTGGCATTTATTTCAAGACCAATCACATGCCTATCCGATTTTTGCTCTACGTCGCAATGACGGCACTGACACATCAAATGATCTCTGTCACGAAAGCACACAACAACATCAGTATGGATGTTCTGCTCCTCTCAGGCGCGATGCTCATCTTGGCATTAGCCATTTTGGTCATTCGGTATGGATCTGCAAAATACCCAGTGCTTCGTGGTAGTACTGAGGCGCTGTGATTTTTATGCTGTGCGGTTAAATCCTAGTCGTAAGCGTAATCAGCCAATCAGGCATCAAATTGACTAAAAAGCCTTCTAGCTTTTTGTCATAGCCTGTGAGGATGGCAATACCTAAAGCCAACATCAAGCATCCAACCGCTTTTTTGATGTTGGCGGAGTGAGCCAACATCCAGTCACGGAAGCTTAGGAATTTAGCTTGAGACAGATACGCGACGCCGACTAGTGGCGTTGCTGCGCCGATGCCAAAAAATCCCAAAATCAGCGTGCCACGCCAAGCGCTGCCTGAATCCGCGACTAACGTCAGTGCGCCACCTAAAAGCGGTCCCGAGCAAGGACTCCAAGCCAAACCTAATAAAGCACCTGTCAAAAATGCAGTCCAAACAGAACCTCCTTTTGTTGGCGCTACGGCATGGGCCTTATTAGCAACAGGCGAGAGCATCAGCACCAGGCGGTCGCTTAGCGCTGGAACTAACTGAACCACACCAAATAGCACAAGCAAAATGCCGCCGACCAAGCGCAGTCGATTTGCATCCAAACCGATTGACTCACCAATTAACGCGACGAATAAGCCCAAGAGCGCATAGCTAAGCGCTAAACCTGCCCCCATTGCCAGTGGAGCCCATTTATTTTTTGCCATTGCACCAGCAACTACCAAGGGCAAAAGTGGCAAGACACAGGGATTAAGCGTGGTCAGGCCACCAGCAAATATGGCCAGCAGCAGGTCAGTCAGCATACAAGCGACTTACAAAGATTTGGATAGCAGCTGCTTTAACCCATCCACACTGGTGTCGGCAACACTACGAGCAGCTTCCTTTGCTCCTTTGTAAACAATCACGGTAGATTGGCCACGTACCTTGAGCAACTTTTTAAGCTCGGTCTCACCGTCATAGTCCACGTTGTAAATCGTGACGTTTTTAAGTGTTGGGTCAGCCTTCAATTGATCAAACACCTTTGCTTGCTGCTTGCAAGTTGGGCACCAATCGGCATGAAACGCCAACGCGTATGACTGCCCAGAAGCTTGGGCTTTTTTAATGATGGCTGGATCGTAATCATCAATAGTCAAAGCTTGCGTTGCCAACGAAAGCAGGCCGATAAAAGTGACTAAAAATGTGCGCGTAAAAGTTTTAACTAGCATGACAAGATATCTCTCATAAAAAAATAATAACTACTCAGAATTGGTCAAGCCAATCATGAGTTTCTTACATCTGTTATCAATTTTGCCGCCAAGGCAAGCCGCGAAAACGCCATCCGCCCTTTTTCCCACGGTGAGCCAGACCATCAGGGTCACCTTCAAATCCCTCGAGGATGTTGTAGGCTGTATAGCCCAAGCTCTGTGCGCGCTCTGACGCAGGAATGGATCTGACTCCTGACCTACAAAGCATCATCACTTGGCTACCTGCTGGAACTGCTGCCTTTAGCTCGGCATCAAAGTTTGGATTTGCCACCATGCCTGGCCACATCTTCCATTCAATACCTAGTGCATCTGGTACGAAACCAACCCACGCACGCTCAGCATGGCTGCGAATGTCTACCAGTATTGCCCTACCGCTCAGCATCCACTGGTGCGCGAGTTCAGCTGAGATGTTACCTGCATAGCTAGCCACGGGCTGAACTGCGTAAGTCAGCTCATCCTCGGCACCAGCATCGTGATGAACACCTAAAAACAGGTTCGCGGGGACTGCTTGGTCGATCAAGCGCGGCTTGGGCAAATTCAAGGCATTCATGAGTGTCACAAACGCTTCTCTACTACGGCGCTCACCATGCTCATCGTTGAATCTTTGGTTGTGCTGCTTTTCATGACCGATACTAGACTGCGTTTGCCCTTTGTAGTCGTGCGCAGGCCACACCGTTGTTTGATCGGGTAACTTAAACAGGATCAAGGTCACGCTGTCGTAAAGTGCTTCTGCACTTCCTGACTGAAAATCAGTTCGGCCACAACCACCAATCAAAAGTGTGTCACCGGTGAATACGTTATCACGCCACACAAACGACATACTACCAGCGGTGTGGCCTGATGTGTGCAATGCTTCAATTTTTTCGCTACCAAACATCAGCACATCACCATCTTTTAATTGAATGGCCGCAGGCGTTACGTTACAAAAAATAGGCGTTGCTACCATCGCACCTGTGTGCTCAATCAAGGCGGCTGCACTAGTAATGTGATCCGCGTGCGCATGCGTTTCCATGACATATTTAAGGCGCAGACCATATTGCTTAAGCACGCCGAGATCGCGCTCTAGCCGCTCATCGACAGGATCAATGATGACCGCCTCGCGACTCACTTCATCGAACAACAAATAGGTGTAGGTTGATGACGCAGGGTCAAAGAGTTGAATAGGGGTTGTCATGTGTCTATATAAGTTATTACTGATATTATTAACAATTTATTGGAGTGTCAAAAGATGGACTACCTTCCCTCCCTCGCAGGCGGCATCATCATTGGTCTAGCAAGCTGGCTCGTGCTTGTCAGCCTTGGCCGTGTCACTGGTATTAGCGGCATTGCTAGCACGGCATTATTTGAACGTCGTCATGCGGGCAGCCATGACGGCGCATGGCGCTGGTTTTTCTTAGGCGGGCTGATCGCTGGCGGCGCTGTTTTTGCAGCATGGTTAAACATTCCCGTACCCGCACCGCGCTCACCTTGGCTGTTGATTGCAGCAGGACTACTGGTCGGATTTGGTACCGTGATTGGCTCTGGATGCACCAGCGGACACGGCGTGTGCGGGCTGGGTCGCCGCTCGATGCGCTCCTTGATTGCTACTTGCGTTTTTATGGTCGCTGGCGCTTTAACGGTTTGGATTGCAAAATGAAAAATATCGTCTCTTTAATTGCGGGCTTGCTATTTGCGCTTGGACTTGTGGTGTCAGGCATGACCCAACCCGCTAAGGTGATTGGATTTTTAGACATCACGGGCAAATGGGATCCAAGCCTTGCGTTTGTGATGGGTGGTGCGCTTTTGGTGACCTTGATCGCGTTTGCAATCACACCCCGCTCTGGTAAGCGTCCTTGGTTTGCCGAAAAATTTGAACTCCCCACGCGCAAAGACATCGACATCAAGCTGGTAGGTGGTGCCGCTCTATTTGGCATCGGCTGGGCGCTGGCAGGCTATTGCCCAGGCCCTGCATTTGCTTCGCTGTATGCGGGCGGTTTGGATATCGTGATTTTTATGGCGGCGCTGATGGTCGGCATGTACTTAGCCACTCGCCTAAATAAGCGCTAAACACGTTAAACTCACACCTCCATGCCTCTATCTAACATCATCCTTCGCGCCAGCTTTTGCACTGCTTTGCTTGCAGCGGCAAGCGCCCTGCAAGCCGCACCAGATATGCCTTCCAAGGCAGTGGTTACGGCTGCAAGCGTCAACGCGGGTGACGATTTAGATAAGCTGTTGTTAGCACGTGGCCTTATCGAAAAAGTTCAGCAAGCGGGCAATGTGGCGGCTAACCAAGTCAGCAACGTCACTTCGGCGGCTGGCGAAATTGTGGTCAGCGCCATGGGGTTCTTAGGCCTGCCCTACAAACGCGGTGGCAACTCGTTTGATACAGGTTTTGATTGCAGCGGCTTTGTGAAAGCACTCTACGCACAAACGCTAGGTAAAGTGCTCCCGCGTAGCGCCGCCGAACAAGCGGCGCAAACCACCAAAATTGAAAGCACCGATCTACAGCCTGGTGACTTGGTTTTCTTCAACACCATGCGCCGTGCCTTTAGCCACGTGGGCATCTATGTGGGCGATGGAAAATTCATCCACTCCCCCAAGCCAGGTGCCGAAGTGCGAATTGAAGACATGCACACGAGCTATTGGGACAAGCGTTACAACGGCGCACGGCGCGTTGAGCAAGAGTCCGTAAAAAACTAAGCTGCTGGCAAAGCGGCTAATTGCTGTGGGAATAATGCGCCAAAAGTTTGGCGAAACTGCTGCTTGTCACTCCATTTTTGCTTCCAAGCTCTAGCGCCTGCTTGTCCGTGACGCAAGCCCAGCATGTGCCGCGCGACTGAATAAGCGCTGGGATACATCAAGCCATCACGCTCGCTTTTTTCTTTATGGCAAACGCGCTGCATGTACTCAATCATTTGCACTTCAATTTCATCGCGGGAAAAGGCACTTTTCTCTCCACCTAAGAACCTCTCATCCCACTCCGTCATGATCCAAGGGTTGTGATAAGCCTCGCGCCCCAGCATCACGCCGTCCACATGCGCGAGGTGCGTTTCGATTTCATCATTCGTCTTCACGCCGCCATTTAAAACAATCGTGCAATCGGGGAAATCGCGCTTGAGTTGATACACAAACTCATAGCGCAGCGGCGGAATTTCGCGGTTCTCTTTCGGGCTGAGTCCCTTCAGCCACGCACTACGCGCGTGAACAATAAAGACCGTGCAACCCACGCGGTATAAGGCTCCCACGAAGTCGCGCACGAATTCATAACTCTCGTTTTTATCGACACCAATGCGGTGCTTCACCGTCACAGGCAAGCTCACCGCATCCTGCATCGCTTTAATGCCGTCAGCCACCAGCGGCGCTTCGTTCATCAAACAAGCACCAAACGCGCCTTTTTGCACACGCTCGGAAGGGCAACCGCAATTCAGATTCACCTCGTCATAGCCAAACGATGCAGCCAATTTGGCAGACGCAGCCAATTCCGCAGGATCAGACCCGCCCAGCTGCAGCGCCACAGGATGCTCCTCGTCGTTAAAGCGCAAATGCCGCGCCACATCACCGTGCAGCAGTGCTCCCGTCGTCACCATCTCGGTATAGAGCAGCGTGTTTTTTGTGAGCAAGCGATGGAAATAGCGGCAATGCCGATCCGTCCAATCCATCATGGGGGCAACGCTGAGGCGGTGTGGGGAGTGCTTAGACATTACGACTATAACTGCGGCTCAAAAACCGTTTGTAGTGTCCGCAAAGTTCGATCTAACGTGGACGAATGAACCGCACCAAGACGTTTAACTAAACGTGATTTATCCAATGTTCGAATCTGATCCAGCAAGATCAAACCTTGTTTGTTTTGAAAGGTAAGCGGAATCCGAAATGCGGCATTGCGTGAACCAGTCGTCATTGGCACAACAACAACTGTTTTTAAGAAATCGTGCATCTCAGGCGGGGAAACAATCACGCAAGGTCTCGTTTTTTGAATCTCGCTCCCAACGGTTGGATCAAGCGCAGCCAACCAAACTTCACCCGTCTTCACAGCCACGCTCACCAGACCAGCTCCGAATCACCCTCATTAGCAAACTCAGGCCAAACCAGAGCGTCATCGCCTGCTGCGGCAATACGTTTGGAATCTTCTGCCCAGCCCGCACGCGAGTTGACTTTGATAGGACGAATTTCAATTACGCCGTTATTGACGATGAGATCGGCAGTCTCGGTTAAACCTGTTTGAGCAAGGATAGGTTTAGGAATCAAAATTCCTTGGGAATTACCCATTTTTCGGATGGCGACTTGCATGATTGACTTTCTTTAATGGAAGCACAATGTTAGCACATGGCCTGCACTACCTTCGATCGAACAGCGCTCAAGCAAGTTCGCCAGTTTCTAAGAACTCTAAAAATTGCACTTTATCTAGTATGCGCACACCTTGCCTCTTTGCCGTTTCCAATTTAGATGGTCCCGCGCTTTCACCTGCAACCAGGATTTGGAGCTTTTTAGTAACACTTGTAACAACAGTTAAGTGAGCATTTTCAGCAGATTTGCTTAGCGTTTCTTTTTCACTGATACCAAAACCAGTAAAACATACTTGAAATTGATCCAGTTTTTTATGTGATTTATTAGCACCTAATTGATAAACAAGACTCCAGCCCTCTGCTTCAGATAAAAGTGCAATTTGATCTGCTGTTAAATCTGATTTAGCAAGAAGAATTCGTTTTAATTTTTCGCTCATTTGGAGTACCTCAGCATGGAGCTCATCTCTACTATGTCCAGTCAAAATAAATTCATAATTTTCAATCTGCGCCAGTACTGTTGTCCAAGGTTCTGATTGCAATTTTTCGGCAAAGGTTTTTTCAAAAGATTCGCTTAATTGTGCAGTTTTTGCAGCTTCTAGGAATGATTTAATTGTTAGGTGTTTTGCACAAATAGATGTGATCTTTTCAGAGCCGAATCCATTGAAAATTCTAATTTCTTTTTTCGATAGGTTATCCAACGCTTTCATCGTATTCAGGATTTGCTCAAAGCTTATTCTTACATCCTTGGTCAATATGCGTGGATATGTAACTCCAGCTTTCAACAATTTATCGACGACTATGAAATTGTTTTTATTTTGAAAGAATATTGCCACAGCTTCTGCCGTCTCAAACCCAACATCTCCAAACAGTTGAAGCAGATATTTGGAGGCCGTACTAAGCCTTTCAATAGTTCCAAATAGTTTGCTAAGCTGCTTTGCAGTTGTCTCACCTACGTGCCGAATACCTAAACCAAAGATCAAACGCCAGAGTTCAGTATTTTTTGATTTCTCAATAGCATTTAATATTTTTTGCGTGGACAAATGCTGCAGCTTATTGCCTCCAGACAAAGACAATCCAAATAGATCGTCGTACGTCAACTCATAAAAATCGGCAGGGTTTTGAACTATTTTGGCATCAACAAGCGCATCAATAATTTCTTCCCCTAGACCGTCAATATTCATTGCTGAGCGTTGTGCGAAATGCCACAAAGATTGCTTTCTCTGGGCACCGCAAATCAGACCGCCTGTGCAACGTGTGTCAACCTCACCTTTTTCACGCACCGCTGGACTGCCACAAACGGGACAATGCGTTGGAATAGTGAATCTTTGACCTTCGTGCAGGCGCTTCTCTTTGACCACGCTCACCACCTCAGGAATCACATCGCCTGCACGACGCACAATGACGGTATCACCTACTCGCACATCTTTTTGACGTGCTTCGTCTTCGTTATGCAACGTCGCGTTGGTCACCGTTACGCCGCCCACAAATACGGGCGCCAGTTTGGCAACGGGCGTCAGTTTGCCCGTTCGTCCCACTTGTACATCAATCGCCAAAACGGTTGTCATTTGCTCTTGCGCAGGGTATTTGTGCGCCACTGCCCAGCGCGGCTCTCGGCTCACAAAGCCAAGCTGCGCTTGGTCTGCAAGGCTATTGACCTTGTACACCACGCCATCAATATCGAACGGCAGCGCATCGCGCTTGGCCGCCATATCGGCGTGAAACTGCACGAGTTCGTCTGCACCTTTGCAGACACGCGCATCTCTTGAGACTGGAAAGCCCCAATCTTTGAGCTGCTTCAAAGTTTCCGAATGCGTGGTCACAGATTCAGGTAAGCCCTGCGCAACTGAATAGGCAAAAAAACTCAAGGGGCGATCCGCTGCAATCTTGCTATCCAACTGCCGAACTGCACCCGCAGCGGCGTTACGTGGATTGACAAAAGTCTTTTCACCTTTTTGTCCTGCCGCAATTTTTGCACGTTGACGCTCATTCAATTGCTCAAACGAATCGCGCCGCATATACACCTCGCCGCGCACTTCGACAATTGAACCGCCTTCGACAGACTCAGGCAGAACGGCAAATAAATCATCCGTTCGGGCTGAGCTTGTCGAAGCTTGATCGATCTTTAATTTCAACGGAATTTGATAGATCGTGCGTACGTTGTGCGTCACATCCTCGCCCGTTTCGCCATCGCCGCGCGTGGCGGCTTGTACCAATACGCCGTTCTCATAGCGCAAACTCATGGCGAGGCCATCAAATTTAAGCTCGGCCACGTATTCAATGGGGCTATCTGCATCACCCAGTTTTAATTCTTTCCTAATCCGCGCATCAAAGTTTTTAGCGCCGCTGCTCTCGGTATCCGTCTCGGTACGAATGCTGAGCATCGGCACGGCATGCTTGACTTGACTAAAAGCATCCAGTAAACCGCCGCCGACGCGCTGTGTGGGGGAATCCTTTGTTTTTAAATCGGGGTGTGCAAGCTCTAAAGCCTCTAGTCTTTGGAAGAGTCTGTCGTACTCACTATCGGGCACCGTTGGTGCATCCAACACATAGTAAGCCTGCGCATGGTGATTCAACTGCTCGCGCAGAGATTCAATCTCAGTTTGTGGACTCATGAAAACAAACGTTTGGCTAAGCTTGAGCCTGCGGACAATCCCACGCTATCCAAGCGGTCATAAACGGCTTCCAACTCCAAGGCCGTGCGCTGCAAGGCTTCCACGTCCACGGCGAGACCTTGCTCGTCCACAATCGCCGCCTCCATACCTGCGCACAGGCGAATCGCCACGTCACACATGGCATCAAAAGGTTTGCCAATGGTTCCATCGCTAAGCAGAGCACCTCTAGCGACTTGCGGTACATCCAAGAGCAGCGTGAGTTTACGAATCGGCACGGACGCCACATCGTCAGCCATTGCGGCTTGGGAATCGATGGTGAGTGCAATCAGCTCGTGCTCGGACGAGCCCAACACCCAACGTCCCGGAATCACGCCCGCCACAAAACCTGCTCGCTGCACGTGCTGCTGCAAATAAGCGAAGCTCCAAGCCGCGCGTTTCGCATGCAGATTGAGGGATAAGCGAATGTCATGCGCCAGTGTGAATTGCTCGAGTTCTTTGGCGCGGGACACCTCAGAGAGCATCTCTGGAAAATCGCTTGACGCACCAAGGCTTTCTGCCAAATGACTGGCCTTGGCCACGAACTCGGAAAACTCCACATCGTTCAAAGCGCCATTGCGATTCACAAGCTGAATACCCGCTTGAAAATAATCGTAAGTTTGCCCTGCTGTCACGTTCTCCCACGTTTTAGTGACGGTATTAAAACCTTCGACACGCCACGTTTTAGAGCCAATACGCCGCGTAGTCGGCATCAAACTTAAAGCGAAATCACCCGTGCTGGGCTCTTCCATATCCAGCATGGCAATGCAGTCAATCTGCGGATGCAGCACGGGACTCTGCTTTGGTAGGGCCAAAGACAGTGCGGCAAATTCAGGAGAAGGTGCTAGGGAAGGTTGGGCGGGGGTACTATCCGCTAGGCCAATCGGGCTGGACATCGTGGGCTCCAGCCTCTCGGGAGGCAATCCCGATGCGGCTTGCAGGCTATCGTCTGTTGCAGATCCAGATTTTTGCTCTAGTTTGCGCTCTAGCCACCACCAACGTGCGCCCAAGTACACAAGGACGACAAGGCCAACTAGCAGGAGTTGAAAGCGAAAGCTCATGACCTAGAGTTTAAGCGTCCACCATGGAGGTTGCCGCCTCCATATCGACCGCCACAATGCGCGAGACACCCTGCTCTTGCATCGTCACACCAATCAGTTGCTTGGCCATTTCCATCGCAATTTTGTTGTGACTGATGAATAAGAACTGCGTCTGCTCGGACATGCTGGCGACTAATTTTGAATAACGC
This sequence comes from Comamonadaceae bacterium, assembly GCA_031430035.1. Taxonomy (GTDB): domain Bacteria; phylum Pseudomonadota; class Gammaproteobacteria; order Burkholderiales; family Burkholderiaceae_C; genus JASGCK01. The sequence goes on along the minus strand of JANPAS010000106.1, from coordinate 6,181 downwards.
TCAGTATTGGCGTCATCCAGCGGCGCATCGACCTCGTCCAGCAAGCAAAACGGCGCTGGGTTCAACATAAAAATGGCGAACACAAGTGCGATGGCCGTCAGCGCTTTTTCGCCACCCGACAGCAAATGAATCGTCTGGTTCTTTTTGCCTGGCGGCTGCGCAATAACTTGAATGCCCGCATCCAAAATCTCTTCGCCCGTCATCATCAGCTTGGCTTGACCACCGCCAAACAATTTGGGGAACATCAGACCAAACTGCTCATTAACTTGGTTAAACGTATTCCCCAGCAAATCGCGCGTTTCCGCATCAATCTTTTTAATCGCGTCTTGCAGTGTGGTGAGCGCCTCGGTCAAATCCGCCATTTGCGCATCTAAGAAAGTCTTGCGCTCACGAGCGGACGCCAGCTCGTCCAGAGCCGCCAAGTTGATCGCGCCTAAGCTTGAAATCGCTTGATTGAGTCTTTCAATTTCGCCCGCCAAGCCCCATAGCTTCACGCTTCCCGCTGTAACGCTGGCCTCAATCACTTCCAAATCAGCTTTCGCGTCCAAGAGTAACTGCTCGTACTGCTGCGCCCCAAGACGCGTCGCTTGTTCTTTCAATTGCAAATCAGAAATACGCCCGCGCTGCGGATCGAGTGCACGCTCAGCACCCATGCGGCGCTCGTCTGTGGCGCGGAGTTTTTGCGTCAAATCGTCGTACAAACTGCGCTTGGCGGCAAGACTGGTTTCGCGCTCCAACTTCAGGCTAAGCGCGGCCTGCAAGCCCGATTGCGCAGCGGCATCGTTCATGCGCAGTAGGTCTAAATCCAGCTGCTCGTGCTCACGCGTTAGGTTCGCTGTCTGGGCAATACCGAGCGCGATATTGCGAGCCAGCTCTTCCTTGCGAGCCACCAAGCTTCGACCTTGAAAACTTGCCTCTTGCTGCTGGCGCTCAATTGCGCGGTGCTGATCGCGGAGTGCATTTAACTTGCGTTCGGCTTCAATCACGCCATCACCCTGAGTGGCTTCAACTTCTTGCGCTTCGCCTAAGCGAATATCTAAATCTTCAAATTGAGCTTCCAGTGTGACACGGCGCTCTTGAAACTCCGCCATATGCGCATCAATTTCAGCCACATCAGACGCCAGCTGTGCGCTTCTCGCCTGCGCTTCGCTGACTTGGCGTGAGAGCGTTGTCCACTTGATCTCTACATCGTGACTCGCCGCTTGAGCCCTGCTCGTTTCGCTTTGCGCTTTGCTCAATTGGCTAGACACTTCCGCGTAATGACTTTCGGCACGCTGCAAAGCCGTCCGTGCGTCCTGCGCCATCAAGGTTTGTGCACGCGCTTGCTTGTCTAAATTTTCAATTTCTTGAGCACGAGCGAGTAATCCCGCTTGTTCGCCTTCCGCCGCATAAAACGAAATGGAAGTGCGCGTCACGGCATGACCTTGCGGTGTATAAATCACGTCACCTGCTTGCAACGACTCACGCGCTTTGAGTGCAGCATCTAGTGAATCGGCAGTGAAGCATCCATGCAGCCAATCAGCCATCAAACTTTGTTGATTAGCGTCTGAAGTTTTAATCAAACGCAGTAAGGCGTTCGACTGTGTCGTCCCAGCACCACTGGTCGCTGGTGCGTAAAAACTCAATTTTGCAGGCGGCGCGTCAACTGCAAACGATGTCAACATCTCAAGGCGGCTGACCTCCAACGCCCCCATGCGGCTTTGCAAAGCCGCTTCCAGCGCGGCTTCCCAGCCTTTTTCGATATGCAGCTTGGTCCAGAGTTTTGTTAAATGATCAAGCCCATGCTTGGCAAGCCACGGCTTTAAGCGATCATTCGCAATCACCTGTGCTTGCAGCGTTTGCAGCGCATCCAGCCGCGCTTGTGTATCGGCCAACTTGGCAGACTCATCCGTGGCAACGGTCTGCGCCAAGCGCCGTGCTTCGTCGCTTGCGGGCACTTGCTCGCGTAAGTCTTCTAGACGAGCCGAGCCTTCCAGCGCAATCTCTTTCGCCATTGCCAACTCTTCGCCCAAGGCTTGCAGTTTGGCGTGATCGGGCGCATCGACTTCCTTTTGCTGCGCAGCTAGTCGCTCACGGCGTACTTCCATATTGCGCGATTGCTCATCAATACTGCGCTGCTCAGCGGCCAACACTTGAATCTGCTGCTGCACCTGCACCACCTGCGTGCGCTGTGCAGTGACCCGTCCACGAGCCTTATCCAGTAAGGCCTCCAGCTCAGGGGTTTGCGTCTCAATATCCTCTAATTGCGCGGCAAGCGTGATGGCGTGTTCTTCTGCGCCCGCCGCCGATGACTCCAAATCGAGCTGATGCTGCGCGGCGGTATCGGCTCTGGTTTTCCATTCCAAAAGCTGTTCAGCAATTTGCGCGATACGAGCCACGGCGCGAACGCGGCCTTCCACCACAAAGCGGATTTCCGCTTCCAACTTGCCCACTTCGGTGCTGGCCTCATACAGCAATCCTTGCGCGGCATTCAAGCCATCGCCTGCTTCGTAATGCGATTGACGAATAGACTCCAAATCAGCCTCGGCACGGCGCAAATCCGCCATACTGGCTTCTAGCTTATTAGTCGCTTCCAGCACTTCTGCGGCTAACTTGCCTTGACCCTCCAAGCTCTCGCTGCGTTTTAAAAACCACTGCTGATGTGCTTTTAGCGTCACATCCGCTTGTAAGCCTTGGTAGCGCTTGGCGACTTCGGCTTGGCGCTCTAGTTTTTCCAAATTCGCATTCAACTCGCGGAGGATGTCCGTCACGCGTGTGAGGTTTTCCTCGGTGTCGTGGATGCGGTTTTCCGTCTCGCGGCGGCGCTCTTTGTATTTGGAAACGCCAGCGGCTTCTTCTAAAAACAAACGCAGCTCTTCGGGGCGCGACTCAATAATGCGGGAAATCGTGCCCTGTCCAATGATGGCGTAGGCGCGGGGGCCAAGACCCGTGCCCAAAAACACGTCTTGCACATCGCGGCGGCGCACCGCTTGATTGTTGATGTAGTAACTGGATGTGCCGTCGCGCGTCAGCACACGGCGCACAGCCACTTCTTCGTATTGATTCCATTGCCCACCCGCGCGGTGCGAAGCGTTATCAAACGCCAACTCCACACTGGCACGCGACGCAGGTTTGCGCGTATTCGTCCCGTTAAAAATCACATCCTGCATGGACTCGCCGCGCAGCTCCGAGGCTCGGCTTTCGCCCAGCACCCAGCGCACCGCGTCAATGATGTTGGATTTCCCGCAACCGTTTGGCCCAACCACGCCGACCAATTGGCCGGGAAGCTGGAAATGTGTGGGATCGGCGAAGGATTTGAAGCCCGAAAGCTTAATAGAAGTTAAACGCACGGGCTGGATTTTATCTTCCAAGATAATTGGAGCATGAATCCCCTGCTATCCAAACTGCAACCCTACCCTTTTGAGCGACTCAAACAACTGTTTGCGCCCATCACACCAAACCCCGCCTACCGTGCCATTAGTCTTGGGATTGGCGAGCCTAAACACGCAACGCCGCAGTTCATCAAAGATGCGCTATGCGCCAATCTGCAAGGCTTAGCGGGCTATCCTGCCACCGCTGGCGAGCCTGCGCTCAAGGCCTCCATTGTGGGCTGGCTAGAACGCCGCTATGGTCTCAAACTAGATGCTGCCAAGCAAATTCTGCCCGTCAATGGCTCGCGCGAAGCTTTGTTTTCGTTTACGCAGGTGGTCGTCGATCCCAATAAACCGAATCCAATCGTTGTTTGCCCTAATCCGTTCTATCAAATCTACGAGGGCGCTGCGCTGTTGGCTGGCGCTACGCCGTATTACGTGAATTCTGACCCTGCGCGCAACTTCGCAGTCGATTGGGATGCCGTGCCAGTAGAGGTTTGGCAGCGAACGCAAATGATTTTTGTCTGCTCGCCCGGCAACCCTACGGGTGCGGTGATGCCACTAGCCGAGTGGGAAAAGATGTTTGCGCTGTCCGACAAGTACGGTTTTGTCATTGCATCCGACGAGTGCTATTCAGAGATTTATTTTCGTGATGAACCGCCGCTCTCGGGCTTAGAGGCCGCCGCAAAGCTGGGGCGCACCGACTTTAAGAATCTCATTGCTTTCACCTCGCTCTCCAAACGCAGCAACGTGCCCGGCATGAGAAGCGGCTTTGTGGCGGGCGATGCGGCTTGGATTAAAGCCTTCCTGCTCTACCGCACCTACCACGGCTCGGCCATGAGTGGCACGGTGCAGGCCGCATCCAGCAAGGCTTGGGACGACGAAGATCACGTCGTCGCCAATCGTTCCGAGTACCGCGCCAAGTTTTCCGCCGTCACGCCTGTGTTAGAGCCCGTCATGGATGTGAAACTACCCGACGCGGCGTTCTACCTCTGGGCGGGCGTGCCTGTCCATGTTTGCGGCGGCTCGGACACGGCGTTCGCAGCCGAGCTGCTCGCCAAATACAATGTGACCGTGCTACCAGGCAGTTATCTCGCAAGAGAAGATGCCCACGGCGTGAACCCAGGCAAGGGGCGGATTCGTATGGCCTTGGTGGCAGAGCAAGCCGAGTGCTTAGAGGCCGCGCACCGCATCGCAGATTTCATCAAAACTTACTAACTCAAAAACTATGACACAACAACTACAAACCATCATCGACAACGCTTGGGACAACCGCGCAGAACTTTCACCCGCAGCCGCGCCTAAAGAAATTGCCGATGCCGTTGAGCACATCATCAGCGAACTGAACAAAGGCCGCCTACGCGTGGCAACCCGCGAATCTGTGGGCGTGTGGACGACACACCAGTGGTTGAAGAAAGCCGTGCTCTTGTCGTTCCGTCTGAAAGACAACGAAGTCATCTCCGCAGGTGAACTGGGTTTTTACGACAAAGTACAAACCAAATTTGCACACCTCACCGCCGACGAAATGAAGGCAACGGGCGTGCGCGTGGTGCCGCCAGCCGTGGCTCGCCGAGGCAGTTACATTGCCAGCGGCGCAATCTTGATGCCGTCCTACGTCAACATTGGCGCATATGTGGACTCGGGCACGATGGTGGACACATGGGCAACCGTGGGTAGCTGCGCTCAGATCGGCAAGAACGTCCACCTCTCGGGCGGCGTGGGCATTGGCGGCGTACTAGAGCCCATTCAAGCAGGCCCGACCATCATTGAAGACAACTGCTTTATCGGCGCGCGCTCCGAAGTGGTCGAAGGCGTGGTCGTGGAAGAACATTCCGTGCTAGGCATGGGCGTGTACCTCGGGCAAAGCACTCCCGTGTTTGATCGCACCACAGGCAAATGGCTAGAGTGCGAGCCAGGCAAGCTGCGCATCCCTTCTGGATCAGTTTTGATTTCAGGTTCGCGTCCTCCAAAAAATGCAGGAGAACCCGGCACGTATTGCGCGGTAATTGTGAAGCGTGTGGATGCGCAAACGCGCTCTAAGACTAGCTTGAATGATTTGCTGCGGGATTAGACCCAAACAACCTTCGAGCAATGACCCAAACAACCTTCGGTTATGACCAAGAAGAAGACCGCCTGTGGCTGTGCTACCACGATGAGCAGCCGCGCATTTGGATTACGCGGCGTTTTGCGCAAGGTTTGATTGGTCCGATGGCCGAGCTGATTGAGCGCACCACGACGCTCAATCAATTCACTAAGCTTGCGCCAGCCGAGCAAATCCGTATGGAGCACCGTATCGCCGTGCAAGAGACACCGCAGGGCGACGCGCATTATCCGTTTCAGATTAGCCAAGAAGACCGCGATACGCACCGTGCGCAGGGCTTTGTGCTGTGCAAGACGCTGCAACTGCACGTGGAGCCACAGGGCTGCAATATCAACATGCAAACCGATGAGGGCGAAGTCAACTTTGGGCTGTCGCGCTACGACACGCATTTGTGGCTGCGTGCTTTCCGCATGGCGCTCGATAACGCCAATTGGGATTTGCCTGCTCTACCCACGTGGCTAACCGAGCCCGTGCTGCCGCCCTCCATTCAAACGCTGCTGACATCGCCCCTACCCTCTGATCTCGATTCAGACACTCCACCAGACCCTGCGCCATGACCTCTACCCTTGATCTTGCCAAGCAACTCATTGCCTGCCACTCGCCCACGCCGCTAGATGGCGGCTGCATGGAAATCATTACCGCACGCCTTGCCCCGCTTGGCTTTGTGCCCACTGTGCTCGAATTTGAGGATGTCAAAAACTTGTGGCTCAAACGCCAAGGTTCAAAAATA
>JANPAS010000105.1:0-2743 GCA_031430035.1 Comamonadaceae bacterium | reverse complement strand
GGTTAAACGGCTTTGTCCGGTAGCCATCGGATAAAGGCCAAAATTGGTCTCGGCAACAGTAATCTTAGGTGCCCGCACTGCATCGTCCGGTAGCGCCAAATGGTAGCTGCGGTCGCAGGCCAAAGCCAACTCTAAAAAAGTGCCTGCAAAGCACGAGCCGGGCTCGATCAAAGCAAACAAACTGCGAGAGGACACATCCAAGCGGCTTAACGTGCGGCGCAGCAAACCAATGGTTTCGCGCACCAACCAGTGGTGCTGGTGCGCCAGCAAAACTGCATCCATGGCCAGCACAGCAGCCGCTTCGCCTTGGGTCTTAATCAACCATGTGCCAATATCCAGCTCATTGGTGCGCATTGACAAAATGGCATCTTCCAGCTCGCGTGCCATAGCCAAGGGGAACCAAGCCGCACCGGCTGCTTCAATGCCCGCAATATCCGTAGGCTGCACACCCTGGGGGGCCTTGATGGTCAACGTGGCTGTGCGTTTGACACGGTCGATTTCGACAGTCACATGGTTGTAGCGCAAGGCATCCGCCTCTACCACGCGCTCTAGTGGACTGAGTGTTACGCCCTTGCCGTCGGCGGGCCGATCGCTGCCTGCCGCCAACTCCAACGCCCTCTCTTGCACCTTCTGGGCAAATACTGCCGGCTTGGCCACCGCATCGACCAAACGCCATGCCACTGCTTTTGCGCCACGCACGCCCTCCACACTGGTACAGAACAAATCCGCCAAGTCATGGCGAACATGGCGCTTGTCGGTTACGCGGGTCAAGCCCCCCGTGCCTGGCAATACGCCCAATAGCGGTACTTCAGGTAAGCTCACTGCAGATGCACGATCGTCCACCAAAATGATTTCATCGCAGGCCAGCGCCAGCTCGTAGCCGCCACCCGCGCAGGCTCCGTTAACTGCGGCCAAAAATTTCAAGCCACTGTACTGGGACGAATCTTCAAATCCATTGCGGGTTTCGTTGGTGAATTTGCAAAAATTCACCTTCCATGCGTGGCTACTTACCCCGAGCATGAAAATATTGGCCCCTGAGCAAAAAACCTTTTCTTTGGCGCTGGTCAGCACTACGGCACGAACTTCAGGGTGCTCAAAGCGAATCCGCCCCATCGCATCATTGAGTTCAATATCCACGCCCAAATCGTAGCTGTTGAGTTTGAGCTTATACCCCGGTCGCAGGCCAGCGTTTTCATCAAAATCGGCCTTCAATGTCGCCACAGGCCCCTCGAAACTGAGTTTCCAGTGTTTATAGACGGACGGATGGGTCTGGTATTCCACGCGGATATTGGTGCTCACGGCTTGGCTTCCTTAGATTAAGGCACAAAAGTGCATCTTTTCATACTCGGTATAAGCATAATAATGCATATTCATGGATGATGTCAAGTTTTCTTTGGCTTTTTTTCACTAGTGTCCGGTAGATTTTGACAAGAATCGCAGAAACTCAAACAGCGACAACGACTTACGAGTAATTTTGGAGTCGGACGATTTCAAAACGAGATTTTTCCTAGAAGTGGGTAAGGTAACTTTATTTCCAGAAAGTTACCCCATGAATGCAGGGCAGACCGTCTTTGCGCAGCTCCTCAAATTTGTGCCCTTCAAGCACTTTGAGTATCTGGTTGAAAAGTATCAATCCAACCGCTGGACGCAGGACTTCACCGCTTGGAGTCACTTTATTTGCATGAGCTATGCGCAGTTCACCCGGCGCGAGGGCTTGCGAGATTTGGTGCTGTGCTTGAACTCCCAAAGATCACGCCTGTATCACGCAGGTATGCGACATGCGGCCACCCGCTCGACTTTGGCTGATGCCAACGATAAGCGCAACTACTGCCTATTTGAGGCGCTCGCTAAACGGATGATTGAGATGGCTCTGGCATCTCACAAAGACACGCCCATCCCGCTGCAATTGAAAGAGCCTTTGTACGCACTGGATTCGACCACGATTGATCTGTGCCTGAGTCTATTTCAATGGGCCGACTTCCGCCAAACCAAGGCGGCTATTAAAGCGCATATCGCCATTGATCTACGAGGTGCTATCCCCGTCTTTGTGTCCATCACCACAGGCAAAGTCCATGACGTTCAATTGCTGGATGTGCTGCAACTGCCCACAGGCGCTATCGTGGTCATGGATCGGGGCTACATTGACTACAAGCGTTTGCATCAATGGGTCAAACGCGAGTGCAGCTTTGTGGTGCGCGCCAAGGACAATATGCGCTACGTCGTGCGTAGTACTCGCGCGGTGGACGTGCGCACCGGTCTGTGCAGCGATGAGAGCATTGAGCTGGCGCTAGACAAAGCCAAAAAAGCTTACCCCAAGCTGCTACGCCGTGTGAGCTTTCATGATGCAAACACTCAGCTCGATTTGGTCTTCCTGACCAATCGCTTTGATCTTGATGCGCTCACGATTGCTGCCATCTATAAACAGCGCTGGCAAATTGAGTTGTTCTTCAAGTGGCTCAAACAAAATCTTAGCATCAAGCACTTCTTTGGCAATTCACTGAATGCTGTAAAAACGCAAATCTGGATCGCAATTTGCACTTACTTGATCGCCGTGCTAGCGCACAGAACAATCGAACAAAGAATCACTCTTCGCAACTTCCTGCACCTCGTGGAGGTCAATATGTTTGAGAAAATCACCCTCAATCAGATGGTTCTTAATGCGCTAGAGAGTAACTTGATTACAACTCAGGATGATCAGCAAAATTTGTTCTAGTCCGCAATTTCAATCTTCCGGACACTAGTG
>JANPAS010000104.1:0-5625 GCA_031430035.1 Comamonadaceae bacterium | reverse complement strand
CAGCCAAACGCTCTAACTCACGTTGATCGGTTCCCTGCAAGGAGAACTCTACTTGTTTATTGCCGCCCACGGCATCAAGTAAGCCAACGTGCGTCACAGTGATCCCCGCCACTTGATTGAGGCGCTCGCGGAGCGTGGCTGACATATCGTCGACACTGAGTTTGCGGTCTTTGCGGTCAACCATACGCACAAAAATGTTGGCGTAAATCTTTCCGCTGGCTGTGCCTGTATTGACAGTTGCCAAGGTGTACTTCACTTCTTTAAAGCTGCGCACAATCGCTTCGACTTGCTTGGCTTTGGCCTCTGTGTTCTCTAGTGACGAGCCCACGGGCGTGTAGAACGAAATGGATGTTTCAGAAAAGTCGGCCTTAGGCACAAACTCGGTGCCAATAAAGCGAACCATAAAAATGCTGGCAAAGAAGATCAGCGCTGCCGCCAAAACCGTGACACCTTTATGTGCCAAAGACCACTGCAGGGCATGCTGGTATTGGTCTTCCACCCATGTCGTTCCGCGATCAAACCAGCCTGTGACGCGGCCAATAGTGAACTCGTACAGCTTCTCCATCTTTGTCACGGGCGGCACTTTGGGTTTGCCATGCGCGTCAATCGCAGGGTCGTGCCAAATGCTGGAGAGCATCGGGTCAAGCGTAAAGCTGACAAGCATCGAGACCAGTACCGCCGCCACAATCGTGATGCCGAATTGGTGAAAAAACTTACCAATAATGCCGCCCATAAAGCCAATCGGCAAGAAGACCGCCACGATCGACAGCGTGGTTGCTAACACCGCAAGGCCGATTTCTTTCGTGCCATCCATCGACGCTTGGTAGGGCGATTTACCCATTTGTATGTGCCGAACAATGTTCTCACGCACCACAATGGCGTCGTCAATCAGCAGGCCCACACATAACGAGAGCGCCATCAAGGTGATCATGTTGATGGTGAAACCAAACAAATGCATGAATAAAAATGTGGCGATCAACGAGATCGGTAGCGTCAGCCCCGTGATGACGGTCGAGCGCCAAGAATTGAGGAATAAAAACACAATCAAGATGGTGAGCAGCGCGCCTTCAATCAAGGTTTGACGCACGTTTTTAACGCCCACTCTGATTTGCCTTGAGCCATCGGTGACCGTTTCTAGTCGTACGTTGTTTTGGCCGCTATCGGCTAACTGCTTTTGCATTTCGGCCAGTGTTTTGTTGAGCCCATCCACAACAGCAATCGTGTTTTCGTCTTGCGACTTTTGCACCGATAGCAAGAGTGTGCGCTCGCCGTTATAGAGTGCGGCGCTCTCTAATTCAGGCGCACCGTCGGACACGCGAGCGACTTGGTTGAGCCGAATCGCAGCACCGTTTTTTCTGGTGATGATGATCTGGTTGAAGTCATTAGGCGTTTTCATGCGCGCATCAATTTGTACGGTACGCTCCTGCACCAAGTTACGAATCGCGCCAACTGGCAAGTCTTGGTTCTCGCCTTTGACTGCCGCCACAATTTGGTCACCCGTAATGCCCAAAGACTCCATCGCCTGAGGGTTTAGATAAATATTAATTTCGCGCTTCGTGCCACCCACAACGCTGACAGCGCCCACGCCGCGCACGTTTTCCAAGCGCTTTTTAAAGACCTGATCCGCCCAATTGGTGAGTTCCACCGCATTCATGGGTTTGCCATTGGCCGACTTTTGCGGCAACACTGCCACCGACCACACCGCCTTGCTAGACGGGTCGAAGCGCTGCACGCGCGACTCTTTCACTTCGGTGCGAAGTGTCGGTCTAACGGCAGCTACTTTTTCGCGTACATCGTCAGCGGCACGGCGGCCATCGACGGTTAATTGAAACTCGATGATGACAACCGAGACGTTTTCATAGCTGCGTGAAGTCAAGGCACTAATGCCCGCAACCGAGTTCACACTCTCTTCAATTTTTTTGGTGACTTCGCTCTCCACCACCTCGGGCGATGCGCCTGGGTATTCGGTAGACACCACGACCACGGGAAAGTCGATATTGGGGAACTGATCGACTTGCAGCTTTTGGATTGAAAACAGTCCAAGCACAACGAGCAACAGCATCATCATGGTCGCAAAGACCGGATTTTGAAGGGATACGCGTGTAAACCACATGGCTATTGGCCTTTGGCAGCAATGCCTTCGCGAACCGCACCCACATTGCCTTGCAGGACGATGGTGTTTTCAGCTAAGCCTTGTACGGCCACGTATTCACTACCTTCAAACTCGCCGGTGCTACCCAGCGTCACAGTTTTGTGCGCGATCTTTTTGTTTTCAACCACTTGAACGTAAGGCGCAGGCTTGTCACTGCGAATGGCCGCTTTCGGTACAGCCAACGTTTTCACAACAGCCGTGGCAAGCGTACCTTGTGCGAACATGCCCGGGCGTAGGCCTTGGACGCTCTCTAACGCTAGATAGACCAGTACCGAGCGCGAACCCGCTGTTGCGGATGGATTGATACGTACGACACGAGCTTTGACTATTTTTGCTGTACCTTCAACCGTGAGCAACGCTGTTTGACCAAGGCGAATGCCAATCGAATCACCTGCTGCTAGTGTGGCTTCCAACTCCAAGCGGCTCAAATCGATAATTTCCATAATTCTGGCATCAATGCCCACGCGCTCGCCAGGCTGGGTGCCGCGCACCGAAATCACCCCGCTAATGGGGGCGATGACGCGGGTATCGTCCAGTGCTTTTTTAGCGACATCCACGCCTGCAATGGCTGCGGCGTAGCTGGCTTTAGCACCCTCTAACGTTGCCAGCGATGTGTCTAGTGCTGTTTTAGAGATAAAGTTTTGATCGACCAGCGACTTGTTGTTATCAAAGCTGCGCTGCGCAATATCGACCTGCGCCTTCGCTGCTTCTGCTGTTTTTTGCGCTTGGTTTTGGCGTGCCAAAAATTCTGTGGTGTCAATGGTGGCGATGAGTTGTCCTGCCGTCACTGAATCGCCTTCACGCAAAACCAATCCTTTGAGTTCTCCTGCCACTTTCGCTTTGACAACCGCATTGTTAGCGGCACGCACATTACCTGAAATCGGCAAGCCTTGCGAGAGCAGAATCGTTTTCACCACAACGACATCGCTAGGCGCAAGCTCAATGCTGACATTGGCTTTTTTAACGACGGCTGCCGTTTCAATCGCTGCTTGGTCGGCTTTGCGCTTTGCCATGCCTTTGCCAATAAACATCACGAGGGCGGCTAAAACCACAAGGGCAAGCGCCCATTTCAACCATTTGGGAAGTGCTTTAAATTTCATAGTTTGTATTGTCCAAGGTCTCTATTGCAAAACCAGTCATTTGCGACGAAATGACAATTATGGGGCGGGATTGGAGCGAAAATAAAGCCATGCAAACCGAAACAAACACCTCATCTGTCAACCTAGAACTCCCACCCGCCGCACCGCGCCGCCATTTGCACGACCGCAAAATTACCTACCGCGGCTATCTGCGTGATGATGGCCTGTGGGACATTGAAGGCGAACTGCGCGACAGCAAAAGCTTCCCTATCAGCCTCGGCTACAGAGGCGAGATGCCAGCGGACGCGGCCATTCACAACATGCTGATCCGCATCACCATCGACGACGACATGGTTATCCACGACATCGCCGCCGCCATGCCCTATACGCCGTACCTAGAATGCAAACCCGCCATCGACCCCATCCGCGCCGTGATCGGCCTGCAAATGGGACGCGGCTGGAAAAAGAAAATCGAAGGCGCAATTGGCGGCTTAGACGGCTGCACCCATGTGCGCGAACTGCTATCGGGCGCAGCCACGGCGGCATATCAAACGGTGTATCCGTACCGCAGTAGCAACAGCAAATTGAAATCCACTGAAGTGACCGAACCACCCAAACACCTCAATCAATGCAAAGCGTGGGATTTAAAAGGCGCGGTGGTGATGCGGTACTTTCCGCAGTTTGCGGTGCGTACTTAGACAAACACACGCGCAATTTCCCCCACAGGCAAGACATGCACGTTGTCGCGCACGGCCCAGCCCGTGGCTACAGGCGCAACGATATAACTCTGGTCGGGTTTGATGTCCTCTAGCGATTGCCAAAAGCCTTTTGCAGGCTTGGGATTAGAGCTGAATTTAATTTCAAAACCTAATTTCTTGTTGCCCATCTCTACCACCACATCTAACTCTGCTCCTGCTGCTGTGCGATAGAAATTCATGGTCGCACCAGGCGGCAAATGTGCCTGAATTTGATCAATCACAAAACCTTCCCACGATGCTCCCGCTATGGTGTGGCCTTGAAGGTCGGATACGCTTGGTAGTCCCAGCAAATTGTGAAGCAAACCGCTGTCGCGCACGTAAACTTTAGGTGATTTGACGAGCCGTTTATTCAAGTTGATGAAATAGGGCTCCAGCCTTCTGACTAACAGTGCGCCCGTTAAAAAATCTAACCACCGCGTGACGGTAGGTGCGCTGACATCGAGTGCGTTGGCAAACGCAAGCGCGTTAAAAATTTGTCCTTGATTGTTTGCGAGCATTCGCCAAAAACGCCGTATGGCTTCTGGATCGGCACGCAAGCCCAGAGCGGGCAAGTCGGTATGCAGTTGATGCCTAATGAAAGCATCGCGCCAAGCCCACGATGCATGTGATGTAGGAGCTTGGTAGCTCTCGGGGAAGCCGCCCATGACCCAAAGCTTCTGTAGCGTTTGTAAGTTATCAGCTTGTGCTTTAACTTCATCGTAGACCAAGGGTTGCATATCGACGATAGCCAGTCGTCCAGCCAAAGATTGGCTTTGCTGAAGGAGCTCAAAAGAAGCAGAGCCGAGGAGCACAAACCGTCCTGGACGGCGCAAACGATCAATCTCTCCACGGAGTAAGCTAAATAACTCGGGTGCGTTTTGCACCTCATCCAAAATGACCAGTTCTTGCGCGTGGTTTTGAAAGAACAACTCCCCATCGCCTAGGCGCTCTCTGTCTTGTGGGCGTTCCAAATCCAAATACACGGCTCCCGCGTGAGTTTGGAGTAAGTTTTTTGCAAGTGTGGTTTTGCCAACTTGACGTGCGCCAAGTATGGCAACGGCTGGACTCCAGCGTAATTTTTCTACAAGATCGAGTTCGGATAGTCGATTAAACATCCTTGTATTTTAAACATGGCATATTCAAAATGCAAGGATAATTCCGAATTATTTTAATACCCACTCCCCAGTGCACCTGCTGGTTTGGCAACTTTAAACCTCTCCACCAGCGCCTTCGTCCCACGCACCAAGATGTTGTTGTCCAGCCCCACGGCCATAAAGGTCACGCCCATGTCTAGGTAGCGCTGCGCTAGCTTTTCATCTGCGGTTAAGTAGCCAGCTGCTTTGCCGCTTTTGATGATGCGGGCGAAAGCGTCATCGGTAATTTTGAGTGCCTCTGGGTGCATGGGTTGTCCTAAGTAGCCCAGCGATGCCGCCAGATCCGCAGGACCAATAAACACACCATCAACACCCTCAACGGCGCAAATGGCGTCCAAGTTGTCAAGCGCAATTTTTGATTCGATTTGCACCAAAACGCACATCTGGTCGTTGGCGGTTGTGGCGTAGTCAGCAATGCGTCCCCACTTGGAGGCGCGTCCGCCTGCCACGCCGCGTATGCCGTGCGGCGCGTAGCGCGTGGCACGCACGACGTGCGCTGCTTG
>JANPAS010000103.1:0-6710 GCA_031430035.1 Comamonadaceae bacterium | reverse complement strand
TGTCTTTTATTCCATTCATTCACTACCACCATTTTGGCAAAACCTCTCCCGCTTCAATCCGTTTTTTTACATGATTGACGGCTTTAGGTACGGCTTCTTTGGCAAGAGCGATATTGATCCTTGGATTAGCTTTGGTGTGGTTGCAACCGCACTCGCCATCGTCGGTACCATTGCCGTTCACTTGCTACGCATTGGTTACAAAATTAGGCACTAAATCAAAAAATGAATGCACAAGATATTAAACAACTTATCGCCAGCGGCCTAGCTTGCGAGCACCTTGAAGTCACGGGCGATGGCAGGCACTGGAATGCGGTCATCATCTCGGAAGCCTTTGCTGGCAAGCGTTTAATCCAGCGCCACCAGATGGTTTATGCCACGCTGGGCGGCCGCATGGCGACAGATGAGATTCACGCGCTGTCTATGAAGACGCTCACGCCGAGTGAGGCGTGAGTTTCGAACTCACGTCTGAGGCGATGCCAGCTTCAGTGCCTTATCAAAATCACTTTCAAATAATAGATCTTGCACAAGGCGGTATTTCTCAAATTCACTCATCGCGTGCGCTTTGGCAATTTCTGCCGTCACGCGTCCAGCGTCTTTCAAAACTTCTCGGTCTGTAGCTTCGATGAACCTATTCAGACGAGTTTCCCAATCCTGCATCGTCATCGGAATCTGCCGTAGCGCCATGTCCTCGGCCACGTCCAAATAAGCTGAAACCAACCGCTGCAATTGCGCCATTTCGGTTTCAATTAAATAGTTTTTAGCAACGATCACGTCGAATTTTTGAATCTTTCCTTCTGGCGCATCCATCCACGAGGTCAGCCCCATATTGCCCTTCCCTGCATCCGCACGCTGATAGATAACCTCTGCCGCTGTCAGACCATGAATCGCCCAGTGCAACTTGTTTTGTACGGTAGCAAAAAACCGCTTGGTGGACTGAGCCGTCACGTCATAGTCAATCGACGTGGCATAAATATCGGTGATTTTTTGATAGAACTTACGCTCCGAAAGACGGATTTCGCGGATACGCTGTAGTTGCTCCTCAAAATACTGCTTGGTTAGTACCGATCCGTCATTTTTTAAGCGTTCATCATCCATCGCAAAACCCTTGATGGTGAAGGATTCAATGATGGTGTTTGCCCATTTTCGGAACTGCACGGCGCGTTCCGAATTGACCTTATGACCGACGGCAATGGTCGCGGCAAGCTTGTAATGCTTAGTGTTATAGCTCTTGCCATCTGCGGCAGTTACTCGAAAATTTCGAGCAACTGAATCTTCCTCCAACTCACTATCGGCAAACACTTTTTTTAGATGGTAAGTAATGGTGTGAGACTCAACTCCGTATAGCAAGCCCATCATTTTTTGAGTTAGCCATACGTTTTCGTCTGCATAAAGCGCTTCCACACCGCCTTGGCCTTGCGCGGCGATAAACGTTAGATATTCGGCTGCTGAGGAGCGGGGGAAAGATACTTCGCTTTTCTTGAGCGCTTGTGGCTGCTTATTTTTGCTCATTTAAACCTCCTAAAGCAGGCATAGCCCGCACCATCTCCACACGCCGCTCATCCATTTGCGTGACCTCCAATTGCCAGCCCTCAATGGCAACACGCGTACCCACTACGGGCAGCTCGCCCAGCTCGCTCATCACGAGGCCGCCCAGCGTGTTGTAACGCTCATCGTCTTCGTCAGGCAGAGCTTCGATCTCCAATTTATTTTTAAGTTCTTGAATCGAGAGTTGCCCGTCTAGCAGCCACGAGCCATCTAGTTGTTTACTACTAGACGCCGCCCCTTGGCTTGGCGTGTGCAGCTCGCCCGTAATGGCTTGCAGCAAATCTTGCGGCGTGATGAGTCCTTGCACTTCGCCGTACTCATCCACAACAAGCACCATGCGCTCGGCTTTTTTCTTAAATTGATTGAGCAAGAGCATCGCGTTCAGCGTCTCGGGCACAAAGCTCACGTTTTGAATCAAGTCATCCCACGCCCCCTGCTGACTGGCTGCTTGCTGACGCAGCAAGAGCTGACTCACGCTGACGATACCCACCACACGCGACCAATCGTCATCGCAAACGGGATACCACGAGTGCCCTGCCTCGGCGGCCATACGCAGAGCGGCCTCCAGGGGCATATCCTTGGCAAGCCAAGCCACATCTGCCCTAGGCAGCATCAAGGACGCAAGCGGCCTACCGTCCAGCTCAAAGACGTTTTGTACCAAGCTATGCTCTTGCTCGTCAATCACGCCTGCATCTAAGCCTTCGTCCAAATTGGCGTTGATTTCCTCGCTCGTCACAGCGCGGCTGCGCTTGGTGTCCACGCGTAGCAAACTCAAAACCGCCGCTGTCGTCTTCGTCAGCAACCACACAAACGGCAATGCCAAGCGTGCCACCCACTGCATCGGGCGCGCCACGCGCCTAGCCACGGCTTCTGGGTAAAGCTGCCCAATCCGCTTAGGAACGAGCTCTCCAAAAATAATGGTCAAAAAAGTAATCGCCGTCACCACCACGCCCGTTGCCACGTAGCCCGCTAATTGCTCGCGCATGTGCAAACTCTCCAGCCAGTACGCCAGCGATTCGCTAAACGCGGCTTCGCCCACGATGCCATTTAAAACGCCAATCGAGGTGATGCCCACTTGCACGCTAGACAAAAACCGTGTCGGCTGCGCAAGCAAGGCCAGCGCAGCCTCGGAGCCTTTATCGCCGGCTTCGGCGCCGAGGTTAAGCAGCGCTTTGCGGCTGGCCGTGAGTGCCATCTCAGACATGGCGAACGCCGCGTTTAAAAGAATCAAAAACAAAATCAGTAGAAAATCCATAGATGGCACTTTACCTGATTGGCGACATCCAAGGCTGCAACGATGCATTTCAGCAATTACTAAGCAAGATTGATTTCTCGCCAAGCCGAGACACACTCTACGTTTTGGGCGACATGGTGAATCGTGGTGAGGACTCCGCTGGCGTCTTGCAGGCGCTGATGGCGTTTGGCGATTCGGCCAAATGCGTGCTCGGCAATCACGACCTGCATCTGCTCGCGGTGGCACACGGTATACGGCCTGCACACAAGTCAGATACGCTGCAGGCCATACTGGATAAGGCTTCCACGAGTGCCGTTTTGGATTGGCTGCGGCATCAAAAGCTGGCAATTAGCCTCACGCACAACCAGCGCAGGTGGCTGCTCGTCCATGCAGGCGTGCTGCCGCAGTGGTCGGCGGAACAAACGATGGGCCTTGCTGGCGAAGTTGAAGCTGCGCTGCAAGCAGGTGACTATGTGAGCTTTCTACGCCAGATGTACGGCAACACCCCCAACCAATGGCAGGACGACTTGCAAGGCGCGGACAGACTACGCGTGATTGTGAATGCCCTCACACGTTTGCGCTTTTGCGACGAGAGCGGCGTGATGGAGTTCGCGACCAAAGAAGGTGCTGGCGCTGCACCCGAAGGAAACATGCCGTGGTTCGATGTGCCGAATCGAAAAACAGCGCGCGAAGATGTGTCTATCGCGTTTGGGCACTGGTCAAGGCTAGGGTTATTTTCAAGACCTAGCCTGCAAACTCCGTCCGTATTGGGTTTGGATACAGGCTGCGTGTGGGGTGGTGAACTAACTTGCTATGACCTGAGTTCCGCCAAGCTCGCCGCAATCTCCGCACCAATCAGCACTAAGAGCCACGCCACATAAATCCAAATCAAGAGCAATGGTACGGTCGCAAACGCGCCATAAATCATGGAGTAGGCGGGCATTTTGAGTAAATAAATCGTTAATAACTTTTTAGCAATTTCCAATGCCGTTGCCGCAAAGAGGCCGCCCAGTATGGCGTGACGAGCCGTCACCCTTGCGTTTGGCACATAACGGTAGAGCGCCGTCAGACCTGCCCAAACCAATACAAACTCTAGGCCGTTGTAGAACATTCGCACCGAGCTTGCACCGACTAACGACACGGACCACATAGCGACCTGGGTCGTCAGCCACAAACTAGCCGCCAAAAGCATAGGGCCAAAGGCGAGCAGCGCCGAGTACACGACGAGACGCTTCCAAATAGAGCGCCGCGCCTGCACGCGCCAGATGTTGTTGAGTGTTCGGTCGATGGTGAACACCAACGCCAGCGTCGAGATGAGTAGCACGGCAAAGCCCGCAAAGCCCAACCGATGGGCTTTAGCGGTAAATTGGGTAATCGCACCCATCACTTGCCGCGCAATCGCATCGGGTACTAGGCTATCGATTAGCCACTTTTGCAGCACCTTTTGCAAATCAGCAAAAATCGGGTTGGTTGAAAAAAGAGCCAAGATCACCGTCAATAGCGGCACCACAGCCATGATGGTCGTAAAAGTCAAACTGCTGGCAACAAGACTGAGGCGGTCGCCTTTAAAGCGCTCCCAAAGAGAGAGGCTGGCCCGTTTCCACTGTAGATTCAAAATTTCCATGCGGCTATCATGCCATGATGAAAAAACTGCCCCTCATCCTGTTACTCGCTCTCATCGCCCTTTGCCTGCTGTGGGAGATATTTTTAGCGCCTTTGCGCACGTCCGCCAGCGGCATGCCAAGCACCGCATGGCTTGCGCTAAAAGTTGTGCCGCTAGCCCTTGCTGTACAAGGCTTCGCCAAAGATCGCCTCTACACCTACAAATGGATGAGCCTTTGCGTATGGCTTTACTTTATTGAAGGCACGGTTCGCGGCTGGAGCGATAAGGGACTCAGCAGCCAATTGGCGTGGGGTGAGGCTGTGCTTTGCGTGCTGCTGTTTGTGGTGCTGGTGATTCGGATTCGGCAGATTCGACCTGCCGCCATTGCTAAACTCTAAGCCATGAAAAACTCAGCTCAAAATTCATCTCAGTACGAAGACTTTATGCGTCACGTGTACGGCACGGGCGTGGCTAAAACTGACCGCACGGGTACGGGCACCCAAAGCGTCTTCGGCTATCAAATGCGGTTTGATTTGTCAGAAGGTTTTCCGCTAGTCACCACCAAAAAAGTACACCTTAAATCCATCGTGTACGAGCTTTTGTGGTTCCTCAAAGGATCGAGTGACAACAACTGGCTTAAGGAGCGCGGCGTCTCGATTTGGAATGAATGGGCCAAACCAGATGGCGATCTGGGACCTGTGTACGGCGTGCAGTGGCGTTCTTGGCCGACGCCTGATGGCGGGCATATCGACCAGATCACGGATGTCATCAACACGCTAAAAACCAACCCCGATTCGCGCCGCATCATCGTCTCCGCTTGGAACGTGGCGGATTTATCAAAAATGGCGCTGATGCCTTGTCATGCATTTTTTCAGTTTTATGTGGCTCCGCCCACTGAGGCAGAAAAATTGGCAGGCGGGCGCGGCAAGCTGTCATGTCAGCTTTACCAACGCAGCGCCGATATCTTTTTAGGTGTTCCGTTCAACATTGCCAGCTACGCGCTGCTCACACACATGGTCGCGCAGCAATGCGATTTAGATGTGGGTGATTTTGTGTGGACGGGCGGCGATTGCCACATCTACAGCAATCACCACGAGCAAGTGGAGCTGCAACTCTCGCGCACGCCCTTTGCCTATCCAAAGCTCAATATCAAACGCCGCCCTACGTCGATTTTTGACTATGAATTTGAGGATTTTGAGTTCCAAAACTACGAACATCACGCGGCGATTAAAGCGCCCGTAGCTGTGTAATTCCCCTTATAGCAAGGCTAGGGTTTCCCTAGGAAACAAATCACGCCATAGTCTCTACAGTGTTCCCAGCGCAATCTCGCGCTGCATAAAGAACTAGGAGACACGTATGGATTTAATTCTTCAACTGATTCTGGGAGCTGTCGGTGGTAACGCAGCAGGAGCTGGCGCTAAAGGCTTAAGTATGGGTACGCTTTGGAACTCGGTCGCAGGCGCCGTCGGCGGGGCAGGTCTCACAGCTTTAGCACCTGCTTTAGCTGGTGCTGTTGGTGGCGGCTCGGTAGGTAGTGCCGTTAGCGGCGGTGTCGGCGGCATTGTGCTCACTTTAGTAGCGGGCTTTATCAAAAGTAAAATGGGCGGCGATAAAGCAGCTTAAATACGATTCATTCAATCAAAAGGGGTGGCGATATGATTGCCACACCTTTTTTTATTTTTGAAAGATTTTCATCATGCAAGGCGATCCACAAGTTATTGAGCATCTGCAAGCCCAACTTAAAAATGAGCTAACTGCTATTAATCAATACTTCTTGCATTACCGCATGTACAAACATTGGGGTCTGGATAAGCTAGCGAAGAAAGAATACGCCGAATCGATTGGCGAGATGAAGCATGCTGACCAGTTGATGGATCGTATTTTTATGCTGGATGGGCTTCCTAATTTGCAAGACTTAGGTAAGCTCATGATTGGGGAGACCGTTCCCGAAGCGCTCGGTTGCGACTTAAAAGCCGAAACTGGCGCCCAAGCCACCATCAAAGCTGGCATTGCGCACTGCGAATCCGTTCATGATTTTGTCTCGCGTGATTTGCTGATGTCTATCTTGGATGACACCGAGGAGCACATTGATTTTTTAGAAACACAAATTGACCTGATAGGCCAAGTCGGATTACCAAATTACCTACAAACACAAATGGGCGATTTGGCTTAGCACTCAAAGCGCTTCACATCAAAACCAGCTTCGGCTGGTTTTTTTATTTTTATGAATGATAATGATTCTCATTAATTTGGTAAAATTTACTTTTAAGAAAAAATTATGTTGCAAACATTACTCATTGCTTTTCGTGAAGGTCTGGAGGCGTTTTT
>JANPAS010000102.1:0-2142 GCA_031430035.1 Comamonadaceae bacterium | reverse complement strand
GGTTTTGTGGCGTATTTTGAATTAAAGTTTAGTGAATGACCGCTCAAGTTCACTCATGCACCGCCACAGTTGCGGCTGTGCGTCACCTTTGGAGTTTCAACCCACTAGCGTTTGCTGAGCTTCTGCGGGCTTGGTATTCCGTATGAAACCCCCGCAACCGCTCGGTCTAGCTTTACAACTCTCAGTCGCAGCAATCGTCGTGCTCGGCATGGTCGGTGGGACGCTGATTGTGGCGCATTCGGGGTACGAAACTTCGCCGAAGGGCGGTGGCATCCCCGTTTTTGTTCCTGCGCCCCAAGCCTATTTTCTGGCTGCCACCATGTTTGGCATGTCTGTGATCGGCATGGTTGCGCTTATTTGGTCTCGCCGTCAGTCGGTTGGATTAGCGGCCTTATTCGTCTTGCTCTATGTCGCAATCGCTGTTGCCGCTATTTCCGTTATCCGCGCAAGTTGAGACCAAACGACTCTGCACAGATCAAACCCCGATAGACCGTCAACGTTCGCTAAAACCTCAATGTTTAGAAAATATGCCCCTTGGAGTCTTTTAGTACTCGGTTTGCTCGTCATGCTGGGCGCATTCCTCTGCGGCGCGGGGAATGCGCTTCCGTATCAAGACCCAACCGCAGAATTGCTCGCCTACCAAGCGGCAAAGGCCGCAAAAATCAACGCCGTGTTCATCTTGGGCTTTCTGGTGGCTGTAGCCAGCGGGGTTTGGCTTTGGAAGCGCTTGCGGTCCAAAAAGCGTGTCTTGATCCGAAATCCTGCATTAGTCGCTGCCGCAGTGCTCAGCGTGGACAAAGCCCAGCCGCAAACTGCTATTTGCGCAGACCGCGCCAGCCGCTGGGCGGGCATGGGCACGGGACCTGCTGATTTGTCTACCAACCCTGAGCACATGGCAGGATTTGGACAACAAAAACCAATCTAGGTGGCACAGAGCCGCACGATCACATTTAGCCGTTGGTCTAGCCACCGGCAAAGCAACCAAAAGTGGGTCATAATTTGCGTATCTAAGCGGGCTGAAAATTTCATCCCCCTTACCCGCAACCACCTCGCGTGGTTCAGTCCAACAAGGTTTATCTGTCGCATGAGGCGCTTTTGATTTACTTTAGCTTAGTCGCGCGACAGATAAACGCTATTCGTTAGCACCCAGAATAACCATGGCACTGCTTGCTGAAACTCTCGTTGACGAGTGGTTGAACCGTCAAGGCTTCTTTACGGTACGTGGCATCAAGCATGGCAACGATGAGATCGACCTGCTAGGTGTTCGTCCTAGCAATACAAAGCTTGAAGCTTGGCACGTGGAAGTCCAAGCCAGCTTCAGACCTATCGGCTACATCTCACCAGTAACGGATGATATCGCGAAGAGGTTTGTAGCCTCGCCGAAGAGCGCCAAGAAGCGTCCGCCCGAGATAGTCAAAGAGTGCGCCGAATCCTGGGTCGAATCAAAGTTCAACAAAGATAAGAAAAAAATTGTTCGAGAGCAAGCTTGGCCGAGGCAGGACTGGAAATATGTTTTCGTACACGCAGTAGTTAGAGAGCCTGATGAACTAAAGGCCATCGCAGCATGTGGTGTCCGCCTCGTTCCCTTTCATGAAGTACTTCAGCAATTGGAGCACAACGCTGCAGCTGGAATCAGAGGCGGAGCAGGAACAGACTTTTCAGAGATCATCGAATACTTTAAGAAACACTCGGCAACATAGCGCAGTGAAGCCTAACAACTCGCTCAACCTGACATCTTGCGGCAGTCCAATTTTGGTTTTCATTTCATTCCAACCCAAAATCGGCCAGCCGCAAAGTGCAGGTTGGCTCAAACGTCAGATATATCCACAACCACCGAGAGTTTGAAACATGCCCCCCAAAGAAAAAGTCAACGGCCCAGCCTCGTATTTCCCCTCCATCGAGAAAAAGTACGGTCAGCCTATGGCCCATTGGTTGTTGCTGGTGGGCGGGTTAAAAGACATGAAGCACATGGACATGGTGAGCTGGCTTAAAACGGTGCATGCCATGGGGCACGGCCATGCAAATGCCATTGTGGCGCATGTTTTGGCCAATCAAAAAAAGTAGCCATTTGCAGCCTTAGCCTTCAGAAAACTACAAGTTCAAACGCCGCATAGGTTTTGCCGTCCGACCCGATTTGCGGTA
>JANPAS010000101.1:0-20677 GCA_031430035.1 Comamonadaceae bacterium | reverse complement strand
GATCCCGCCGACACCCGCCGCGTGCTCGGCCTCGCGCTCGCCACCACCCGCAACGCCCCCGGCGAGGAGACGCGCTTCGGCGTCTTCCGCATGTAAGGACTGCAATGACCGCGTCGCTAGCGATCGAGCCCCAGGGCCCGATAGGCCTCATCACCATGAACCCACACTTTCCAGATTGAAGAACGAGGCCCATTGCGAGTGCCAACTGCGAACCGAGCTTCAGTGCGTGGGCGCATTGGCTGTCGTGGCAAAGTTTTTGAATTCATGTCGATATTCTAGATAGCACTCGTGCAAGCCTTATGCTGCATGGCTTCCGCTTGCTTGGCTAGAATAGCGCTATGACTTATTGCATTGCTATCAAACTAAAAGCTGGACTCGTGATGTTGTCCGACAGCCGCACCAACGCAGGTGTGGATCACATCAGCACGTTTCGCAAAATGACTGTCTTTGAAAAGAAGGGCGATCGAGTGATCACTTTGCTTTCTTCAGGCAACTTAGCCATTACGCAAATGGTGCGCCAGCGCATCAATCAAGGTTTTGAAGATGCCGATGGGAATGAGCGCACCATTTGGAACGTACCTACGATGTTTGAAGCGGCTAGATTAGTGGGTGACGCGGTACGTGCGGTGGCTAAGCAGGAAGCTGAGGCGCTTAAAGCTGCCGATGTTGAGTTCAATATCAGCTTGATCTTGGGCGGACAAATCGGCAGCGAAGAGCCGCGTTTGTTTCACATGTATGCGGCGGGTAATTTTATTGAAGCAGCTGATGAGAACTGCTACTTTCAAATTGGCGAGGCCAAATACGGCAAGCCGATTTTGGACCGCGTGATTGAGCCTGAGATGACGCTAGACGAAGCCGCCAAGTGTGCGCTGATTTCGATGGATAGCACGTTGAAATCGAATTTATCAGTCGGTCTGCCACTCGATTTATTGATTTATGAAACCAATGCACTGGACGTGACACATGTCACGCACATCGACGAGAAAAACGAATACTTCCAAATGATTCGTAACAGCTGGGGACTCAAACTCAAACAAGTGTTTGGTGAAATCCCCGCGCCCAATTGGTTGCCGCTCCAGCCCAGCGAATCGCGCTACAAACCACTTTTAGAAACGCCGCAATCGTTTGCGCCGCAGACCGCTGTGCTGACGTTTCAGCAGTTGTCGCTGGGCGGGGCGGTTAAACAACCTCATTAGTAGGCGAGAGGCGCACTATCCTGCATCGCCATAGGGTAAATCAGTAAACCTTTAGAGTGTCATAGGGGTTACAGTCAGGTATCTTATAAAGGACTTGACTCGTATGAAATCTATCAAATTAACCTGCCTTGCAGCCCTTGCTGGTATTGGCCTAGTGGCCGGTTCTGTTAGTGCACAAACTGTTTTCACGACATCGTCTTGGGTTCCTCCTACGCATGCGCTGACGCTGGCGCAAAAAGAGTGGTGTGATTTGCTGGAGAAAAATACCAGCGGCAAGATGAAGTGCAATGCATTGCCGCGTGCTGTGTCTGCCCCTCCAGGCACGTTTGATGCGGTTAAAAATGGATTGGCTGATGTGTCGTTCTCCGTTCACGGCTACACGCCTGGTCGCTTCTTGTATGGGCAAATGGCGGAGTTTCCATTCTTAGGTAACTCAGCCGAGTCGATTTCGGTTGCCTACAACCGTGTGGCCTACAACAACCCACAGTTTTTGGCGGAGCACCAAGGCCTCAAAGTATTGGCCTTCTTCACCCATGGCCCCGGCATCATTTTTAATACGAAGCGTCCGATTAATAGCGCTGCTGATTTGAATGGCCTCAAATTCCGCATTGGCGGCGGTATGGTCAACGAGATTTCTAAAAAATTGGAAATGAACGTCACCTTGAAGCCTGCAACTGACTCTTACGAGCTGCTCAGCGGTGGCGTGATGGACGGCACTTTGTTCCCCGCCGAATCGACTGAATCTTTCCGCATTGATAAAGTGATTCGCCATGCGACTACTTTCCAAGGCGGGCTCTACAACACGAGTTTTGCGTTTGTGATGAATCAAGCCAAATACGACAAACTAACGGCTGATGAGAAGAAAGCTGTTGATGCCGTATCAGGCGAAGTATTGGCTCGCGCAGCAGGCCGTCAGTGGGATAAAGCCGACCGCCGTTCGTTTGGATTGATGCAGGCCAATGGCGTGATCGTCACCAAGGCTAGCCCTAAGTTTGTCAATGAAATTAAGGCTAAAACAGGATCGTTGGAGGCTAAATGGGTGGCGGATGCCAAGACCAAAGGTTTGACCAATTCCGACAAGTTGCTCGCGCAGTTCCGCGCTGAGATTGCAAAACTGGAAAAATAAATGCCTTACCCCCTCTCCCCCTTTGGGAGAGGGTTGAGGTGAGGGGGTAAAAATATGAAAAAACTTCTCAATCACGTTTGCGGCGCCTTGTGCGCCGCAGCGCTTTTTAGCATCATGGCGCTCACGTTTTTTGATGTGATTGGCCGTAAAGCGGTGTCGCAATCCATCCCTGGTGCATTCGAAATCACCGAGATGCTGATGGTGCTAGTTATCTTTGCAGCCTTGCCCTTGGTCTCTGGCCGTGGCGAGCACGTCGTGTTCGATTCCCTCGACAGCTTCTACCCCGATTGGTGGAACAAAATCCAGCAAGCTTTAGTCCATATGGTCTGCGGGGCAGCGATGCTTGCGCTGGCTTATCTGATGTGGGGTACAGCGGATCAGTTTGTTTTAAATGGTGATAAAAGTGCGCAGCTAGGTATTGCGAAAGCGCCGTTTATTTATGGCATGGCAATATTTTGCGCCATCACGGGACTGATTCATTTGGCGTTGATCTTGAAGCCCAATGCGCCACTCGCTGAAGGCGAAGGAGCCGCGCTGTGATTGAATCTCTCATCGGCTTTTTAGCCATCTTTGTTCTTGCATTGCTACGTCTGCCATTGGCCTTTGCCATGGGTGCAGTCGGTATTGCAGGCATTGCGTATACACGCGGCATGCAGCCAGCGTTGGCTTCGGCTGCGCAAGTAGTCTACGAGACAGGTTTTGCTTACACCTTGTCGGTCATTCCCCTCTTTATTTTGATGGGCAATTTTGTGGCTCGGGCAGGTCTTGCGCACGAGCTATTTGCTGCTGCTTACGCTTTTATTGGACACAAGCGCGGTGGCCTGGCACACGCTACAGTGGCAGCTTGTGCAGGCTTCGGTGCGATTTGCGGCTCAAGCATTGCGACCGCTGCGACCATGAGCAAAGTGGCGTATCCCAGCATGAAAAAGCTGGGCTACAGCGACTCGCTCTCGACAGGCGTCATGGCCGCTGGCGGCACGCTTGGCATCATGATTCCTCCGTCCACCATCATGGTGATCTACGGCATCATTACCGAGACACACATTGGCAAGCTTTTTGCAGCAGGCGTGATTCCTGGTCTGCTCACAGCGGGCCTCATGATGTGCGGCATTGTGTGGATGACCTCTCGCGATCCTAGCCACGCGCCTGCGGGTGAAAAAACATCGTGGCCTAATCGTTGGAAAGCCCTGCGCGGCATATGGGGCGTGGCTTTGCTCGTAGTGGTGGTGCTGGGCGGCATCTACGGTGGCTTCTTTACGGCGACCGAAGGGGCGGGCTTTGGCGCAGCAGGCGCATTCCTTTTCGCATTAGCGCGGGGCAGACTGACGTTTAAAAATACCTACGAAGTCTTGGTGGAGTCGGCTAGAACCACAGCCATGCTGTTTACCTTGCTGATTGCCGCCACCATTTTTGCCAACTTTGTCAACTTCACCAGCATGCCAGGGGACTTGAAAGAGTGGATCACGCATTTGGGCCTCTCCCCAGCCATGATCATCGTCGCGATGATGTTGATCTACATCGTGCTGGGCACGGTGATGGAGGAGCTGACGATGGTGCTGCTGACCATTCCGCTCTTCTTCCCCATCGTGCAATCACTGGGTTTTGACCCTGTTTGGTTCGGTGTGCTGATCGTCATGATTGTGCAAATCGGACTCATCTCGCCGCCCGTGGGCATGAACTTGTTTGTCATCAATTCGCTGCTACCCAATGTCGGCCTTGGCAATATCTTCAAAGGCTGCTGGCCGTTTGTTGCGATCATGATTGGCGTGCTCGGCCTTCTGATTGCGTTTCCGCAAATTAGCTTGTTTTTACCTAGTTTGATGAAATAAAAACGTGACAGTCGCATCTTCTGGCCCTTTGTCTGGCGTCAAAATTCTCGATCTCACCTCGGTCGTTCTCGGCCCTTTTGCCACGCACATCTTGGCATCCCTTGGCGCAGAGGTCATTAAGATCGAAACTAAAGACGGGGACACCATGCGCCACGTCGGTCCCATGAAAAGCGCGGGAATGGGGCATATCTTTTTGCATGCCAACGCTGGCAAGCAAAGCGTGGTGTTAGATTTAAAAAGTACCGATGGTCTAGAAGCCTTGCTGGCATTGGCCGAGCGCAGTGACGTTTTAATCAGTAATGTACGTCCTGCCGCCATGGCGAGGTTAGGGTTGGATTACGAGGCGGTTCGCGTTAGAGCTCCCCACATCATTTACGTTAGCTGCTGTGGCTTCGACCAAGATGGTCCTTACGCTGCCAAGCCCGCTTACGACGATCTCATTCAAGGCGCTGCGGGCGTGCCGTGGCTCATGCAGCAATATGGTTCGCCCGAGCCTTGCTATGCGCCCGTTACGCTGGCTGATCGCGTCACGGGATTGCACTCGGTTTATGCTGTGACGGCGGCGCTGTATGAGCGTGAAAAAACGGGGCTGGGTCAGTCCGTTGTAGTGCCCATGTTTGAAGCCATTACGCAGTTCGTGCTGGGCGATCACATGGCAGGTTTGACCTTTGAACCCCCGATGGGCGAGGCGGGTTATGCGCGGCTGCTCACACCGCATCGCAAACCTTATCAAACAGCGGATGGTTACCTGTGCGTGCTTATTTACAACGACAAACATTGGGCAAACTTTTTTGATGCGATCCCTGAGGCCAAACCGCTCAAAACAGATGCAAGGTTTACGACCCACACAGCTCGCGCGGCCCATATCAACGAGGTCTATGCCGAAGTGGCAAGGTTGATGCTAAGCCGCACGACAAAAGCGTGGCAAGCTATTTTGGAACGTGCCGATATCCCCAATACGCCCATGAATTCGGCGACAGATTTGCTCACCGATCCGCACCTTGTCGCCACAGGATTTATCTACGAGGCCGACCATCCCACCGAAGGAAAAATCCGCAGCACGAGCGCTCCCGTCAAGTGGGGGAATCATCCCAAAGCGCCTCATTCGGCTAAGCCAAGCCCAGCACCGCTTTTGGGGCAACATACGCGGGAAGTCTTATCTGGCTTGGGCTACAGCGATGCAGTGATTGAAAAAATGATGGCTGAGGCAAGCAAGAAATGACCCAAATCTTACTCGGCTGCATTGCCGACGACTTCACAGGCGCAACTGATCTAGCCAACAACTTAGTGCGCGGGGGTATGCGTGTGATGCAAACGATTGGTGTGCCGACGGAGCCAATTGATTCAGGTGTGGATGCCGTGGTGGTGGCACTTAAATCGCGCACCATTCCAGCCAGTGAGGCTGTAGCCCAATCGTTAGTCGCGCTTGCGTGGTTGCAAGCGCAAGGTGCACAGCAAATCTATTTCAAATATTGCTCCACGTTTGACAGCACAGCGGCTGGCAACATTGGGCCTGTGACGGATGCCTTGATGGATACGATGGGCGCCAACTTCACCATTGCCTGCCCCGCGTTCCCCGATAACGGACGCACCATCTTCAAAGGCTATTTGTTTGTGGGTGACGAGCTATTGCACGAGTCGGGTATGCGCCATCATCCGCTTACGCCCATGTTGGATTCCAACCTAGTGCGCGTGCTGCAAGCTCAAACTACGCGTAAAGTGGGTTTGATTGATTACAAAACCGTTGCGGCTGGCAGCGCGGCCATCACGGCACGCATTGCCCAGTTACAAGCCAGCGGCATCAGCATCGCTATCGTCGATGCAACGAGTAACGTCGAACTGATCGAAGCAGGTAAGGCTTGGAAGGATATGTCGCTCATCACCGCAGGCTCGGGCATTGCAATTGGATTACCGCAAAATTTCGGAATCCAAGCCTCGCAAGCAGACATCAAAAAAGCATCGCAATTGCCCGCACCGCAAGGCTTGCAGGCCATTGTGTCGGGCAGTTGCTCAGTTGCGACCAACGCGCAAGTCGCTAAATTTATCGCCAGATGCGCAGATGGTGGCGGCAGCGCTTTTCATGTTGATCCACAGCAATTAATTGCGGGTGCAGATGTGACTGCGCAGGCATTAGCGTGGGCAAAAGAGCAGTTTGCTAAATCAACATCAAAGCCACTATTGGTTTATGCCACGTCAACGCCCGAGCAAGTCAAAGCCGTACAACTGCAATTGGGCGTAGAAAAAGCAGGCGAGTTGATCGAGCACGCACTATCAACAATTGCAAAGGGCTTGGTGGATTTGGGCGTGCGTCAATTAGTCGTAGCAGGCGGCGAAACCTCAGGTGCGTGCGTGCAAGCGCTAGGCGTGACGCAACTACGAATCGGCCCGCAGATCGCGCCAGGCGTGCCTTGGACGCATACAGGCGAATTGCATCTCGCGCTGAAGTCAGGCAACTTTGGCTCGGTTGATTTTTTTAGTGAGGCGTTTGCGGAACTTAAAGCCCACTAAACCATACCAGCCAAGGCTTCCACATGCGCATGCACACTATTCGCCAACGCATTCAAGTTGTAACCGCCTTCTAGGCTCGACACAATGCGCCCCTTGCAATGCTTGTTTGCAATCTTCATCAGCTCTTTGGTAATCCACACATAGTCAGCCTCGGTCATGCCGAGCTGCCCTAGGTCGTCGTCTTTGTGCGCATCAAAGCCTGCGCTGATAAAAATGATTTCGGGCTGGAAGGCGTCTAGCTCTGGGAGCCATCCATCTTTAATCGCTTGACAGATGTCCGAGCCTTTAGTGCGCGCCGCAATCGGGATGTTGTGCATATTGGCAGCGACCATGCCTGTGCCGCTGTGCGGATAGAAAGGATGCTGAAAGATGCCGCACATCATCACGCGCTCGTCGTTAGAGAGGATGTCTTCTGTGCCATTGCCGTGGTGCACGTCAAAGTCCACCACTGCCACACGCGTGAGGCCGTATTCTTCCATCACATATTTCACGCCAATCGCGACTTGATTGAAAAAACAAAAGCCCATTGAACGCCCACGCGTAGCGTGATGACCTGGCGGGCGCACAGCGCAAAAGGCGTTATCAACTTCCCCACGCATCACGGCATCCGTCGCGGCAATCACCGCGCCAGCCGCGCCAGTTGTGGCTCCCCAGCTGTGCGGATTGAGTGTGGTGTCGGGGTCTAGCGGCACGTAGCGCAGCCCGTTTGATTCAAACTGCTCCACCAAATCCATCGCTGCCTCGTGCGTTTCTTGTACGTGGCTGGCAGTGTGTGCCAGCGCCAATTGATCGAGCGTCGCCTCGGGTGCTGTACGGCGCATAACGTGCGCATTTAAGCCGCTTGACTCCATCTTGGCCTCAATCGCTTTAATGCGCTCGGGGCACTCGGGGTGACCGCGTCCCATTTCGTGACGCAGCGAGTCGGGGTGGGTGTAGAAAGCCGTTTTGTTTGCAGGGTATTTTTCGTGCATAGGGGTACTTCAACTATATTCTTGCACTATGCAAGAAATTCAAAATCTAATCAAACAATTAAACACCGTCATTGTAGGCAAGCAAGTTGCCATTCGCTTAGCTGTGACATGCCTCTTGGCTAATGGCCATTTGCTGATCGAAGACGTCCCCGGCGTTGGCAAAACCACTCTGGCGCACGCCCTTGCAAAAAGCCTGGGGCTGCGCTTTAACCGTGTGCAGTTCACTGCAGACTTGATGCCTTCCGATTTGACGGGCGTGTCGATTTACGACCGCGCTAAAGAGCAGTGGATTTACCACGCAGGCCCACTGTTTACGCAGGTGCTCTTGGCGGACGAAATTAACCGTGCCAGTCCTAAAACGCAAAGTGCGCTCCTAGAGGCGATGGAAGAAAAACAAGTGAGCGCGGAAGGCCAAACCCGCGCGTTGCCTGCACCGTTCTTTGTACTGGCAACGCAAAACCCGCGTGAACAAGCGGGCACGAATGCGCTGCCCGAATCGCAGATGGATCGATTTTTGATGCGCCTCTCAATCGGTTATCCAGATGCTGCATCCGAGCGCCAATTGCTCTTAGGACTTGATTCGCGTCAGGCAATCGAAGCCATGCCCGCCGTGATGTCGGCATTGCAATTGACCGATAGTCAACAAGCTGCCATGCGCGTACACGCCAGCGATGCGCTACTGGACTACGTCCAACGTATCACGCTTGCAAGCCGCTCTGGGCAATGGTTTGCGCAGGGTATCAGCCCGCGTGCCGCTATCAGCTTGCTCCGTGCGGCCAAGGCCTTCGCGTACCTTGCTGCGCGTGACTTCGTGAGCCCTGACGATGTGAAAGCCGTGGCCGAAGCTGTGATGGCGCACAGACTAGCTGATCTGCCAAGCGCGACAAGAGCAACTGAGTCGCAACTCGCCACCATGCTGGCCAGCATTCCGCTTTGACAGCCTAATGAAGCTCGATCTACGCTGGGACACTCACCAATCAGTGTGGTGGGCGAAATGGATGAATCGTCGCCGAGCCAGCGATACGCATGTGTTGACAGCGCACAACATCTATGCGCTGCCCACCCGTGCAGGCTGGATGATGCTGGTGACGGTAGCCGTGCTGATGCTGGCCACCATCAATTACCAATTGAGTCTTGGTTATGTGCTCATTTTTTTGCTGATGGGTGCGGGTGTGGTGGGGCTATTTTTGGCGTACCGCGAACTCACACGCAAGCGGCTCACGCTATCCACGGCGCAGTTGTTGCGTGGCAAGCTGGGCGAAGAGATTGATGTGTTGATTCATATGGGAGGCGAAGATCAGCGTCTGCTTTTTAAACTAGAGCGGGTAGGCTCGCAACCTTTGCCTAGAGTGATCTGCGAAACGCGTTATCCGCTGGGCTTGCTTAGGCTGTGGAGCGTTTGGCGGCTTGCCAGTACCGTTCAAGTGGGCCTTCCAGACAGCGATAGTGGTACTCGTGCAAGCCACAGCCAGTGGACTTCAGCGCAAGGTGACATGAAGACGGATATCCGTGCCTACCGCGTAGGTGATGCGCCGCGCGATGTACTGTGGAAGACCGTTGCCAAACGCCCTGATACGCCCAGCAATTGGGGGGTGCGCGATTGGGGTGATGAGCCGCCCGAGCAGACTGTGCACCGATCCATGCTCTTAGCGAGGCACCATGATGCGCAGACTGACTTTGATGCGCTGCACCGCGTCCTCCGTGCTGCATGCACGCGTGATCTCACGCTCTTGCTGGCGCTGCTGTTGATTGCCTTGCCGTTTTTTCAGCATCTGGTGTGGTGGTATCCGCTTCTATCTATCAGCTTGATTGCTTGGCGATTTTGGCAGATCAAAACGGATGCAGCGCCTGCGCCGAAATGGTTGCAGCTCCCGCTCATCATGGCTTTAGGCGTACTGGTGTGGTTGCCGTTTCGCAGTTTTAGTGGGATTGAAGCCAGTGTCTCGGCGTGTATCGGCTTGCTTGGCATTAAGGCGCTGGAGTTGCCGCACAGCAAAAATGACAAAACAGACTTCACGCGCGATCATTGGGTGCTGGTTTATTTAGGGCTCTTCACGCTATCGGCGCATTTTTTGTTGTCGCAGTCGCTGACCAGTAGCGTGCAAGTGGTGCTGGGGCTGACGGCGCTACTTTATGTGCTGGTGCTCTCGCATAGCAAACTGCCCGCTAAGCCAAATAGTGCATGGCCTGGCCCTGCTCGTACAACACTGATATTGGTGATATTAGGCGCACCATTTATGGCGGCTATGTTCTTTTTATTTCCTCGTTTTGCGCCGTTGTGGTCGTTGCAAGAACAAAAAAATATCGCACAAACAGGTTTGACGAGCGAGATGCGCGTGGGTGATATGAGCGAGATTTCACGTGACAACAAAATTGTGCTGCGTCTGCAAATGGACGCGCCGCCGCTACTGGATAGCAAAGACATTTACCTGCGCAGCTATGTGCTGCCGCGCTTTGATGGCCGAACGTGGACGGCTTACAGGCCTAATAATCCACAACTACCCAAGCTAGGGCCCCTGCTAGACGCGCCCGAACACACAGGACGTGGCTATACCGTGATGCTGGAGGAGGGCAAACCTTACCGCGCCTCTGTGCAGTCAGATGTGCGCAGCGATGGTGAGAGTAAAAGCCGCCTCTACTTGCAGACCACGCTGGTAATGCCTGCTGGCAGCAATCCTCGTACCAGCCAATGGCTGCAAGGCCTGCGAGAGGCCGCGCAGTTTAAAAATTGGAGCAACGTGCAGTGGAGTCAATATTTGCTGGAGGTGCTGAAGAGCGGTGGTTATCGCTATACGCTTTCGCCTGGCAGCTACGGACTGCATGTGGTGGACGAGCTGCTGTTTGATCGTAAATTAGGCTTTTGCGAACACTACGCGACGGCTTATGTGGTGGCCATGCGCAGCCTGGGCATTCCTGCGCGTGTGGTGACGGGTTACCAAGGCGCAGAGATCAACCCCATTGACGGCTTGCAGGTGGTGCGCAACAGCAATGCCCATGCGTGGGCGGAGTACTGGGATACAGGAGTGGAAGGTGGGGCATGGCAACGCGTTGATCCCACCGCGGTCGTTGCGCCCGCACGCATTCAAAATGCCGAGAGCTTTAACCAAGCGCCGCAGCAGCTGGCTAACCAAGGTCGCGGTGTGTGGTCATCGTCTTTGCTTGCGCCTGTGTTCAGAGGTTATTGGCGAGCGCGGCAAAGTTGGGAAGCGACCAATCATGCGTGGGAGGCTTGGTTTACTGGCTATAACCAAGGCGCACAAATGAATTTGCTCAAAGGCTTGGGGATTGACGACCCTAGTTGGAAGGACTTGGTGCAACTGTTAGATGCCGTGCTTTTGATGTTGCTTTTAATCGGCGTGTTTGTTTATGCTTGGCGCGGATCAGGTCAGCAAGATTCATGGTTGAATATTTTGCAATCCATACGGGATAAGGCTTTGCAGCAAGGTGTGGCTATTTCAGAGAACGCGACGCCGAGTGAAATAGCCGCACGCTATACACCTCGAACAGCGGCGATGACGCAGTGGCTGATAGATTTTGAGTCAGTGCGTTATGCGTCGCCCACGGCGCAAAAAACTGATCTGGCTACACTTAAGCGGCAATTCAAAAAAATCTTTCCAATCAAATCGTGACACGCTTTTTTACTTACCTACTCGGCATGCTCTTTGCGGCAAGCTTGCTGCAGTCGCCAGCTTACGCAGCTACCAAAAAATCTAAACGTGTAAAAACTGCAAAACATGCGGTCAGCAAAGTGGTGAGTTACGCTCAAAATGCAGAAGCGATGCAACTAGCCGATGCGATTGCAGTGCAGGAAAACCTAGACCCTGCATGGGTTCGCGCTCAAATTGGTGAGGCAAAGTTTTTGCCTCGGATCGTCAAATTGATGCAGCCTGGACCCGTGGGAGGTAAAAAAAATTGGTCTGCGTACCGCTCTAGGTTTGTCACGCCAGTCCACATCAACGCTGGCGTGGCGTTTTGGAAGGCCAATCAGGATGTGCTCTTGCGAGCTGAGGCCGAATACGGCGTGCCGCCACGCATCGTGCTGGGCATCCTTGGTGTGGAGACGATTTACGGACGCAACACGGGTAACTTCCGTGTGCTGGATGCTTTGGCGACTTTGTCGTTTGATTACCCATCGCCGCATCCACGGCGAGACGCACGCATTGCGTATTTCAAAGGCGAGTTAGCGCAATTTCTGCTGCTCTCTAAAAAACTCAATCGTGAGCCTTCCACGGCACTCGGCAGCTTTGCGGGCGCCATGGGTTTGCCGCAATTTATGCCCAGTTCATGGATGAAACATGCTGTCGATTTTGACGGTGATGGTCAAATTGATTTGTGGAAATCCGAGGCGGATGTGATTGGTTCTGTCGCTAATTATTTTAAAAATTATGGTTGGATAAATAGCCCGCAGGCCACGCCTGATAAGACTTCTGAGCCGAAGACTGTAGAGCTAGAGAATGGCGAAAATGGGTCCACACAGTATCCCGCTGATGACAACTTCTTCGTCATTACCAAATACAACAACAGCTATTACTATGCGGCGGCGGTGCTAGATCTTGGGAATGCGGTTCAACAAGCGATTGAGGCACAGATGAAAGATGTAAATGCAAAAAATTAAAGCTGTCATTTTTGACTGTGACGGTACGTTAGTCGATAGCGAAGTGCTGGGCGCAAAGGCTATGTATGAAGTGGCGGCTAAGTACGGTTGCAACATGGGCTTTGATGCCTTCGTCCACAGCTATACGGGGCGCAATATGGCGCTCAATATCGAGACGATTAATAGCTTTAGCGAAACGCCCATGCCAGACGAGTTTGCAACCGAGGTGCGGGCGGCGATGGCGGTTAAGTTCGAACAGGAGCTTCAAGAAATCGATGGCGCAAAAGCGATGCTGATGCACCTGAAGGAGCGCGGTATTCCGATTGCCATGGCTACCAATGGCCCGCGAGTGAAAGCCGAGCACACGCTGGGGTTGACGGGCTTGTTGCCATTTTTTCAAAATCCAGACAGCTTGTTTAGCGCTTACGACCATCACACGTTCAAGCCCGATCCAAAATTATTTTTACTAGCAGCAGAGTTTTTGGGAATTCCTCCTGCGAACTGTGCCGCTGTAGAGGACAGTTTGAGCGGCCTCAAAGCAGCGGTTAACGCAGGTATGCAAACTTTTTCATTGGTCGATTTAGATTCGCTGTCCGAGCGTCTAACACCTGCGCCAACTTATCTGGCGCATTTGGCCGATCTAGAGCAGTATTTATGAGCAAGATGGCGCGGGGCGTCATCATCATTGGCGGCGGCCCTGCAGGCTTGATGGCGGCGGAAGTTTTATCTAGCAAGGGCTTGCAGGTTGATCTCTATGACGCGATGCCATCCGTTGGACGCAAGTTTTTACTGGCAGGCAAGGGCGGTTTAAATCTGACGTATAGCGAATCTGCCGATCAATTTGTCACGCGCTATGGTGCAAGTCAAGTGCAGATTGAGCCGATGTTGACTGCGGCGCGTGAAGGCTTTGGTGCAGAGCAAATCCGCGAGTGGGCAACGGGACTCGGTATTGAAACGTTTGTTGGCACGTCAGGACGTGTTTTCCCAAAAGACATGAAAGCTGCGCCGCTGCTGCGTGCTTGGCTACACAGACTTCGTCATCCTGACGAGGGCGGCGTGCCCGTGCGTTTTCACATGCGGCATAAGTTTGTGGGTTTTGGGACGGATTGGAATGAAGGCGGTGAACTTGTGTTTGATGCTCCACAAGGCACAATCAGCGTGGCTTGCAGCAGTGTCATTTTGGCGCTGGGCGGTGCAAGCTGGAAGCGTCTTGGCTCGGATGGCGCTTGGGCTGAAATGTTAAAAGCACGCGGCGTGGATGTCGCGCCGCTTGTGCCATCGAATTGCGGGTTTGATGCGCTTGCGCCTTGGAGCGAGCATTTCAAATCACGCTTTGCGGGTCAACCACTCAAAACGGTTGCTATCAAAATATCGAACACAACCTCGAACTTTGGGTGGCGCAAGGGCGAATTCATCATCACCGAAACAGGTGTGGAGGGTAGTTTGATTTATGCGCTGTCCAGCCAATTACGCGACGAAATGGCAGCGAATGGCAGCGCCATATTTCATCTTGATTTACTGCCTGACTTCTCTTTAGAACGGGTGCAACGCGAGATAGAACATCCGCGTGGCTCGAAGTCCTTATCGAGTCATTTAAAAAGCCGTCTTGGGCTGGAGGGAGTAAAAATGGGGCTCTTGCACGAGCTATTGCCCAAAGACCAGATGAACAGTGCTTTGCAGCTTGCCACGGCCTGCAAAGCCCTACCGATAAGGCTCGGGCGCACGAGGCCGATTGACGAGGCGATTAGCACGGCTGGCGGCGTTCGTTTTGAATCTGTAACGGAGGGACTTATGCTGAAGCAGGTATCTAACGTGTTTTGCGCAGGCGAAATGTTGGATTGGGAAGCGCCTACGGGTGGATATTTGCTCACCGCCTGTTTGGCGAGTGGCAAGCGAGCCGCCGAGGGTGTTTTGGCGCACTTGAAAAGTTAGATAAATGCCTCATTTGAGTTGCATACTGTTCCAAGGGGCTCTCTATGCGAATCGACAAACTCACCACTAAATTTCAGGAATCATTGGCAGATGCACAAAGCTTGGCCAATGGCAACGACCATGCCTACATTGAGCCTGCGCATTTGCTCTTGGCGATGCTGCGCCAAGACGATGGCCCGCAAAGCCTGCTGCAGCGGGCGGGCGTGAATCCATCTAGCTTGATTGCCATTTGCGAATCGACTATGGCCAAATTGCCCAGCGTGTCGGGCGGCGAGCAAGTGCAGCCGAGTCGTGATTTGGGCAGCCTTTTGCAGGCGGCAGAAAAAGAGTCCATCAAGCGCGGCGATGAGTTTGTGGCGTCTGAGATGTTTTTGTGGGCGCTCTGCGATAGCAAGAGTGATTTCGCGCAAGCCTTGCGTAGCAAGGGTCTGACGAGGAAGAGCTTGGATGCAGCCATTAGCGCCGTGCGCGGAGGCGAGGGCGTGAAAAGCGCTGATGCTGAAGGCCAACGCGAATCACTTAAAAAATACTGTTTAGATTTGACCGAACGCGCACGCCTTGGCAAGCTGGATCCTGTGATTGGGCGTGACGACGAAATCCGCCGCACGATTCAAATTTTGCAGCGCCGTACCAAAAATAATCCTGTGTTGATTGGCGAGCCAGGCGTGGGTAAAACCGCGATTGTGGAAGGTTTGGCGCAGCGTATTGTGGCAGGCGAAGTGCCCGATTCGCTCAAAGGTAAACGTGTGCTGTCGCTGGATATGGCGGCTCTGCTGGCAGGCGCAAAGTTTCGCGGCGAGTTTGAAGAACGCCTCAAATCCGTGCTGCATGAACTCGCCAAAGACGAAGGTCAAACCATTGTGTTTATTGACGAGCTGCACACCATGGTAGGTGCAGGTAAGGCCGAGGGCGCCATGGATGCGGGCAATATGCTCAAGCCAGCGCTAGCACGCGGCGAGCTGCACTGCGTGGGTGCAACAACGCTCTCCGAGTACCGTAAATACATTGAAAAAGATGCGGCGCTAGAGCGACGTTTTCAAAAGATTTTGGTCGAAGAGCCAAGCGTTGAAGCAACTATCGCGATTCTTAGAGGTCTTCAAGAAAAATACGAAGTACATCACGGCGTGGAGATTACCGACCCTGCTATTGTGGCGGCGGCAGAGCTCTCGC
This sequence comes from Comamonadaceae bacterium, assembly GCA_031430035.1. Lineage (GTDB taxonomy): Bacteria > Pseudomonadota > Gammaproteobacteria > Burkholderiales > Burkholderiaceae_C > JASGCK01. The sequence continues at coordinate 5,351 of JANPAS010000101.1, read as the reverse complement.
ATCGGTACATCACGGACCGATTCTTGCCTGATAAAGCGATTGATTTGATTGACGAGGCCGCAGCCAAAATCAAGATTGAAATCGACTCCAAGCCCGAAGTGATGGACAAGTTAGATAGGCGTTTGATTCAGCTCAAAATTGAGCGCGAAGCGGTGCGTCGTGAGAAGGACGATTCTTCTAAAAAACGTTTTGAATTGATCGAGGAAGAGATCATCACGTTGCAGAAAGAAATCGCTGATTACGATGAAATTTGGCAAGCTGAAAAAGCGCAAGCACAGGGCGGTGCGCAGGTAAAAGAGAGCATCGACAAGATTAAATTTCAAATTGAAGAGTTCACGCGTAAGGGCGATTTCAACAAAGTAGCCGAGTTGCAGTACGGCAAACTGCCTGAGCTAGAAAAGCAATGGAAAGCCGCACAGGATAAAGAATCCAAGGCGAAAAAAGGCGCTTCGGCAAGCAAGCCACGGCTCTTGCGCACACAAGTGGGTGCAGAGGAAATTGCTGAAGTGGTGAGCCGTGCCACAGGCATTCCTGTCTCCAAAATGCTGCAAGGTGAGCGCGAAAAGCTCTTACACATGGAGACCAAATTGCACGAACGTGTGGTCGGGCAAGACGAGGCGATTGCAGCGGTAGCGAACGCGATTCGTCGTTCGCGCTCGGGTCTGTCCGATCCAAACAAGCCCACAGGTTCATTCCTCTTTTTAGGCCCCACAGGCGTGGGTAAAACCGAGCTGTGCAAAACGTTGGCAAGCTTTATGTTTGACAGCGCGGATCACCTCATTCGCATCGACATGAGCGAGATTATGGAGAAGCACTCGGTGAGCCGCATGATTGGTGCGCACCCAGGCTATGTGGGCTACGACGAGGGCTGTTACCTCACGGAAGCTGTGCGCCGCAAGCCTTACAGCGTGGTATTGTTTGACGAGATTGAAAAAGCACACCCTGATGTGTTCAACGTTTTGCTTCAAGTGCTGGACGATGGCAGGCTCACTGATGGACAAGGCCGCACTGTGGACTTTAAAAACACCGTGATTGTGATGACCAGCAACATGGGCTCGCGCATCATTCAAGATATGGTGGGCCAAGATGCCGAGGCGATTAAAGAAGCAGTGTTTGAAGAGCTTAAAAAATACATGCGTCCCGAGTTTTTAAATCGTATCGACGAGACCGTGGTGTTCCATGGCTTGGATGCCGCCAACATTGGCGCGATTGCCAAAATTCAATTGCAAACACTGGTGGAGCGCCTTGCCAAGATGGACTATACGCTTGAGGTATCGGACGCAGCGATTGCCGAACTGGCGAAGGTCGGCTTTGATCCCGTGTTTGGCGCAAGGCCGCTCAAACGTGCGATTGCACAGCGCTTAGAGAACTCACTGGCTAAGCTTTTGCTAGAGGGAAAGTTTGAGCCCAAGAGCACGATCCACGTGACGGTTGATCCGATTCAAGCACCAGGTGAGTTTCAGTTTGCTTGAGATTTGAAAATTGCATTACCGCGGTAATGTGATAGGATCACCGCATGTTAGAAATTCAAAGCAAACTCACATCGCAAGGTCAAGTGTCCATCCCTGCCGCTGTTCGTTCAGCGCTGGGAGTTAAGCCTGGCGCAACGATTCGTTGGTCAATTGATGGCAATAAAGTTAGCGTAGAGCGGCAAACGCGAACCACAAATGAGGATTTACGTGCCGCTTTGTTTGGTGATGAAGTATTGGCTAAGCCCAAAACACTTGCCGAGCTAAAAGAAGGTATCGGTCTTTACATTCAAGAGAAATATGTTCGCCGTTGATACCAATGTTTTGATCCGCGTCATGATTCAAGATGATGCGGGTCAGTACAAAGCTGCCGCCGCTACGATCGAAGAGGGCGGCTGGGTTTCGCATGTCGTGCTTGCAGAGGCAATGTGGGTGACTAAGCGGATTTACGATCGATCACCTGCTCAGCTTGCGTTACTTATAAAAAACTTGTTGACGCATGAGTCACTGGTCCTTGAAGACTCCGATGTCGTCGAAGATGCGCTTACAGAATTTAAGCGCAAGCCTAAGCTAGGTTTTTCGGATTGTTTAGTACTGGCAATTGCCAGAGCTGCTGGTCACACACCGCTCGCTACGTTTGACAAAGCGCTGGCTAAATTAAGCGATACCGAACTCGTCCGCTAATCACCCCTTAGATTACGCGCTCTGCGCAAACGCCCAGCCCATCTCGGCTAGCGGCCTCGCGCCTCGTGCCGAGTTAACGGCTTGAGCGCTGGAGGCTGTACCCATTTCCACGCGCTTGGCGATGCCTTGCAAAATGCTCGCTAAGCGGAAGAGGTTGTAGGCTAGGTAAAAGTTCCAGTCTGCCCTCAAAGCTGCAGGTGTGAAATAGCCCGTGCGCTGGCAATACTTGGTGATGTACTCGTCCTCGGACGGAATGCCAAGCGCTTGGTGATCGAGCCCACCGATGCCGCGGAATGCGCCAGGTGGGATATGCCATGCCATGCAGTGATAGCTAAAGTCTGCGAGCGGATGCCCCAGCGTGGAGAGCTCCCAGTCCAGCACGGCAATCACGCGGTTCTCGGTGGGGTGGAACATCATGTTGTCTAAGCGATAGTCGCCGTGCACGATGGAGACCAGTGATTCGTCCTTAGCGGTTTCGGGCATATTGGCAGGTAGCCACTCGATCAGCTTGTCCATTGCCTCAATGGGCTGTGTGATGGACGCCAGATATTGCTTTGTCCAGCGACCGATTGACCGCGCAAAATAATTGCCTGGCTTGCCATAGTTGGCAAGGCCACGGTCTGCAAATTTCACGCTATGCAAGGCCGCTTGCACGCGGTTCATCTCCATATAAATTTCACCGCGAGCGTGCAGGCTCATGTCGGGCAGCGCTTGGTCCCACAAGATGCGACCTTGCATAAATTCCATGATGAAGAAAGCGCGGCCAATCACCGACTCGTCTTCGCACAGCGCCAGCATTTCGGGTACGGGCACATCCGTGCCGTAGAGGCCACGCATCACGGCAAATTCGCGTTCAATCGCATGGGCTGAAGGCAGGAGCTTGGCGGCAGGGCCAGGCTTGCACGCATCACGTAGCTACGATTTGGCGTGATGAGTTTGTAGGTCGGATTGGATTGCCCACCTTTGAACATTTCAACGGTGAGTGGCCCAGCAAAACCTTTGATGTGCTCTTGCATCCATGCCGTGAGCACAGCCTCGTCAATCTTGTGTTGTTCGGAGACAGCGCGTGTGCCAACAAATTGGTTGTAGTCCATAGCAAGAGGGGCGTTAAACAGGATGAATTTCTGTACTGATTTGAAGCAGTAAATCACGATTTCGGATCACAAGACCACCCGGTTCAATACGAATGGCTTCTTCGCGCTCCATACTCTTCAATTCTTGATTGACACGCTGCCGCGATGCACCCAAGAGTTGCGCTAATTCTTCTTGCGCCAAGTGCAGACTGATGCGGAACTCGCCTGGATGATTGAGTGCGGGCACGCCGTAGCTGCGCTTCAAATGCAAGAGTTGCTTAGCAAGACGGGATCGCAGCGGCAATGTATTGAGGTCTTCAATCAAGCCGTAGAGTTGCCTGATTCGCCTTGACTGGGAACGGAGTAAGGCTTCAGAGAAATCAGTATGCGTGGCGAGTATTTTTTTAAAATCTGCTTTGCTGACATACACCATCGTGGTGTTGCCGTGTGCGTAGACATCGTGTGTACGTTTGTCACCATCAAACAAAGAGGTATCGCCAAACCAAATGCCAGGCTCTAGGTAGGCGAAAATAATTTGCTTACCAGTCGTTAAAGAAGTCGAGCTCACGCGAGCCGCACCTTTTGCGCAAGCCGTCCAATCGGTTGGTGGTTCACCCCTGGCCCAAATTAAATCGCCATCATGAAACCGCTTGACGGTGATGCAGCGCAAAATATCGTGCCGAATGGATGGGGATAGCGAGGAAAACCAGCGCCCAGCATTAATGGCCGCACGCTCCTCTGGCGTGATGATGGGTTCTTGAGTGTCTTCGTCAAAATCTAAAATTTCGCGGCGCATAGTGGTTGAGTTCTTAGATTTAATCTTTGTAATGGGGCGTGCGTTTATTTAAAAATGCCTCAATCCCCTCTTGGGCATTAATGTGATGCAAATTTTTGACAAAGTGTACGCGCTCATTGTCCAATTGCGTATGCAAATCGTTTGTTTGTGCCGACTGAGTCAATTCTTTGATGCTGGTCATCACGTTGGGGGCACGCGCATTCAGGCTGGAAGCCAATATCAGCGAGGCTTGCAGGACATCACCTGCGTCAGCTAAGCGATTAACAAGGCCTAGCTGATGGAGTCGATCTGCCGTTTGGCGCTCTGATGTCAACATCCACTCCATTGCTAAATTGGCAGGTAGTTTTTGCGCCAACTGCCAGCTTCCACCGCCGTCGGGTGAAAGCCCCACCGCGCTGTACGACATCACAAAGATGCTGTTCCTAGCCGCTACCAATAAATCACAAGCCAGTGCCAGCGAGAAGCCTGCTCCAGCCGCTGCACCCTCAACTGCCGCAATCACGGGCTTGGGATAGGTGCGAATGCATTCGATAAAGCCGTGCAAGCCTTCAATGCTTTGGTGTTGCACTTCGGGTAGCTGCTGACGATTGGCTAGTAAGCGATTTAAATTGCCACCTGCGCAAAAATTAGCACCTTCGCCTGTGATGATGACCGAGCGGAGATCGGGGTTGTTTTCAGCTGCGTTTAAGGCTTCGATGCCTGCTGCATAGATCTCAGGCCCAAGCGCATTACGCATCTCGGGGTTGCTGATCGTCAGGATGAGTGTCTGTCCCTCGGCCGAAGTTTTAAGCTGCGCCGTCAAACTATTCTCCTTGCAGCAAACTAAGACCCAATGCTCCGCGCCTACGTAGCCACGGGCTTGGACGATAGCGTGGGTCGCCGTACACCGTTTGCATGTTGAATAGCACTTCCAGCACGTTGGTCGGGCCATAGTGGTTGCCCATCGCCAGCGGACCGCGAGGATAGCCCAGCCCCAGCGTGACGGCTAATTCCAAGTCTTGCGGCGAACATACGCTTTGCTGGCACATGTCGGTGGCGATGTTGATGATGGTGGCGACCACACGTTGCGTGACAAAACCTGCGCTATCGCGGATCACACTGACCGCTTTGCCATCGCTGGCAAAGAGTGCATGCGCCGCGTCGCGCATATCGGGGCGAGTCATCGGGTTGGTCGCCAATACGCGGCGCTTGGTCTCTTTGTCGTCAATCAGCATGTCAATGCCAACCGTGCGGGCGGGATCAAGCCGCTCGACCACAGCAACCGTCGTCACATCAAAGCCTAGCGGCGCAACAATGGTGAGCGCTTCCATGGACGGCGATTGCCCCGTT
>JANPAS010000100.1:0-4104 GCA_031430035.1 Comamonadaceae bacterium | reverse complement strand
TCGCTGCCTGCGCTAGATTTTGCAGGCGCACCGTGCGGCATCGATGTGCGCAAGGTCGTGGACACAGGTATTCGCCCAGTGGTCACCACAGGCATTGCGCACCGCGAGGCGGGCGTCGGGCAAATTGGCGCTGGTATTGTTCGGGTGCCGATGGAGGCTTACAGTAAAGCCCTGCTGGGCATAGCCAAATCAATTGGGAATTAATTTATGCGTCAAACACTCACTTCCCCACGCGGCATGGTCACAGCGCCGCACCATTTGGCAACGTCAGCCGCCGCTTCTGTTTTGCGTGAAGGCGGCAATGCCATAGAGGCGATGGTCGCCGCTGCATCCACCATTGCGGTCGTCTATCCCCACATGAACTCGATTGGCGGCGATGGCTTTTGGATCATCTCTGAGCCAGGCTTTGAACCCGTTGCGATTGATGCTTGCGGACGCGCCGCAGGCCTTGCCTCGATGGATTGGTATCGCGAGCAAGGGATTGACGGCACGGTCATTCCAGGCCGTGGACCGCTGGCGGCTAATACGGTGGCTGGCGCGATTTCGGGCTGGCAAGAAGCGCTCGTTCATTCAACCCGTATGGGTGGTAAGTTGCCCGTTTCTCGCCTTTTGCAGGACGCGGTGTACTACGCGAAAAATGGCGCCCCCGTTACGCAAAGCCAAGTCAATTTCACGACCAAGTTTTTGCCAGAGCTAGGAACACAGCCCGGCTTTGCTGAGCAGTTTTTAAATGATGACACCTATGGGCATCAAGTGCCGCTCGTCAATACGCTGCGCACGTACACGGCGTTAGGTAACACGCTACAAGCCTTGTCAGACAAGGGGTTAGACGATTTTTACCGTGGCGATATTGCGGCATCTAATGCAGCGCAATTAGAGAAACTTGGTTCGCCGCTGCGCCTTGCAGATTTCCACGCACACCGCGCACAAAGCGTCAAACCGCTGTCAGTGAAAGTGACGGGCGCAACGCTTTACAACATGACGCCGCCTACGCAAGGGATCGCATCGCTCATGATTTTGGCGATCTTCGATCGCTTACGAATTCGGCACAACATCCGTGAAGCTGAGGGCTTCGAGTATTTGCACGCCATTGTGGAGGCGACCAAGCAAGCGTTCAAAGTGCGCAATCGTCATGTGGCTGATCCAGTGACCATGAGCGAGCGCGGCGTGAGCCCCGAGCAGTTTTTGACGGATGACTTCATCGACCAATGTGTCAATGCCGTTGACATGAAAAAAGCGTTACCTTGGCCAGAAAAAACCATTCACGGCGACACCATTTGGATGGGTACGGCGGACAGCGCAGGGCGCATGGTCAGCTACATCCAAAGCGTGTACTGGGAGTTTGGTTCGGGTGTCGTTTTGAGCGACACAGGCGTAGGCTGGCAGAACCGTGGGTCGAGTTTCTTGCTTGACTCTGCCTCACACATGGCGCTTGTGCCGCATAAAAAACCATTCCATACGCTGAACCCCGCGCACGCCAGATTTGACGATGGCAGAACGATGGTCTACGGCAATATGGGCGGCGACGGCCAGCCGCAAAGCCAGTCCGCCGTCTTTAGCCGCTACGCCATGTTTGGGCAGACGCTGCAAGCAGCGGTGAGCGCACCAAGATGGCTGCTCGGCAAGACATGGGGGCAAGAATCGACCACGCTCAAATTTGAAAATCGCACAGATGCAAAAGCCCTGCAAGCCTTGCGGGACGCGGGTCACGACGTAGAGGTACTCGATGGTTATAGCGACACCATGGGTCATGCGGGCGCGATTGTGCGGCAACCAGATGGCTTGTATTTGGGTGCTGCCGATCCGCGTAGTGATGGGGTTATTGCAGGATTTTAATTAAATTTAACCGTGTAATTTAATAATTTAATGTTAAAATTACACGAATGTTTGAAGCTACTAATCCTATTTATCGTGACATCGCTCCTGCGCTGGGTGAGTTAATTGGCGAGTTTCCTGCTGTCACGCTGCTGGGTCCTCGGCAAGTCGGCAAGACAACGCTGGCGCGGCAATGGGTTAAACACATCAATCAATCGCAAAAAAATAAAGCGGTTTATCTTGATTTAGAGTTAGCAAAAGATCGCCAGCAGATTGAAGACTTGGAGGGATTTCTTGCCGCACACCACAATCGTTTGGTTGTGCTGGATGAGGTGCAGCGCATACCTGAATTGTTTGCGACCCTGCGCGGTGTGATTGACGAGCGCATCATGGGCGGTGAGCGAACGGGACAGTTTTTGCTTTTAGGCTCTGCCTCGGGCGCGTTATTGAAGCAGACATCAGAAAGCTTAGCAGGCCGCGTCGTCACCTTGGAGCTGAGACCATTTCAAGAGCGAGAGTTTTGGTTGGGTAACGCCGAACCAATGAATCCGCTTGCGCAACAAAATCATTTGTGGATTCGCGGTGGCTTTCCTATGTCTTATCTGGCAAAGAATGCCAAAAATAGCCAGCAGTGGCGCGAAGCATTTATCACGAGCTACTTAGAGCGTGATATTCCTGCGCTAGGTGTCCGTATTCCTGCCACGACGCTGCGCCGCTTGTGGACGATGCTGGCGCACAACCAAGGGCAAATGCTCAATCAATCGCAATTGGCCAGTGCGTTATCTATTGCTGGGCAAACAGTGACGCGCTACATTGATGTGCTGTGCGATTTGATGCTGGTGCGTCGCCTGCCACCTTGGAGCAATAACCTAGGTAAGCGGTTGGTGCGAACGCCTAAGGTCTACGTTCGTGATAGTGGATTGCTGCATTCACTCCTTGAACTTCATTCATTAGAGGCAGTGCTTTCACACCCGATAGCGGGGCAGAGTTGGGAGGGGTATGTCATTGAACAATTGATTGCGGTAGCGCCGCGAAATTGTGTCTATTTTTATCGAACATCGCATGGCGCCGAGTGCGATGTCCTCATTGATTGGCCTAGAGGCGAGACATGGGTCTTCGAGATCAAGCGCTCCTCCGCGCCTAGCGTGTCGCGTGGTTTTTACGAGGCAGCAAAAGACCTAAAAGCGACACGAAAAATCCTTGTCGCCCCTGTCGATATGTGCTATCCCATGAAAGAGGGTATTGAAGTGATGCCTCTATTGGAAGCTGTGCGAGCCGTTGAAAATCGGTCTGCCTACTGACTCGCTGTGGTTCTCGAGTATTAAATTTTATTTAAAGAAAAGATATGAACACATCAAAAGTTGCACTCATCACTGGCGCGGCACGTGGCATTGGGCTGGCAACAGCCAAACGATTTTTAGCAGAAGGTTGGTCGGTTGCTTTGCTGGATATTGAGGGCAAATTGCTAGTGGCCGCTGTGGATGGGCTTTGCGAGCCAGAGCGCACATTAGCGCTTGTTTGTGATGTGTCCGATCCCGCGCAAGTGACGGCAACGTTCGCAAAAATGGAGAAGCATTTCGGAAGGTTAGATGCACTCGTTAACAACGCAGGCATTGCCATCTTCAAATCTATTTTGGACACTACGTTTGAGGAGTGGAATCGCGTGCTCGCCGTCAACCTGACAGGGCCGTTTATTTGTACGCAAGCGGCGGCAGGCATCATGCAAAAAACTGGAGGAGGTGCGATTGTCAACATCACGTCGATTTCTGGACTGCGTGCCTCTACCTTACGCGTGGCCTATGGCACTAGCAAAGCGGCGCTCGCGCACTTGACGAAACAGCAAGCTGCAGAGTTTGGCGAGCTGGGTATTCGCGTGAACGCCGTTGCGCCAGGACCCGTGGATACGGCGATGGCGAAAGCTGTGCACTCTAAAGAGATTCGAGCGGATTACCACGATGCGATTCCACTCAATCGCTACGGGCTAGAGGAAGAGCTCGCTGAGAGTATTTTCTTTTTATGCAGCGACAAGGCCAGCTACATCACGGGGCAAGTGCTGGCCGTCGATGGCGGGTTTGATGCGGTGGGAATTGGCCTTGCGACGCTGCGACGTGACGCGCGAACAGCGGTTTGAGTGGATGTGCTAACTATTCAGGTAAGCCAGCTTGTTTAGCCATTAGCAGCACTTTACTGTCCCAAAACTTGGGAGCAATTGTGCGTTGCTGCAGACTTGACATTTTGAATTCAGGATTAATTCGTAATAGCTCTGCCGCCGTAGCTTTCGCTTTTTCT
>JANPAS010000099.1:0-1777 GCA_031430035.1 Comamonadaceae bacterium | reverse complement strand
CGTTTTACCCGCACCGTTGCGACCGAGCAAGAGCGTCAATTCACCACGTGGCACGACCAAATCCACGCCATGCAAGATGTGATAACTGCCGATGTGGGTGTGAACGCCTGAGAGAGTGAGCAGACTCATGGCGCCACCTCTTTAGGTGCAATCCCCAAATACGCTTCTTGCACCACAGGTAAGGCAATGACCGCTCCTGGCTCGCCATCCGCCACTAGTTGCCCGTTGTGCAGCACGATGATGCGATCTGCTAATTCGCGCACCACATCCATCTTGTGCTCGACCAGCAAAATCGTCTTGCTTTTATCCTGCTTCAATTGACGAATCAAATCCAGAATGACGGGCGCTTCGTCGGCGCTCATGCCTGCGGTGGGTTCGTCAAACATAAAGACCAACGGATCCAGCGCCATCAGCAAAGCCACTTCCAATTTGCGCTGATCGCCATGTGGAAGACTCGCAACCAATTTATCCTGCTGCTCAATCATGGCCACGGCTTCTAGCACCTCGATGGCTCGCCTAGTGAGCGCCTTGTGGTCACTCCAAATCGACCACAGATTCAGCCCACGCAGATGCTTGCCACTTCGCGCTGCCTGCACGGCAAGTCTCACGTTTTCAAGCACGGATAGATTGGGAAAAAGATTCGTCAGTTGAAACGCACGGCCCAGCCCAGCGCGGGTTCTGGCGGACGCTGACATGCCACGCAGGCTTTGCCCATTCAGCAAAACATCGCCCTCGGTCGCCGCGATTTGCCCAGAGATTAAATTGAAATAAGTCGTCTTACCCGCACCGTTAGGGCCCACGATCGCAGTCAGCGTACCTGCCGCAAAGGCACAGCTGACGTGATCTACCGCCACATGACCGCCGAAGCGGACAGTGAGATTTTGAGTTCCTAACATGCGCGTGTGGATTCCCGCCTTCGCGGGAATGACGATCAATTAACGCTTATTCCTAATCGGCACATTCATCTCTTCAGGCTTGATCTCGCGCACGAGTTCTGGCACGCCCCAAGCAAACGCTGGATCAACTTTGATCTTAAAGTGGTACATGCTTTGCATAGCTTGGTGGTCTTCTTTGCGGAAGGTCATCTTGCCCTTGGGTGTGTCAAACGACATGCCTTCCATCGCGGGAATGAGCGCAGTAGCCGTCGCATCGCCTTTGGTTTTTTTCAGTGCCGTCACGACGGCCATCGCAGCCGAGAAACCGCCTGCTGTAAAGAAATCGGGCGGCGATTTGAACTGGCTGTAATGGCGCGAAACCATTGCATCGTTGATCGTATTTTTGGGCATGCCAAAGTAGTAGTACGCCGCGCCTTCCATACCCGGGAACTGCTTGTACGCGACCATGGCTGGGAGGATGTTACCGCCCGTTGCAATCTCAATGCCATGGCGCTTCAAATCCATATCTGCAATCTTGAACGGATTGCCGCCCGCCCAAATGATGAAGATGACTTTGCGACCTGGCAGGCCTTTGAGCTTATCAATCAAGCGTTGACCACCTGCGGTGAAGTCGGACGTTGCTGGTGGCAAATATTCCTCGTGCACCAGCTTGGCTTTTTTGATGGACTCGCGGAACGCCTTCACGCCATCGCGACCAAAAGCTGAGTCTTGTGCCATCGTGGCAATGGTGATGCCCGCTTTGTCGAGTGCAACAGCGTTAGAGATCGCGTCTTGCGAACTATTGCGCCCTGTGCGGAAAATGTATTTGTTCCACTTGTCACCTGTAATGGAGTCTGCGACCGCAGGCTCGACCAGCAAAATCTTTTTGTATTCTTCGGCAA
>JANPAS010000098.1:0-47832 GCA_031430035.1 Comamonadaceae bacterium | reverse complement strand
GATTCCAGCTGTGGAACGCGCTAATTTTGAAACAGTGAGAGCACTTGCACACAAGCACGGCGATGTGTATGCGCTGGGAATTCATCCACTCTATGTGCCAAAAGCGAATGACGATGATTTGGTTTTTTTGGAGTCAGAACTTGAGCGACTGCAAGGCGATAAGCGTTTGATTGCAGTAGGTGAAATAGGACTTGATTACTTCGTCCCCGAGCTTTGCACTCCCCAGATGCGCGAGAAACAATGGCATTTTTATACGGCGCAGCTCAAGCTTGCTAAACGCTTTGATCTACCCGTGATTTTGCATGTGCGCAGGAGTGCCGATATGCTCTTGAAAGGCTTGCGGGATAAGCCCTACAGGCCAGAAGGCCGCGTGCTCCGTGGCGGTATTGCACATGCTTTTAACGGCAGCTTGCAGCAAGCACAAAGCTTTATCGACTTAGGTTTCAAGCTGGGCTTTGGCGGAACGCTGACCTATGAGCGCTCACTGCAAATTAGACGACTAGCGACCGAGTTACCACTCACGTCTATTGTGCTGGAGACTGACGCACCAGACATTCCGCCGCAGTGGTTGTATGCCACGGCTGATGACCGAATGCAAGGAAAAATTGCGCAAAAAAATACGCCAATCGAGTTACCTCGGATTGGCGCAGTTTTGGCGGGTTTACGTGGTGCAGATGCATCCACTGTTGCAGCGCAAACCACGTGCAACGTCAAACAGCTATTTGGTCGTTTCTTTTGTGATGAGCCAACGCCCATTGCTGTTGATCATGACCAAGGTTTTGCGAGTGATGTCAACAAAAGAGTTGGACACATAGGCTTGGGTGAAGTCTAGTTGCACTTGCTTTGCATCTAAGGGTGTCAAGGCGATATCGTAGGCATTGATAGAAATTTTGCTTTTAGTGTTGATACGCTGAGCTCTTGCCTTTTGCCAAGCCCCCGACGTTGCCGTATCACCTTTAAAGCCAGAAACATAGCTGGCAAAGTACGCAGCTAACTGTTTAGATTGCCATGCCGCCTGCCATTGGCGCATAGCCACAACAGGAGGCGCGTTCTCGACAGTGGAGGGGGATGATATGGGGGCGGCTGAAGTCGTGGGAGCCACCGCGACTGGTGCAGTCGAGCGCGCAGTAAGGTTTGCTGGTGAGGTGACCGCTGCTGTTGGAGCCGCCTTATTGAGAGCATCTAATCTTTCTTGCGCCAAATTTGGTAGCAAGACCATATATTTTTTATTGTCTTTGATTGCGATGACCACGAAGTTTGATTTTTCCGCTTCTGGAATAGCGGCAATCGCTTGGTAAATATTTTTTGCAGCCTGTATGCGGTTGGTATTTTCATACAACTGCGCCATTTCAAAATAAGCAAATGGGTTTTTTGGTTCAACTTTGAGTAGTGGATTAAGCAACGTCTCTGCACTAGCCCAGTCGCGCCTCTCCAGCGCTGCTTGTGCCTCGCCCAAAGGTGTCAGTGGCACATCAGGCGTTCGGCTTTGTCCAAGGGCAGTGCTGTTTAGTAGCAGAGCAGTTACGCTCGAAATTAAGGTTGTACACAGCGCTTGCAAGAGTCTTGAGTGAGTTGTCATATTCGGTTGATTCCTATCGTCATTACTTAGTTGTTTCGCGCTCGATGAGCCAGCGGCCATTACTTAATGTGAAGAGCAAAGTCTTGCGAGCTTTGCTGCTTTGGTTGTCAGAAAAATAGGACTGTAAAAACCGAGCTTGAACACTGGTGGGTGACAGACTTGTTATTTCAAGATTTTTGAAATTAATTTCAATATTAGTTTCACGATCAATCGCCTCTCGGCGTTTATTTTCCCATGCTGCCCGTGTGGCCATCTCGCCGCGAAAATCAGGCGTATAGCTAGCGTAATAGCTTGTTAAATTTTTGTTTGCCCACGCTGTTGCCCAACTTTTCATGGCTACGCTTACCGTCGAATGGTTTTCTCTCAAAGATTGCGAACGGCTGGTTTGTTTGGTCGTGGTTGACGTTGCTGATATGGCGGTTGTCGTCAATGACGATGGCGGAATGGTGGCTATGCGCTGCGGCACGATAGCTGGTCTGGCGTTAATGGCATCGAGTTTGGCTTGCGCAAGGGACACCAAACTTACCAATCGACTAGCGTAGGGCGCACGGACAACTACCGTGTATTGATTGGAGTCAGCACTCAGTGTGTTGGTGAGTCCTTGATAAATTTGCTTTGCCAAATCCACACGGTTGGTGTTTTCGTAGACTTGCGCAAGATCGTAAAAAATGAAAGGGTTTTTCGGTTGGCTTTGCGTCAGAGGAATTAGGATTGCCTCAGCAGCCGACCAGTTACGATTAGAGACAAAATCGTTCGCCTTGGCAATTTGGTCGATTTCGTTATTTTGTGCAATCGCGTTTGAGCTCAAACTGATGCCAAGAGCCAACGCATAAGCGTACGCTCTAACAAAAGCGAGGATGCGGCGCGAAAGGAAATGTCGGAGCATGTAAGGGTGTGTATACAAAATTGGCACCCTAGATTATAGGCTTTTAGTGTGCAAATTTTAAAAAAATACCCCAAAAATGGTCGTTAAAAAATTCCCTAATGTCAGTCTAAGCGAATGGGATGGTGTGCGCTGCTTGCATCTTGATACGCCATGGGTGCAAGGCACGATGACGATCAAAACACCATTCAAAATTGAACTGGAGTATGTGCAGCGCATGATGGCATGGCTGCTTTTTGTACCCGGCACTTCTGTCAAAGATCGACAAGCCTTGCAACTAGGGCTCGGGGCTGCCGCTATTACCAAGTGTTGTTACAAAATTTTGGGGATGCGGACGAGTGCAATAGAAATTAACCCAAAAGTAATCACTATGTGCCAGCAGTGGTTTAAACTCCCACCGGACAATAATCGGTTGCAAATTGTGCTGGCGGATGCCGCCAATGAGATCAAATCTGCGCGCTGGCTAGGAGCTATTGATGCGTTGGCCGTCGATCTATATGATCATGAAGCCGCTGCTCCAGTGATGGATTCCGCCTCCTTCTATGCTGACTGTCGCTCGGTGCTGACAGATGAGGGTGTGATGACCGTTAATTTGTTTGGTCGCGATAACAGCTATAAAGCCAGCTTAGAAAAAATCAAACAAGTTTTTGGTGCCGATTGCGTGTGGGCATTCAAACCAACGCGAGAGGGTAATACGGTGGTGATGGCATTTCGGACTGCGCCGAATGTATCGCGAGAGGTTTTGGCGCAACGTGCCCAAGCCATTGATTCGCGCTGGGAATTACCAGCTAAAAAGTGGATGAAACTACTTAGCCCGGTGGCGCCGCCGCAGTCTTAGAATCATCTTTCAACATTTAATGACAGGATTTACAAATGAGATACATCAAACTTACTTTGGCTTGCACGGTCGCGTTGGTGGGCATCAGTGCATTTGCGCAAAATTACCCTAACAAACCCATTACGTTGCAAGTACCTTTTGCGCCGGGCGGAACAACAGACATTGTGGCGCGTGTGATTTCTGAGCCGCTAGGCAAGTCGCTTGGGCAATCCGTCATCATTATTAATAAGGTTGGCGGCGGCGGGGTGGTCGGGGCGGCTGAGACTTCCAGAGCAGCGCCAGACGGCTATAACCTTGGCATGGCCACGGTATCGACAACGGCGGCTAATCCTGCGATTAACCCCAAAACCCCTTACAACCCACTCACCGATTTCACTCCGATTATTAATATTGCGGCAACGCCTAACGTCATTGCTGTTCACCCAAGCTTTCCTGCACGGGACTACAAAGGCTTTATTGCTGAATTAAAAAAGAATCCAGGCAAATACTCCTATGCGTCCTCTGGCGTGGGCGGCATTGGTCACTTACAAACCGAGCTTTTTAAGGGCTTGGCGGGTGTGTTTTTGACGCATATCCCTTATTCTGGAGCTGGTCCCGCGCTGCGCGATACGGTTGGTGGTCAGGTAGCTGTCGTTTTTGACAACATTCCTTCGGCATTGCCCTTTATCAAAGACGGTAAGCTCATTCCAATTGTGGTGGCTGCGCCCATGCGTTTAGCAGTACTGCCTAACGTGCCTACGTTTAAAGAGATGGGTTTAGAGCCCGTGAACCGTATGGCGTATTATGGTATTTATGGGCCTAAAAACCTCCCTAAAGAAGTGGTCGAAAAAATTAGCGCAGGCGTACGTAAGGCAGTCGAAGATCCTGCTGTCAAAAAACGCATCGAAGATACAGGTTCGTTGATAGTTGCCAATACGCCTGAGCAATTTGCAGCGCAAATGAAGGCGGAGTTTGAGGTGTACAAAAAAGTAGTGGAAACTGCTAAATTGAAATTGGATTAATGCCCGCCGCCGCCCTTGTTCTGGTCGATAGCTTCATTGATGCGCTGTGGCTAGAAGAGGGCTTAGCTAAAAACACTTTAGAGGCCTATCGGCGCGATCTCAAGCTTTTTGGCACGTGGTTGATGCAGCAGGGACGTAGCCTAGAGCAAGCCCTACAAGCAGATATTGACGGTTACTTTGCCGCTAAACACGCGACTACAAAAAGCACGACTGCCAATCGCCGCCAAGCGGCCTTCAAACGATTTTTTAGGTGGGCAGTGCGCGAGCGCCACATGGCGCAAGACCCGACGCTCAAACTGGTCAGCGCCAAAGCACTTCAACGCGCCATCAAGACACTTTCGGAGGCACAAGTTGAGTCGCTACTTCAAGCGCCCAACATCGATACCCCACTAGGTCTGCGCGACCGAGCCATGCTGGAACTCCTTTACGCATGCGGCCTGCGGGTCAGTGAACTGGTGAGCCTCAAGACGTTTTATGTCAGCATGAACGACAACGCTTTGCGCGTCACAGGCAAGGGCAGCAAAGAGCGCGTTGTGCCGTTTGGGCAGATTGCTGCGCAGTGGATTGAGCGCTATTTAAAAGAGTCGCGGCCTGAAATTTTGAATGGGCAGCTTACCGACGATTTGTTTGTGACCACGCGTGGGAGCAGCATGACGCGGGAAGGCTTTTGGCACATCATCAAAAAATACGCCTTGCTGGCGGGCATCACGTCGCCACTCTCGCCGCACACCTTGCGTCATGCCTTTGCCACGCACTTGCTCAATCACGGTGCGGATTTGCGAGCGGTGCAGTTGCTGCTAGGCCACGCGGACATTACGACCACGACGATTTATACGCATGTGGCGAGGGAGCGTTTGAAGCAAATTGTGCATCAGCACCATCCAAGAGGGTGAGTCTGGGATAATCGCTGTTTCCCCCAACACGCATGCACAGATAGGCAATCCCGTGACTCCAGAACTACTTCCCGTTTCCTCTAAAAAAGTATTTATCAAAACATTCGGCTGCCAAATGAACGAGTACGACTCGGACAAGATGGTGGATGTGATGCACGGTGCCGAGGGTTACACCAAAACCGATAACGTCGATGAGGCGGATCTCATTTTGTTTAACACCTGCTCGGTGCGTGAAAAAGCGCAAGAGAAAGTCTTTAGCGATTTGGGGCGTGTGAAGCACCTCAAGGCCAAAGGCGTGCAAATTGGTGTGGGCGGCTGCGTCGCCAGCCAAGAGGGCGCGGCCATCATCGCGCGCGCGCCCTACGTGGATGTGGTGTTCGGGCCGCAAACGCTGCACCGTCTGCCCGAACTTTTGAACGCTCGGAAAGCTAAAAACAAACCGCAGGTTGATATCACGTTCCCTGAGATTGAAAAGTTCGATCACTTGCCGCCTGCCCGTGTGGACGGGGCTTCCGCGTTTGTGTCGATCATGGAAGGCTGTTCCAAATATTGCTCGTACTGCGTCGTGCCTTACACGCGCGGCGAAGAGGTGAGTCGTCCGTTTGATGACGTGATGGCGGAAATTACGCACCTGACAAAGCAGGGTGTGATCGAGGTCAATTTGCTTGGCCAAAACGTGAACGGCTATCGCGGGTATTTAGCCAAGGGCGACGAAACGAGCGAGATCGTGGACTTCGCTTATTTGTTAGACCGCATTGGTGAAATGAAGGCTATTCAGCGCATCCGCTACACGACCAGTCACCCTAATGAATTTGGTCAGCGCTTGATTGACTGCTACGCGCGCAACCCCAAGCTGGTCAACCACTTGCACTTGCCTGTGCAGCATGGCTCAGATCGTATTTTGATGGCAATGAAGCGCGGCTATACCTCGCTGCAATTCAAAAGCTCGATTCGCAAGTTGCGTGCGATTCGCCCTGACATTTCGATATCAAGTGACTTCATTGTGGGCTTCCCGGGCGAGACGGATGCGGACTTTGAAAAGATGATGGATCTCATCAACGAGATTGGTTTTGACAATAGTTTCAGCTTCATTTTTAGCCCACGTCCAGGCACGCCAGCGGCCAATTTAGAGGACACAACGCCGCACGAGGTCAAGCTCAAACGCTTGCAGCATTTGCAAGCGACTATTGAAGCAAATGCGCAAAAGATTGCCGAGAGCAAACTGGGCACGGTGCAGCGCGTTTTGGTTGAAAGCGTCGCAAATAAATCAGAAGGTCAATTGATGGGACGCACCGAATGCAATCGCTTGGTGAGCTTTGTTGGAAACCCGCGCCTGATTGGGCAGCTGGTCGATGTGACGATTACGGTTGCAAAGGCGTATTCGTTTAAAGGTGAGATTGTGACGGGTGAGGTCGTTCTTGGCTAATTTTCAAGCAGGCATTCTTGCCGAAGTTCCGCGCTTTGGTCGTTACGTCTTTTTCGACCTTAAGCGTGGCGCAAGTGCGGCGGATATTCGGTTAGCGCTCAGTACCCTTGCCCCTAAGCCACGTCAGTTGGACGTTGTGGTTGGTATTGGCCTAGAGGCCGCGCGGGCTGTGGGTTACGCGGTAGCTAGTTTGCGTGAATTTGAAGCTTTGCGAACAACATCAAAAATCGTGATTCCATCTCATCCTGCTGCGCTTTTGCTCTGGCTGCGCGGTGATAACGCACAGGCACTGAGGCTGTTAGAGCAAAAGCTTATCAAGCAATTGAGAAATGCTTTTGTGCTGCACGAATCAGTTGCGGCGTTTAAGCACACCCTTGGCAAAGATAAAACCGCACGCGATCTCACGGGCTATGAGGATGGCACAGAAAATCCACATGGCGCGGCGGCTCGCTCTGCGGCCTTTTTGCAAAGCGCGGATCCTGTTTTAAATGGCTCTAGTTTTTTAGCCATCCAGCGCTGGCAGCACGACTGGCAAGCCTTTGGTGCCATGACAACGCATGAACAAGACCACGCCATAGGTCGCCGCCGATCAGATAACGAAGAGTTAGAGGGTGCGCCTGCTTCGGCACATGTACGGCGCACAGCGCAGGAAGACTTTGACCCCGAAGCCTTTGTACTACGCCGCTCAATGCCGTGGCGCAGTGAGCAAGTGGGCGACAAAAGTTCGGGCTTGATGTTTGCAGCGTTTGGCAAATCTTTCGATGCCTTTGAGGCGCAAATGCGCCGTATGGCGGGTTTGGACGACGGCGTGGTGGATGGTTTGTTTCAGTTTTCCAAACCCATGAGCACGTCTTATTTTTGGTGTCCGCCCGCGATAATGAGTGTATGACTACTGCCAATCTCACTAGATCCAATCTGATCAATGCTGACTTGCATTGCCACTCAGTCGTGTCTGACGGCACGCTCACGCCCGAAGCGGTGGCCGAACGTGCTGCTAAAAACGGCGTGGAACTCTGGGCACTGACCGATCACGACGAGCTGGGCGGAATCGCTCGAGCTCGCGCTGCTGCTAAAGCCAATGGCATGAATTACCTGACGGGCGTGGAAATTTCGGTGACGTTTGCCGATAAAACCGTTCACATCGTGGGTCTTGGATTTGATGAAACTAACCCGCAGCTCATAGCGGGCTTGGCTTCCGTCAGAGGCGGGCGTTTGGAGCGTGCGCACGAGATGTCGGATGGCCTCGCCAAAGTGGGCATCAAAGGCGCGTTTGAGGGCGCACTCAAATACGTGGGCAATCCTGATTTGATTTCGCGCTCGCATTTTGCGCGGCATTTGGTCGCAAGTGGCGTATGCCCTGATACCAACTCGGTGTTTCGTAAATACTTAACCGAAGGCAAACCAGGTTTCGTGCCGCACCGCTGGGCGAAGCTCAAAGACGCGGTGAAGTGGATAGTGGAAGCAAGCGGCGAAGCGGTGATTGCACATCCGGGGCGTTACGGTTTTAGCTCGAACGAAGAGTACGCGCTGTTTACTGATTTTAAAAATTTTGGTGGACGCGGCGTGGAAGTGGTCACGGGCAGTCACTCTGAGGCCGAGTACGTGATCTACGCGGATATGGCTAAAGAATTTAAGTTGGCGGCTTCAAAGGGGAGTGATTTCCACTCACCAGACGAAAGCCGCATTGACCTTGGCACATTGCCCGATTTGGTGGGCTCGCTAACGCCTGTGTGGGAACTTTTGGAAGATAGGATTGCTTAAATAGTTATGGATTTCACCCACATTCTCTCTACCGTTCTGATTTACGCTTTGCCCGTGTTGTTGGCGATTACGCTGCACGAAGCAGCGCATGGCTACGCCGCCCTACGGCTGGGCGACAACACGGCCTATGTTCTGGGGCGCGTGACGCTCAATCCACTCAAACACATCGACCCAATGGGCACAATTGCGATGCCGCTCTTGCTCTACTTTGCAACCAGCGGTGCGTTCTTGTTTGGCTATGCCAAGCCTGTGCCTGTGAACTTTGGACGACTCCACAACCCCAAGCGCGATATGGTGTGGGTGGCTCTGGCTGGGCCTGCCTCTAACCTTGCACAGGCGGTGCTTTGGGGCATCTTGCTGTATGTGCTGTTAATCGTTGGCGTGCAAGATAAGTTCTTTTTTGCCATGTGTAAGGCAGGTATTTTGACGAACGCCGTGATGTTTGCGTTTAACCTCTTTCCGCTGCCACCGCTAGATGGTGGACGTATTCTTGTTGGACTCTTACCTTACCCATATTCATATCAAGTCTCGCGTGTTGAGCCTTGGGGCTTTTTTATTGTGATGGGCTTGGTGATTGCTGGCATCATCAATACGATTTGGATGTCGCCCGTGATGGGTTTGACGTATGATTTTTTAGAGTTGGTGTTATCACCTTTGCGGTATTTAGCGAAAACGAATTAGAGATATGACAAAGATGAACAAAGAACGAGTTTTGTCAGGCATGCGTCCCACGGGTGCTTTGCATTTGGGTCACTATCACGGTGCGATTAAAAACTGGGTGGAGCTGCAGCATCAGCACGAGTGCTATTTTTTTGTGGCTGACTGGCACGCGCTGACCACGCATTACGAGTCCCGTGATGTGATGGAAAAATACGTCTTTGAGATGGTGATTGACTGGCTAGCGTGCGGCCTCGATCCTGATAAGTGCACACTCTTTTTGCAAAGCCGAATCCCTGAGCACGCCGAACTGTTTACGCTACTCGCCATGGGTACGCCGATGAGCTGGCTGGAACGTGTACCGACCTACAAAGATCAGCAGGAAAAATTAAAAGATAAAGATTTATCGACGTATGGTTTCTTGGGTTATCCGCTTTTGCAAGCCGCTGACATCTTGATTTACAAGGCCAAGTACGTGCCTGTGGGCGAAGACCAAGCCAGTCATGTGGAGCTGACACGCGAAGCCGCGCGGCGCTTCAACCATCTGTATGGACGCGAGGCAAACTTTGAAGCGCTCTTGGCGGCAACGCTTGAGAAGCTCGGCAAAGATGCCGCCAAGCGTTTAGAAAAATCGCGCAAGGCGTTTCAAGAAACAGGCGACCAAAAAGCCTTGGAAGGTGCGCTTGGCTTTGTGGGCAGCACGCCGCTGCTGAACAGCGACGAGCGCGAGCGCTTAACAGGTTGGTTCAGAGGTACAGGTAAAACCATCTTGCCAGAGCCACAAGTTTTGCTCACCAAAGCCAGCAAGCTGCCAGGACTAGATGGGCAGAAGATGAGCAAGAGTTACGGTAATTCGATTGCAATCCGTGAGGATGCCAAGAGCATTGATCAAAAAGTGCGCACTATGCCGACCGACCCTGCACGAGTCAAACTGACCGACAAAGGCGATCCAAACAAATGCCCCGTGTGGCAATTTCATTTGGTGTATTCCGATAAACCGACGCAGGACTGGGCGAATCACGGCTGTAAGAATGCCGAGTTCGGTTGCCTCACTTGCAAGAAGCCTGTGATTGATGCGATTTTGAAAGAGCAACAACCCATGTTGGATCGTGCAGCGCCGTATGTGGCGAATCTGAAAATTGTGCGTGAGATTGTGGATGCGGGAACACAGCGCGCGCGCATCACAGCGCGCGAGACGATGACGGATGTGCGTACAGCGATGGGGTTAAATTACTAATATGAGTACCTTTGCCGAGCGTCAATCATTACGTGAAAAATACAATGCACTAGGTTGGCTGCCGCGCATGGCGATCACCTTGGCAGGTCTCGCTACAGCTGGCCTAGCGGCGCTTGCCTTCTTTGTGTGTATTGCACTGGCGGTGGCGTACCCTAACTTGCCAGATATTAGCGAGCTATCGGATTACCGCCCTAAATTGCCACTGCGTATTTACTCAAGCGAAGGCTTGATCATTGGTGAGTTTGGCGAGGAGCGGCGCAACTTGACACGCATTAAAGACATGCCCAAGGTTATGAAGGACGCGGTGCTTGCTATTGAAGATGCGCGTTTTTACGAGCATGGCGGCGTGGACTACATTGGCGTGATGCGTGCGGGTCTTGCTAATCTTTGGCGCGCTAAAAGCCAAGGCGCTTCGACAATTACGATGCAGGTGGCGCGGAATGTTTACCTCAGCACCGAAAAAACTTTTACGCGAAAAATTTATGAATTGCTGCTTACCTTTAAGTTAGAAGCGGGCCTTAGCAAGGATCAGATTCTTGAAATCTACATGAATCAAATCTTTCTAGGCCACAGGGCGTATGGCTTTGCGGCTGCTTCTGAGGCATATTTTGGGAAACCAATTAAGGACATCACGATTGCTGAAGCCGCCATGCTGGCCGGGCTTCCTAAAGCGCCTTCGGCGTACAACCCCATCAGTAACCCTAAGCGCGCAAGATCGCGTCAACTCTATATTTTGGAGCGCATGGAGGGGCAGGGCTTTATTACAACGGCACAAATGGAGGCTGCTAAACAGGAGTCGCTGCAAATCAAACAAGGCGGCATTGCATCCGAAGTGCCGTCTGAGTACGTGGCTGAAATGGCGCGTCAATTGATTTTTGCTCAGTACGGTGATCAGACCTACACACGCGGTTTAAACGTCTACACCACCATTAAAGCCGAGCAGCAAATTGCAGCTTACAAATCGCTACGGGCGGGCATCATGGACTACGAGCGCCGCCAGGTGTACCGTGGCCCTGAGGAGTTTGTGGATCTTTCAAACGATCCAAAGCAACTAGCTGAAGACGTACTAGAAGCCTTGCAAGATCATCCTGACAATGGTGATGTGTATGCGGCGGTCGTGTTAGAAGTCAATCCTAAAAAAATTGTCGCTGAACGCAGTAATGGCGAGACGATTGAAATTGTGGGCGATGGACTAAAGCCCGCCCAGTCTGGTTTGGCAGCCAATGCGAGTGCCAAAATAAAAATCAAACGCGGTGCAGTGATTCGTGTGATTCAAAACGCGAAGAAGGGCTGGGACATTACGCAATTGCCTGAAGTCGAAGGTGCGTTTGTGGCCATGAATCCAAAAGATGGCGCGATTCAAGCGTTGGTTGGCGGTTTCGATTTTGCTAAGAGCAAATTCAACCACGTGACTCAAGCGTGGCGTCAGCCGGGTTCTAGCTTTAAGCCTTTTATTTATTCGGCGGCTTTAGAGCGAGGGTTTACGCCAGCGACTATCGTGAATGATGCACCGCTCTTTTTTGATGCAGGCGTTACGGGCGGGCAAGCGTGGGAGCCTAAAAATTACGATGGCAAGTTTGAAGGCCCTATGACGTTGCGCCGAGGCCTTGCGCAATCCAAAAACATGATCTCCATCCGCGTGCTGCAAGCCACGGGTGCTAAAACGGCTCAGGAGTGGATCACACGGTTCGGTTTTGATGAAGACAAGCACCCGCCGTATTTGACGATGGCGCTTGGCGCAGGCTCCGTGACTCCTATGCAAATGGCATCGGCTTATTCGGTTTTTGCCAATGGTGGTTACTTAACCACGCCATGGCTGATTCAAAAAATTACGGATGAGCGCGGTAAGACGTTGGTTGAGGTTGCACCTAAAGCGATTCAAGAATCGCAGCGTGCTATTGATGCGCGCAACGCGTTTGTTATGACATCTTTGTTGCAGGAGGTGACAAGGTCGGGCACAGCGGCTAAGGCGCGCGTGCAGCTCAAGCGTGATGATATTTACGGCAAGACGGGTACAACCAACGATTCACACGACGCTTGGTTTGCAGGCTATAACGCCACAGTAACAGCTATCACGTGGATTGGCTATGACAGTCCCAAGAGCCTCGGCGATCGCGAAACGGGCGGTGGCCTCAGCCTTCCTGTCTGGATTGGCTTTATGCAAACGGCGCTCAAAGGGACCGTACCAGCCGAAGTGTCCGCACCAGAAGGAGTGGTCAACCGCGGCGGAGAGTGGTTTTACGACGAGTTCACCAAGAATGCAGGCGTGAGCAGTTTAGGATTGGAAGCCAATAAAGACGCTGCTTCGAATAAACCTAGTGGCGAGCAAGAGCGCAAGAGTATTTTGGATTTGTTTAGAAATTAAAAGTCAGCGTAGCGCCAGATTGCTCGCTGGCATAGCGACTGACATCGGCAAACAGTTCGGTTGCCTGTTTGGTGTCACGCCATGTCTGACTTGCCACATCAAATTTGTAATGGAAACCACCCGCCTTGGCGGCTAACCAAATTTCTTGCAGTGGTTTTTGTAGATTGATGATGATTTGACTTTTATTGGTGAAGGTCATTGTCACCATGCCGCCCGTACGCTGATTGTCAATGTCGGTATCCGTGTTGTCGTTCAAACGATCACAGTTGCGCTCTAAGCTGGCAAGTGCTGCTTCCGCATGATTTAGGTATTCAATGTCCGTCAAAGATTGTGTCATTACAATTTCCACATGAAAAAAATCATTTTAGGCGTGCTGATTGCTTTTTGTTTGATGGCAGCCTGCGGACAAAAAGGTAATTTGTATTTGCCTGCGCCTCCTATTACTCCTGCACCCACCGTGCCTTCTAAATAATGACCGCGATGTCCTCTCAAAATCTCCCCGGCAGCCCTTTTGTGGCTTACAAAAATGATGCACTCCATGTAGAAGGCGTGTCGCTCGTGGCACTTGCACGGGAGCATCAAACGCCGCTATTCGTGTACTCCAAAGCAGCTATGTTGTCAAGCTTAAGCGCCTACCAGCGTGGCTTTGCAGGGCGTAATGCGTTGATCTGCTATGCCATGAAAGCCAACTCATCGCTTGCTGTTTTGCAACTCTTTGCACAAAACGGTTGTGGTTTCGATATCGTCTCTGGGGGCGAGCTGGTGCGTGTTTTGAAGGCGGGGGCAGACCCTTTAAAAGTTATTTTCTCTGGCGTCGGTAAAACTCGTGCCGAGATGCGCCTTGCGCTAGAAGCAGGCATCGCATGCTTTAACGTGGAGAGTATTCCAGAACTCGATGTGCTGAATGAAGTCGCGCTTAGTATGGGACAAGTCGCACCGATTAGCCTGCGCGTCAATCCAAACGTCGATCCTAAAACGCATCCCTATATTTCCACAGGGCTCAAAGGCAACAAGTTCGGTATTGCGCACGAAGAGGCGCTGGCGACTTATCGCCATGCGGCGTCCCTTAAAGGTCTTCGTGTCGTTGGCATTGACTGTCACATCGGCTCGCAAATCACCACCATCACGCCCTATCTCGATGCCATGGATCGAGTGCTGGATTTGGTTGCCAGCGTAGAAGCAGCGGGTATACCCATTCATCACATCGATTTTGGTGGTGGGCTCGGTATCAATTACAACGGTGACACGCCGCCTGAAGCCGATTTGCTGTGGGCGCAGTTACTCGCCAAAATTGACGCACGTGGTTTTGGTAGCAAGCAGCTCATGATTGAGCCAGGCCGCTCGTTAGTGGGCAACGCGGGTGTGTGCGTAACCGAAGTACTTTATACAAAAACGGGCTCAGATAAAAACTTTTGCATCGTCGATGCAGCCATGAATGACTTGCCGCGCCCTGCCATGTATCAAGCCTTCCACGGCATTGTGCCCTGCAAGCCACAACCAGTAAGGCTTGCAGGCGATGCCTCTGCAGAAATGCTTTATGACGTGGTCGGCCCCGTCTGCGAAAGCGGCGACTGGTTGGGGAAAGACAGAGCACTTGATGCCAAGGCGGGCGATCTCTTGGTCGTGCTGTCAGCGGGAGCTTATTGCATGGCGATGGCAAGTAACTACAACAGTCGTGGTCGTGCCGCTGAAGTCTTGGTTGATGGCGACACAGCAACGCTGATTCGTATTCGTGAAACTGCTGAAGATCAAATGAAAATGGAGAAAATGTTATGCCCCAACTCACCTTGGCCAAGGCCAACGAAATCATCGACGCCGCATTAGCGCATTCCAAAGCATCAGGCTATGCGCCCATGGGTGTGGCTGTTGTGGATAGTGCAGGTCAACTCAAAGCTTATGCGCGCGAAGAGGGCGCGACCGCGCTGCGTTTTGATATAGCGCTAGGCAAGGCGGCGGCTTCCATTGGTATGAGTTGCAATAGTCGCGCCCTAGCGGAGCGGACTAAAACCGTGCCTGTATTTTTCGGCTCGATTGCCAGCGTCTCAAACCTGCCTTTCATACCGCAGACAGGCGCAGTGCTGATTAAAGATGTCTCGGGCGCAATCATCGGTGCCGTAGGCGCAAGTGGTGGTACGGGGGATGAGGATGAAGCGATTTGTATGGCTGGCGTTCTCGCTGCTGGATTTACGTACGGTTAACTTTGTTCGGCATTAATCGCGTAGCGCTTCAAATACCAAATTTCGTAGCCATACATTCGCAGGATCTTTGTTCAGGCGTTGATGCCAAAACTGATGTACCTGCACTTCAGGTGATTTGAGCGGCAGTGGAAAAATTTGAATCTTGCCGTGTGCTGCAAAAAATTCTGCTAAATCTTGAGGAACGGTTGCCACCAAGTCAGAGCTCGCAATCACAGTTTGCAAACTCATAAAGTGCGACAGCTCCAGCACCACATTGCGCCTGATTTGTTTGGCGTTTAAAAATTGCTCGACCAAGTGCTCGCGTCCTTCGGGTAGCACCACGGCATGGGGCACAGCGAGGTAGTCCTTCAAACTCATGCGTCCGCGCAAGGCTGGATGCCCTTGCCGTGCAATGCAAACATAGGCGTGCTTAAAGAGACGCTGCTGCACAAAGCCGCTTTTGTGCAGATCAGGCAAATAGCCAATCGCTAAATCGGCGGTGCCAGACTCCAAAGCCTGCGCCGTCGCAAGGCGCGGCATCGACGTGACTTTGATGGTGACGTTGGGTGCAAGTTTGCGTAGAACCGTCAAGATGCGCGGCAGCACAATCACTTCAGCAATATCGGGTGCGATTAAATGAAAGCTGCGTGCACTGGTAGCAGGATCAAACACCGAAGATGTGAGGATGTCCTCTTTGACCGTTGCCAACACTTGCCGCACCGTAGGCGCAAGCAGCAAAGCACGTGGCGTGGGATGCATAGAAGCCCCCGTTTTGACAAACAGTGGATCACCTAGCAGCGCGCGAAGCCTAGCCAAAGCTGCGCTGGTCGCGGGTTGACTAAGCGAGAGCGCTTCTGCCGCGCGGGTCACGCTACGGTGATCGGCCATGGCAGAGAAGACGACGAGTAAATTTAAATCGACTGATGCCAGGTTAGGTTTGTTATCCATATTTTGGATTCTAACTATCCATGCTATTTGATTGATTAATAAATAAGGTGTTTCTAGAATCCACAGCATGAAACCCTATTGCTGTGGTATTGACACTCATGCTCACGTTATCCCTGAGCATTTTCCAAGCTACATCGGTGCAAAGATGCCGCTGGATTGGCCGTCAATGACTCCCGCGCATGAATGCCACAAAAACGTGATGATTGCGGGTAAAAATTACCGCACCGTTTCCGATAAATGTTGGGATATCAGCAAGCGGATTGCGGATATGCCTAGTATGGGTCTGGCCTTGCAAGTGGTCTCACCCATGCCCGAGCTTTTATCGTATTGGATGGATGCCAAAGATGCGCAGCAACTCATTCGCTATTTGAATGACCAAATTGCAGGCATGGTGGCCGAGTCAAACGGCGCGCTCATAGGCTTTGGTGCTGTGCCGCTGCAAGACATCGATATGGCGATTCGTGAACTCGAATATCTGGTTGGTGCGCTTGGGTTTGCAGGCGTGGAAGTGGGTAGCAACATCAACGGACGCCCGATTGGTGCGCCTGAGTTCGAACCGTTTTTTGATGCCTGCGAGCGACTAGGTGCTGCAGTTTTTGTTCACGCGATTCGTCCTGCTGGCATGGAGCGCTTAATCGGTCCTGCACCGCTGCAGCAAGTGCTGGGCTACCCGACCGATGTGGGCTTGGCGGCAGCTTCTGTGATTACCAGCAATTTGATGCAGCAGCATCCTAAGCTTCGCATCGCTTTTAGTCACGGTGGCGGTACTTTGGCGATGCTCTTGCCGCGTTTGCAGCAAGGTTGGAATACGTTCCCTGCACTTAAAGAATCGATGGCGATATCACCAAGTGAACAAGCACGCAAACTGTTTTATGACACGCTGGTATTTGACGAGCCCACACTGAAGCATTTAGTGAGCACGTTTGGTGATACGCAGTTGATGATTGGAACGGACTATCCGTTTAATTTTCATGACCGCACACCTGCAGAGCGCATACGTGCAGCGGGCTTTGATGACCAGGTGCAAGATCAACTTTTGCACGGTAATGCGCAAACATTTTTACGTCCAATTACTTAATTTACAAAAATAACCTAAGGAGAAAGATGATGCAAAACAGACGATATCTTATACAAAGCGCGTCAGCGCTGGCTGCCATGAGCAAATTAGGCGCCGTGGGGCTACTAGGTTTGGGTGGCCTTGCCAAAGCCCAAGCTCCGGGGAACGCCTTTATCGTTTCAGGGTTTCCTTCAGGTGGTATGGGAGACTTTGTTGCACGCCCTTTGGCGGAGCGACTGCGGGGTAAATACGCGGCCAATGTGCTGGTTGAATCACGCACGGGAGCTGGGGGACGCATTGCGGTTGAACACGTTAAGCGCGCAGTGCCCGATGGCTTGACCATTTTGCAAATTCCAAGCTCCCCGATGGTGCTATATCCACACACCTACAAAAAGTTGGCATACGATCCACTGATCGACTTCACACCTATCAGCACGACCGCTACCTATGCTTTTTCCATCACGGCGGGCCCTGGTCTTCCAGCTGAAATTAAGACTTTGAGCGATTATTTGAAATGGGCAAAAACTAATCCAAAGATGGCCAATTACGGCGTGCCTGCAGCTGGGTCTGCGCTGCATTTCACGGGGATGATGCTGGCTAAAGCCTCTGGCGTAGATTTGACTAGCGTGGCTTACCGTGGCGGCGCACCTTTGCTGCAAGACGTTTTGGGTGGACAAGTGCCTATCAGCATCAATGTCATGGGCGAAGTCGCACCGCATATCCGATCTGGCAAACTGCGCTCATTGGGCGTGACAACTGCGCAGCGTTCGCCTTTCTTGCCTAATGTCCCTACGCTGGTTGAGCAGGGCTTTTCCGATATCGTTGTGCAGGAGTGGCTGGGTTGGTTCGTTCCTGCCAAAACTCCCTTTGATACTGTGAACAAATTGAACGCCCTAGTACGTGAGAGCCTACAGCAGGCGGAGTTGACGGAGTCGCTGGCTAAAAACTCTCTACAGGCCATCACACAAACGTCAGAAGAGTTTGCTCGTTTATTGCGTGCAGACTATACGCGTTGGCAGGCGATTGCTAAGGTCAGCGGCTTCACTGCGGAGGACTAAACTATGTTGCAACTCACAGGAGCAGAGGCGCTGGTTCGTATTTTGGTAGCCGAAGCTGTTCCTTACGCGTTTGGCATTGCGGGGGGCAAATTAGCACCGCTGCTGCATGCGTTGTCAAAGCAGCCTAGCATTCAGTACGTAGGTGTCAGACATGAAGCCGCAGGTCCCATGATGGCTGCTGCGGTGCATGCAGGGTCTGGCCGAGTTGCTGTGGCACTGGGTGAAATGGGGCCTGGGGGACTCAATTTGGCGTCGGGTTTGGGTGTGGCTTTTAACAATAACCTGCCGCTTTTGGCGATCACGACTAACCAACACCGCGCCGCCAGCTATCCTCACAGTGGTATGTTCATGGACATGGACACGCGGGCTGTGATTGCACCACTGACCAAATGGAATGCGGTGGTGAACGACCCACGTCGCATCCCCGAGCTAATGAGGCGAGCCTTTCGCGAAGCCCTCGGCGGTCGCCCAGGGCCCGTGCATTTAGACATTCCGCAAGATGTGCTATCTGGCACCTGTAGCTTTGCCGATGACGAGTTTGAGTTGACCCCCGCGCGTTATCGCGCCACCCTAGGTTCGCGCCCTGCAGAGGAGTCCGTTTTGGCGGCCATGGCTTTGCTACACAAAGCCAAGCGCCCACTGATCGTGGCAGGCGGTGGGGTTGTGACCAGCGGTGCAGCCCCACTCGTGCGTCAAATAGCCGCACTGCTGCACGCGCCTGTGGTGCCCACGCAAATGGCGCTAGGCGTGGTAGCCAGCAGCAGTCCTCACTTCATTGGACATGGCGGCTTGATTGCAGGTGATGCGGTGAAGGCGGCTTTTGAAGGTGCTGATGTGATCCTGAGTTTGGGCTGCCGCTACTCGTCTTGGATGTGGGACGAGCAGGGTCCATTGGCGCGGCGCGATCATCAATTAATCAATATCAACATTGATCCATCGGCATTGGGGCATCCCGCTTTGCACGAAGTGGCGATGGTGGCCGACGCTCGCCTAGCCTTGATTGATTTGTTGGCTATGCTAAATGCCAAGCCCAAATTATCGATTGAAGTTGACTGGCTTGCAGGTCTACGGGGCATACGCGCAAGCTACGATGCCAAGCTAGCCTTGATGGCACAAGATACTGAAGCGATCATGCATCCCGCTGCCTTAGCTAAGGCAGTCGCTGATGCGCTTCCAGTGGATGCATTGGCCGTATACGACGGCGGGCACACCACCTTTTGGAGTAACGACTTGACACCCGTGCACGAGGTGCGCACACGTTTTCACGAGCCAGGTATGAGTCACTTGGGTTTTGGCTTGCCTTATGCACTGTCGCTGCAATTGCAATATCCTAATAAAGCCGTGTTTAACATCACAGGCGATGGCTCGTTTGGTTTTACTGTCAATGAACTGGATACTGCAAGACGCAGCCGCTTACCCGTCATCAACATCATTCATAACAACTCGGCTTGGGGCATCATACGTTCAGGTCAACGAGCACAACTAGGTTTTGAGATGGGTACTAGTTTAGAGGGTACCGATTACGCAGCTATTGCGCGTGGGTTTGGCTGCTATGGTGAAGTGGTGAGCCGTGCGGGCGACGTGGCACAAGCACTGACCCGCGCACTGGCGTCTGGTTTGCCTGCTGTGCTTGATTGCCGCACCAAATTTTTGCCCCATCCCGCCGCACCTTACTTTGGCAGCATGAACCGCTTTGGCTTTGATGCTCTCACGCGCTGCACGCCATGATGAATCCTGCTCAAAGTCCAAAACTCGTCCGCTCCTTGCGAAGCGTCGAGATCAGTTTGCCCGATGTTGCTGCCGCAGAAAAATTCTTCTGCGAAACATGGCATTTGAATATCGCTCATCGCGCAGGTGGTGTGGTTTATTTGCGTGGTACGGGAGCGGATCATCACCTGATCTCATTGCGTCATAGCGATACACCTGAGCTGCACACCATCACGCTCAAAGCCATGTCCAGTATGGCATTAGATGAAATCTTAGAGCTAACGATGCAACATGGCGGACGTGTGCTGAAAACAAAACATGCGATACAAGACGCAGGTGGCGGCGAAGCCATCACCATCGTCGATCCGCAAGGTCGTGTCTTTCAAATCGTCTATGGTGATGTGAGTCATGCGAACTCTGAACCTGATGCGCTTGTCAATGCGGATAAGCCGATTCGCCTTGCGCATACAGTGCTCAATAGCATGGACGTTGCTGCTGTCATGCCGTTTTATGAAAACGTATTGGGTTTCAAGTTATCCGATCGCACCAAGATCATGGCCTTCATCCGAATCCCGCAAGGCGAGGCTACACAAGGCTTTGGTGATCATCACAGCATTGCGCTGGCGGATGCCGATAACAATTGTTTAAACCATATCGCGTTTGTCATGCCAACGCTGGAGTCGGTCATGCGCGGAGGCGGGCGGATGCGGGACGCGGGCTACGACATCGAGTGGGGGCCTGGCCGTCACGGCCCTGGCGATAACGCTTTCAATTATTTTGTAGGCCCCGCAGGCTTTGTGATTGAGTACACCGCGGAAGTTGAGCAGGTGGACGACACTTATGTGGCAGGTAGCCCCGCAGATTGGAAGTGGCCAGCGGGACGCGTGGATCAATGGGGTATTTCTCAGCCGCCATCGCCTAGGCTCAAGCAGGCGCAGCGTGAGATTTCTTTTATCAAAACTTAAATTTAAACGAGAGTAAAAAATGAAGCTAATCAGCTATTACAAAAACGAACAGATCCGCACAGGCGTCATCGAGAACCACGTGGACGGCGATCAAGTTGTCGATTTAAACGATGCCGTGCCCAGCATTTCACACGATTTGTTGACTGCTTTAAACAGCGGCGTGGATGTGATTGCCGCCGCCAAAGCAGCACTGGCGAGCACTACGCCGCGCGTGGCTTTGTCCTCGCTCAAGTTGGCAGCGCCCGTGCCTCGTCCTGGCAAGATCATTTGCCTTGGACTTAATTACTACGACCACGCGAAAGAAGGTGGACGCGACAAGCCAGAGTACCCGTGGTTTTTTTATCGAGGCGCTAGCTCTTTGATTGCGGATGGCGAAGTGGGGCTGCGTCCACGTGTGTCTGAGCGACTCGATTACGAAGCAGAGTTGGCTGTGATTATTGGTAAGCGTGTTAAGCATTTGAGCGAAGCCGATGCCCTTAGCTGCGTCTTTGGCTACAGCGTGTTTAACGACATTTCGGTGCGCGACTATCAAAAGAAAACACCGCAGTGGACGATTGGTAAAAACTTTGATAACTCAGGTCCGTTTGGCCCGGTGCTGGTGACGGCCGATGAGCTTGCGCCAGGTGCAACGGGACTGCGTATCCAGAGTCGCTTGAATGGCAAAGTCATGCAAGATGCCAACACAACTGACATGATTTGGGGTGTGGCAGAAACTATCAAACTACTAACGGAATGTATGACGCTAGAGCCAGGCGATGTCATCATTATGGGAACGCCTGCAGGTGTGGGGCAAGCCAGAGTTCCGCCTGTGTGGATGAAAGATGGCGACACAGTAGAGATTGAAATCGAACGTATTGGCACGCTGACAACGCCCATCAAAAATGAAGCTTGATGCTGCCGACTTTGATGTAGCCGTTGTGGGTCTTGGCCCCACAGGTTGTGTGGCGGCTAGTCTGCTTGGGCAAGCGGGACTGCGCGTGCTGGTGATCGACAAAGCAGAAGATATTTATCCCAAGCCGCGTGCGATTGCACTCGATCACGAAATCATGCGCATATTTCAACAGTTGGGTATTGCGGAAGAAGTAGCGCAGTACACCGAACCCTTCACAGCCTCCGAGCACTTTGGCGCGGACGGGCAAATGATTCGGCGCTTGGATATGCTGCCACCGCCGTACCCCATGGGTTGGACGCCTTCGATGGTTTTTTTACAGCCACCAGTAGAAAAAATCTTGCGCGAACGTGTGGCAAGTTTCACTAACGTCAGTGTCAAACTCGGCTGCGAACTGAACGAGCTTGCGCAAGATGCAAAAGGCGTTGATTTGACCTACCGTCATGCCGAAGACCCATCCACAACGGTACGCGCCAAGTACGTCATTGGCTGCGATGGCGCGTCCAGCATGGTACGGCGCTTCGCGGGCATTGAACTAGAAGACCTTCATTTTGATGAGCCGTGGCTCGTGATCGATGTTCAAGCAAACGCATCAGGGCTTGCCAAATTGCCCGAGTGCAGCGCTCAGTACTGCGAGCCTTCGCGCCCTATTTCCTACGTGATCGGAACGGGTCATCATCGTCGCTGGGAGATCATGCTACTGCCAGGTGAAGACCCAGAGACCATGTTGGCAGACGATCAAATTTGGCAATTGCTTGCACGGTGGCTGACACCAGAGGATGGCGTGTTGTGGCGCAAAGCAGCCTATCGCTTTCATGCTTTAGTAGCCAAAGATTGGCGCAAAGACCGCGTGTTTTTGGCAGGTGATGCCGCGCATCAACAGCCACCGTTTTTGGGGCAGGGCATGTGCCAAGGCGTGCGCGATGCAGTCAATCTAACTTGGAAGCTGGAGCATGTTTTGCGCAAAGGGAAGAGTGATGCAGGCAGCGAGG
The DNA here is from genome assembly GCA_031430035.1 of Comamonadaceae bacterium. Classification (GTDB taxonomy): domain Bacteria; phylum Pseudomonadota; class Gammaproteobacteria; order Burkholderiales; family Burkholderiaceae_C; genus JASGCK01. The sequence continues at coordinate 25,399 of JANPAS010000098.1, read as the reverse complement.
CATTGTTGGATAGCTACGGCTTAGAGCGCGGTACGCATGTGCGGGCACTCACCACCACCATCAAAGGCATTGGTCGCTACATCTGCGAGCGAGACCTCACGCTTGCCCGCGCACGCGATGCAAAGCTCCTCGCCGAGCAAGGCGGCGTCGTGAAATCTGTACCACGTCAAGATTTGATTCCGCCGCTGACGGCAGGACTATTGTCCGAACGGACGGATGCGGCGCATGGCACACTATTTCCACAGCCTAGGGTAAAGCATGAAGGCGATTGGGTGTTGATGGACGACGCCTACGGACGTGGTTGGCGATTAGCGACGTTAGATTTGGCACTCGTGCAAGCCTTATCTGGCATGGCCTACAAGCCATTTGATGATTTTGTTGTCATGCAAATCAATGAATTAGACGGCATCTGCGCTGCTTGGTTTGACAAGCATAAATGCACTGCGGCACTTGTGCGTCCCGATCACTACGTGTACGCTGTGATGCATTCTGTGGATGAAGTAATGGCTGAATTAATAACTTTAAAAGGGAGACTGTGATGATGAATTTTTCAAAGCTGAATCGACGCGCAGCACTCAGTGCTATCAGCGCGATATCCATACCCGCATGGGCACAATCGACTGCGTGGCCTGATAAGCCGATTAAGTTTTGGTTGTCGCACCCCGCAGGCTCAGGTCCCGATAACGTGGCGCGCCTACTTGGCGAACGCCTTGCCAAACTGTGGGGACAGCCCGTGGTGATGGACAACAAACCAGGTGGCCAAAACGTAATTGGTGCGCAAGCGGCGGCCAAAGCCACGCCTGATGGCTATAACTTTTATTTTTCTACCGTTGCTGCATTGGTCAGTAATACGTATTTGTTTAAAGCTTTGCCTTACGATCCGCGCCGCGACTTTGTGCCTGTGGCGTTTGTCGCCAATAGTCCCTTTGCTATTTTGGTGAACGTCAACTCACCTATCAAGACGATGGAGGAATTGATTGCGAAATCGAAAGCGGCACCTGGCAAATTGACGTTAGCCAATGAAGGACCTAGAACGCTTGGTGGCATGATTGCACGGCTCATCAATGCACGCGCCAAGATGGATGCGAACCTTGTGCCTTTTGCCTCAGTGGGTGTTGCTACGCAGGACTTGCTGGGTGGGCATGTGGATGCTTTGGTAGCCGATCTTGCATCTACCGCTGCGCTCGCTAAACAAGGTCGCTTGCGTGTGCTCGCTGTCACCAACGCCAAGCGGGCTCAGGGCTGGGAGACTGTGCCTGCGCTGGCCGAGTTAGTTCCCAACTTTGAAATGAGTGGCTGGTTTGCACTAATGGCACCGACTGGCACACCAGAAGCAATAGTTGCTCGCGTGAACCGCGATATGAGTACGGTACTGCTAGAGGCCGATATTGCTAACCGTATTGCAGCAATTGGCCCGATTGCTGTCGCAGGGCTGAATCCTGCTCAAGTGGCCGACTTCTTTAAAGGTGAGCACACACGCTGGGCGCAAATGAGCAAAGAGATTGGACTTTTGCCCGAGTAGGTTTATTGCTCAAACAACACGCCGCGCAGCCACTGGTGTGCGGGGTCATGGTCTAGGTATTTTGGCCAGCACATCATCTCCACAATTGGCGGCATATTAAACGGTGTTTTGACAATACGTAGCGGTAATAGCTTGGCGACAAATTCGGCATGCTTGCGATGCATGGTAGCGATGCGGTTTGTCCCTAAAACTAGCAAAGGTAGCGTGCCAAAGTTGTCGACGGTGACTTCCACTTTGCGCTCTTTGCCAAAACGCGGTAAAAACCAATCTTCAAACATGATGCTTCTGTCGTCGCTAAAGCGCACCGATGCGTGCCCCATCGCCATGTATTCTTCAAAAGAGAGCGTCTCGCCAACAACTGTATTGCCTGTCCACACGATACAAACTTGTTCATCTTCAAACCACATTTTTTTAATGTGATGGATACGCGTCATATAGGGCTCGGGTAGCACGAGCAAATCAATTTCGCCGCGATCAAAAAGTTCAAAAATATCGCGACTCGGGGTACGAATATCAATCGCGATTTTGGGTGCGAGTTTGGCAATTCGTTCTATGCTATCCGTCAGCATGACAGTGGTGACGTAGTCGGATGCGTAAATGATGAAGCGCCGCTCGGCGCTAGTGGGGTCAAAGTTGGGCTTGCGTGCAATGGTGGCGCGTGCCTTAAGCAGTGTGTCGCGCACGGGCTCGACTAAGCTTTCGGCTAGCGGTGTGAGCATCATTTTCCTGCCCACAGGCACAAGCAATTCATCTTGAAAATACTCGCGCAATCGCGCCAGTGCGCCGCTGGTGGCTGACTGCCCAATATGGACGCGCATGCTCGCCTTCGTCACATTACGCTCCTCTAGCAGAGCATCTAGCACCACCAATAAATTCAAATCAAACTTGTCGAGTCTCATGAATTTTTATCCTAGGGTTATCCCTTTATATTGATATGAGTGATGCAGTGCATCGAAACAAACTGTTTTTCAAACAGTGCGCGCGTGATTATCGTACGGCATCTTTAAAAGGAAATGAAAAAATGAATACGGTTAATACGTTTTTAGGAAAAACAGTTCTTACGCTAGCTTTTGTGGCGGGCATGATTGATATGGTGGCGCTGCCTGTTTGGGTGGGTGCGTTTATGCAGCACTACAAATACAGTCCACCGCAGGCGGGTTTGACGGTCACTTTATTTTTAGCAGGTGTCGTTCTTGCCAGTTTATTTTTTGCACCAAAATTTAATCGATTGAATCAACGCATGGTGGCAACGGTTGGTTTTGCAGTAGCAGCTGTTAGCTTCTTTGCCATCAGCTTGCAACCCGCTGCCGTTGCTAGTTTTGCTATCGTAGCGGGATGGCATGTGCTGGCGGGTCTTGGTGCTGGCGCCGGCCTTTCGGCCACCCATGGCTCGCTGGGTCGAAGTGATAACCCACACCGTATGTGGGCGATCTCGAATGTGGCGTTGGGTATTTTTGCGGTTGTTTTTTTTGGTGGCATGCCTAAGCTCATTCAAACGACGGGCGTGGCGACCTTATTTCAAGGTTTCTCTGCGTTGATGCTGCTGGCTTGCGTTATTTCAATGCTCGCATTCCCGTCAACAGATAAATCAACCTCCGCTGTACTGGCGGCAGATGCGGTGAATAAGAAACCGATTCCTCGTGCTGCTTGGTTTATTGTTGGTGTTGTGATTTGTCTCACCATTAACCAAGCCATGGTGTTTAGTTTTGTCGAGCGCATTGGTGCAGCGCATGGTTTTACCACCGATCAAGTCACCAGCGTATTGATTGCTTTAGGCTTAGTTAATTTATTACCTGGCGTACTAGCTGCGCTTTTGCAAACTAAGCTCTCGCCGTCTATCGTGGGTATGGCTGGCCCCATTGGGCAAGCCGCGCTAGCGCTGACCATGACGCTTAGCGTTGGCTTTATGCCCTATGCCGTAGCTGCTGCGCTCTATGTGGCGATGGTCATCTTTACGCACACCTTTTTGTTTGGTGTACTGGCCAAGCTAGATACCAGTGGACGTACCGTCGCGGCTACGCCAGCCATGATGATGGCTGGCTCGTGTATTGGCCCTGTCATTGGTGGCACGCTTGTTCAAGCTTTTGGGTATCCAGGGCTTGCCTACGCTGCATGTGTAGTGTCGTCCATTGCTGTTTTTTTAATGTTGCAAGAGCGCCGTAGCTATTCATGAGTTCACATCAATTGGATCCAGCTGTTCGACCTTTTTCTCATGAACCAATTTTTAAAGGATAAAAACATGAAAAACTTCAATAGACGACAAGCCTTACAGCTTGGAATTGGGTTTGCAAGCAGCTATGGAGCCACTTCAAGTGTATTTGCGCAAAATTTACCAGATAGCGCTAGGATCTTGGTGGGTTTTCCACCAGGTGGTGCGCCTGATTTGATTTCTAGGCGTTTGGCTGAACAGCTCACGGGCAAGCTAGCCAGAGCCGTGATTGTGGATAACCGCGCTGGAGCAGGGGGTCGTATCGCCGCTGATGTAGCACGGCAAGCTGCACCTGACGGTTTGACCTTGCTGTTGAATCCAGCTGGCATGCTCACCATCAACCCGCATATTTACACCAAACTCAATTACGATCCTTTCAAAGACTTTGCGCCTATTAGTCTGGCTGCAAATATCGACTTTGGTTTTGCTGTTGGACCTGCCGTACCTGCGACGGTAAAGACGTTGAGCGATTTCGTAGCCTGGGCTCGATCAAACAAAGGCAAGGTCTCTTTTGGCTCGCCTGCCGCGGGTTCTCCGCCGCACTTTGTGGGTGATGCTCTTAGCCGTGCCTTTGGTCTAGAGATGATTCATGCACCTTATCGCGGTGCTACACCTGCACTCAATGATTTATTTGGTGGACAAATTGCTGGTTTGGTGCTGACTTTGGGTGACCTGATTGCTCATGCCAAGGCTGGCAAGCTTAGGTTGTTAGCCAGTAGTGGATTGGCACGTTCCAAGTTTGCACCTGCAGTACCCACATTTAATGAGTTGGGTGTTGTTGGGTTAAATCAGCGTGACTGGTTTGGTATTTATATTGCAGGTGCACCATCTACAGATGCGCAGGCAAAAATAGGTCAGTTAGTAAGAAGCGCGGTTACTAGTGCAGCCTACATTGATGGCCTAGCTGCTGGAAGCATTGAGGCGGCCGTGTCGTCTGCGACTGAACTTGATGCGCTGGCTAAGCGAGATTTTGCATTGTGGCTACCCGTTGTAAAAGCCTCAGGCTTTACAGCTGAAAACTAGAGATTGCAAGATGATAAAGCTATATGGCGCAATGGCATCTAGGGCGCACCGTGTGGTGTGGATGCTCAAAGAACTCGGCGTGCCGTTTGAGCACGTCCCGACGCATTTCATGGATGGCAGCACACGTACACCTGAGTTTCTAGCTGTTAATCCTAACGGTCGTGTGCCAGCGCTAGATGACGATGGTCTGGTACTGTTTGAGTCACTTGCGATTAATTTGTACTTGGCAAAAAAGTACCAAAGCGATTTATCGCCGCGTGATCTTCGTGAGGAGGCATTGGCTATCCAATGGGGTTTTTGGGTAGTGACGGAAGTCGAAAAACCACTTTTGTTTGCGTCTGCTAATCGTGCACTCTTTGCACCTGAAGCACGCGACGAAGAGCAAGCGCAAATGGCGATAGCTAAGTTAGACAGGCCACTCAAAGTGCTGGATGTCTATTTAGCTAAGCAGCGATACGTACTTGGTGATCGCTTCACAGTAGCCGATTTGAACATCGCCACAGTGATGGATTTAGCACCGCAATGCGGTATTGCTTTAGACGTATGGCCAAACGTCAAAGCGTGGCATGAGCACTGTTTGTCGCGACCTGCGGCTGCTGACTGGAAGGATGTGAACTTTCGTATTCCGCGTCCACCCACGCCGCTGGGCATTTTAAAAATGTTTGTATAAATTTTTGTGTAAATGTCGCTAGAGAAAAGAGAAAAATGAGTGATTCAACAACCCCCTTGCCCGCAGGCCATATGGATGCTGGCCTCGCAGCCGATATGGCCGCTAAGGCTTTCCCCGTATGGGCTGCAACAGGGCCTGGCGCTAGACGTGCCTTTTTACATAAAGCTGCTGAAGAACTAGAAGCACGCGGTGATGCGTTTGCCAAAGCAATGGCCGCCGAGACGGGTGCGTCCAGCATGTGGGCTGGTTTTAACGTCCACCTTGCTGCAGACATGCTGCGCGAAGCCGCTGCGCTGACCACACAAATTAGCGGAGAAGTGATTCCCTCCGACATCCCTGGCAGTCTTGCCATGGCGGTGCGAGCGCCTGCAGGTGTGGTGTTGGGGATTGCACCTTGGAATGCACCCGTGATTTTGGGTGTGCGTGCCATTGCTGTGCCACTTGCCTGCGGCAACACAGTGATTTTGAAAGGCTCAGAAGTTTGCCCCATCACCCATGGCCTCATCGTGGAAGCATTGCAGGCTGCGGGTTTGCCGAGTGGGGTCGTGAATTTTGTGACGCACGAGCCAGCGGATGCTGCAAAAGTGGTGGAGACCATCGTCGCCCATCCAGCCGTGCGCCGTGTCAACTTTACGGGCTCGACGCATGTGGGGCGGATCATTGCGCAAACTTGCGCCAAGTATTTGAAGCCAGTCGTCTTGGAGCTTGGCGGCAAAGCCCCCTTTGTGGTGCTGGACGATGCCGATATTGACGCTGCAGTAGCAGCGGCTGCGTTTGGTGCGTTTGCTAATGCGGGACAAATTTGCATGTCCACGGAACGCATCATCGTTGAGACCAAAATCGCCGATGAGTTTGTTCAAAAGTTTGGTGCTAAAGCTGCCAGCTTGCCACAAGCGGTACTGGGGCAAATGGTCAATATGGCGGCGGTAGAGCGCTGCAATGCGTTGATTGAAGATGCGCTAGCGAAGGGAGCAACACTGATTTGCGGTGGTAAATCTGACTCGCGCGCCATGACGGCCACCGTGCTTGATCACGTCACACCCGCTATGCAAATTTATACCGACGAGAGCTTTGGCCCAGTCAAGCCTATTGTGCGAGTCAGTGGCGTAGAGGCAGCCATTGCCTGCGCAAACGACAATGCATTTGGCCTGTCAGCAGCGGTATTTGGCGCCGACATCGCACGCGCTTGGCAAGTCGCGAGCCGTATCGAATCAGGCATTTGCCATGTCAATGGCCCCACCGTCCACGATGAAGCGCAAATGCCTTTCGGTGGCGTTAAAGCCTCTGGATACGGACGCTTTGGCGGCAAGGCAGGCATTGACGCCTTTACCGAATTGCGTTGGATGACGATGCAAACCACTCCCCGTCACTATCCTTTTTAAAAATGAAACCTAGCCTTCAATTTCCAGACCTTCTTATTTACCGCGGTTACTCTGCGCCCGTGCGCATGGAGACCGACGTTTACGATTTGGAGGTGCTGGGCACAATTCCCAAAGAGTTAAATGGCATCTACTTTCGTAACAGCGCCGATCCGCAATATCCGCCGCTGCATGGTAAAGACATCTTCTTAAATGGTGACGGCATGGTGCATAGCGTGCACATTGAAAACGGCCATGCCGATTTGAAAACGCGCTACGTTCAAACCGAAAAATTAGCTTTAGAGCGTAAAGCTCGCCGTGCTTTGTTTGGCGCATATCGTAATTCGTTTACCGACGATCCTCTAGTCGCTGGAAAATCGAATGGCACGGCCAACACCTCAATGCTGTGGCATCACGGCAAGCTGTATGCGCTCAAAGAATCGCAGCTGCCCATGGAGCTTGATCCGCAGACACTAGAGACCAAGGACTTGCATAATTTTGGTGGCAGGTTGACTAGTAAAACGTTTACGGCACACCCTAAGCTTGACCCTGAAACGGGCGAGGCTGTTGCTTTTTCTTATAACGGCAATGGCGAGGCTAGCGACCAAATTGAGATTTATACGATCTCAAAAACAGGTGACATCACGCGCAGCGAAACCTTTACCGCACCCTATTGCTCGATGGTGCACGACTACCACGTCTCGCGCAATTACATAGCCTTCACTATCTGCCCGATGGTGTGTGACTGGGGACGCGTCAAACGCGGCGAGCCTTACTGGCATTGGGATGCGACGAAGCGCACCATGGTAGGTGTTATCCCACGTGGCTTAGGTGTGAGTGCGATTCGCTGGTTTACCTGCCCTGTTGTTGCTATGCAAACACATACCTTTAATGCGTGGGAGGATGTGAATGAGCAGGGTGGCACGACGCTACATCTCGATCATTTTGTGACAGGTTCAGGTTGGCTTTCGCAGTTCCCTGATATACATAACCCCGATGCAAAAGAGAAGCCACCGTTTGGTGAGCGCTGGTCGTTTGATCTGAGCAATCCCAAAGACGAATTCACGATCAAGCGACTCATTAACCATGTCGGTGAAATGCCTGTGATTGATCCGCGTTTTGCGATGAAGCGGGCACAGCATTTTTATTTTGGAACGTTCAATCCAGCTTTTGGCCCGATGCTGCCGATGGGACCGAAAGGGCCGCCGTTTACCTGCCTCGGGCATTTTGATGAAGCTAATAACAAGCTCAATTTTTGGTACGCTGGAGAGGATAGCGCACCAGAAGAACCGTGCTTTGTACCCAGAAGCGCGGATGCGCTAGAGGGCGAAGGTTGGTTGCTCACGATGGTGGGACGACGTGCAGAGAACCGAACCGATTTAGTCATTCTCGATGCAGCACGTATCCAAGACGGCCCTGTTGCGATTGTGAAATTTCCATGCCGCGTACATGAAGGTTTTCATGGTATTTGGGTGAGTGCGCAGCAATTGGGGCTGAGTAATATTTAATTTTTTACGAAAGAATTATTATGAAAATTATTTCTGTATTCATTACCAGCTTTTCATTACTGCTAGCTGTACCGGCTGTTGCAGCCGATGCGCAAGGCGAAGCCAATAAAAAAATTGTGCTTGCGTTTTATGACGCGGCACTTGTCAAAATGGATGTCGATGCAGCCATGCCGTATTTAGGTTCAAAGTACATCCAGCACAACCCTATTGCGCCTGATGGCGTGGAGGGCGTGAAGGGGTTGATTAAATTTTTGAAAGAAAGATTCCCAGAACGTACAAGCTCTATCAAGCGCGTCATGGCAGATGGTGATTTGGTGATGCTGCATGTCCATGCTAAGAGCAAACCCGAAGACCGTGGCAACGCCATCATTGATATCTTCCGAGTCGAAAACGGGAAAATCGTGGAACACTGGGATGTGATGCAGTCTGTGCTTGAGAAGTCGGCGAACACAAACACCATGTTTTGAGCATGAAGCAAGATAGCAAATTGAGAGCGAAGCGACGCTGGCTTAAGTGGCTAGGCGGTGCAGTTGTACTTGTTGGTGCTGGTGTCTTATTCCGTAAGCCTTTGCTGCGTACAGCGCTATCGCTGGCTATTGATAACGATCAATATGATGTCAAAAGTGTCTCGTTTGTCGATAGTGATATGTGCGTTGTGACTTCGCGAACGATTGAAGGACCGTTTTATGTACCTTCTTCGCCGCTGCGTTCAGATATTCGCGATGGGCAGCTAGGGCAAAAGCTCAAACTGCGGTTGAAGTTTGTTGACAGTGTGACCTGCAAGCCCCTGGTTGGTGGAGCTGTACACATCTGGCATGCCAATGCAGCGGGCCGCTACAGCGGCTACGAAGGCCATAGCCCAGACGAAGTTGAGCTCATTCCTGGGCATTTACCAGTTGAAACTGAGCAGCGGTTTTTGCGTGGGCATCAAATCACCAATGAGGCTGGCATCGTGGAGTTCACGACCATTGTTCCTGCTTGGTATTCGTTTCGTACGCCACATATTCACGTCAAAGTGCTGCTGCCTAAGGCGCAGTCACTGACGACGCAAATTTATTTTCCTGAAACCATCAATATCATGGTGCGTGAGACAGTTGCACGCTACAAAACTCGGCCATCACCCTTGGTGACTAACCGCAGCGATCCAGTGATAAGTGCATCTAAGGGTGCACCAGGTGGTTTGTTAAAAGTAGCGCAACTTGCTGATGTTTTGGAAGGTACGCTCACCCTTGGTGTGCAGTTTGAGGCATTAGATACGGCAGCTTCGCTCAGTCCACGACCTCCGAAATAATTAATTCATTTATGCATGCCCCGAATTTACTACCCAGCATTACCTTTGGCGGACAAACATGGCAGCCTGACGCCAGTCTTTATGTATCCGAAGTGGCAGTAGCTGCGGCGCGTGCGGGCTTGCAGAGTGCATCACATGCGATCCGATTAGATGAGACCCATCGCCTGCAGGACGTGGGCTATTTGGCGATGGAGACGGGCTATGCACGCTTGGATGACGGCATGATGTATGTGGCCGCCCTGACCGATATGCCAGGCGTGACGGGCGAGATGATTGATTGGTGGTTTGCGTGGCACGATACCGACAAGGCTTATCAACTGTGGCATCCACGTGATCACATCGAGGCCAAGTGGAGGCACCCCATAAACCGTGCCTTGCCTTGGCGCGAGCAATACATTGGCAATACAAGTGAAATCATCGAATACATTGGCTCGACGCTGGAGCATTTAAATGTCAACTTCCAAAAGCCAGAGCGATATTTTGATGTGGCAAGTTTCGAGCAAGCGGGTATTGCGACGGCAGTGTGTGCTCGCGGTGGTCCGCGCTTAGAAAAAATTTGGTCGGCACACCTCATTCATCTGATACGTCAAACCGATCGAGGCGTTGAGATGCGTAGTCGTTTTTGGCTGGGGGATGTGGATGCGTCGCCCAAGGGCGTGATCGGCAAACTACTTAACCCCATTTTTAATACGCCAACGATGCGCAGACGTATGATTCCAGATGGCGTAGGACGAGATTTGATGTTGCATTGTGCAGAAGAAATGCATCACCTCGCCATCATCTTGCCCGAGCTTTATCGGCGCTTTCGGTCGAAGGCCTAGTCGATCTAAATCATCGATTCCGCTGATTCATAAACACCAGCTTTTCAAATAACGTCACGTCTTGCTCGTTTTTGAGCAGCGCACCTAAGAGCGGCGGCAAGCTAATTTTGTCGTCTTGCGTTTGTAATGCTTCTAGTGGAATGTCTTCTGCGAGTAACAGTTTGAGCCAATCGAGTAGCTCGCTGGTCGATGGCTTTTTCTTCAGTCCTGGGAGCTGACGAACGTCATAGAACGTCTTCATGGCTGCAGCCAACAGTTCTTTCTTTAGGTTCGGGAAGTGCACATCCACGATGTGCTGCATGGTGGATGCGTCGGGAAACTTGATGTAGTGGAAGAAGCAGCGGCGCAGGAAGGCATCGGGTAGTTCTTTTTCGTTGTTGGAGGTGATAAAGACCAACGGGCGATTTTTGGCTTTGATGAGTTGGCGGGTCTCGTAGCAATAAAACTCCATACGGTCGAGCTCGCGCAAGAGGTCGTTGGGGAATTCGATGTCCGCTTTGTCAATCTCGTCAATCAAGAGCGCAACGGGTTCTTCGGCTGTAAAGGCTTGCCACAGCACACCTTTGATGATGTAGTTGTTAATGTCTTTGACGCGCGAGCCGCCGTCTAAATCGCCTAACTGGCTATCGCGCAATCGGCTGACCGCATCGTACTCGTAGAGACCTTGCTGGGCTTTGGTCGTGGATTTGATGTGCCATTGCAGCAGTGGCATCTTTAAGGATGCCGCAACTTCCTCGGCTAGCATGGTTTTTCCAGTACCCGGCTCGCCTTTAACTAGCAGCGGGCGTTTTAAAACGATGGCGGCATTGACGGCCAGCATGAGGTCTTGTGTGGCGACGTAATTGTCTGAGCCTGTGAACTTCTGGGTGGCAGGGGAGGGTGTTGTCATAGGGGGCTTTATAATCGACGGTTGTTTCTTTGAACCACGTATTTTCACATGAATAAAATTTTTACTTCTCTTGGTTTGTCGCTGCTCGTGACATTTTTTGCGCAAAACGCTATGGCTGCCGACCCTGTGGGCGATGTAAAGGCAGGCGAAAAAAAAATCGCCATGTGTATTGGATGCCATGGCATTAAAGGTTATCAAGCCAGCTTTCCAGAAGTTTACAAAGTGCCCATGATTTCTGGGCAAAACGCTGGATATATTGCTGCAGCGCTTAAGGCTTACCGCGAAGGTGAGCGTAAGCACCCTACGATGAAGGCGATTGCAGCATCCTTAACCGATAAAGACATTGCTGATTTTGGTGCTTACTATGAGCAGCATGGCAAAGTGGAGGGTGCTGCAGCTCTGGCCGCTACGCCATCCAAAGCGCCTAGTGAAAAGGTGGCCGCATTGCTTGCAAAAAATGCCTGCGTTTCTTGCCACGGCGCCAATTTTTCTAAGCCACTCGACCCAAGTCAACCTAAATTGGCGGGTCAACATAAAGACTATCTTTATGTTGCATTGAAGTCATACAAAACCGAAGGTAACGCAAAGGTTGGCCGTAGTAACGGTGTGATGGCAGGCATCGCAAAAAATCTAAGCCTGGCCGAAATGAAGGAACTAGCGGGTTACATTGGTAGCTTGGATGGTGACTTAAAAGTGGTGCCGCAATCAAAAATGCATAAAGCGCCTGCAAAATAGCTTGAGATGCTAGCCAAAAATCAAGCCGCCTCGCTATGAGGCGGCTTTTTTTATGCTTTCAATATAGGTTTCGCCGTTTGGCGGTGTATTTGATCGTTGTGATTCCCACATCATCACGCCCAAGGCTTCCATAGCTACGTGATGCGCGTCGTGCAGCGAATCCAATTTGCTGGTGAGAGTCTCCACTGCCGTCTGTATGCCTCGCGGCTGGTCAATAGAGCATTGCTCGCTAATCGACAAATGCATCGAGAGATGAAGAAACGGATTGGTGCGTCCAGCGTCCACTGTGTAGTCACGTGCTACGGCAGCTTCTGCATCGCTCAAATCTTGGTGATATTCGGGATGCTCGGCAATCCAAAGCGCGGCAATCGTCTCAATGCCATCCATGGTTTCTTTGATTAGCCACTTGGCATAGACAGCGCAAAAAAAGCGACGCACATCAGATTGTGAGGGATTAAACATACCCTCAATTATCTCGTCTGAATCACCTGCCCCGTTTTCGCTGACTGAACAATTGCCTCGGTTATTTTTAAGTTTTGCAGACCATCAAAGGCACTGACCAAGGGCACCGTTTCGCCTCGTACCACTTTTCCAAAGTGCTCCATTTGATGTGCAATGGGGTCGCTACGCTGCATGGCAACCGTGCTGATATCAAACGGCTTCCACCACGAGCGATCTTCGTCTTTGACATACGACTTCATGCGCATCGTTGGGATGGAAAGTGAGCCATGTGTTCCGGCTACGGTGTAACAGTCTTCATCGTCATAGCTTGGGTAGGCGGTGTTCTCTTGACTGGTTTGCTCCCAACTTTTGGCACTCGCAGCGCAGTCGGAGAGCAAAAATGTGCCCAGTACGCCGCTCGCGAAGCGTAGATTGATTGCCACCGTATCTTCGACCGAAAAGCCACGTCCAGCATGGCTTGTGAGGGCTTGCACTTGCGTGATTTCGCCGCAGAGCATACGTAGATTGTGCACTTCATGAATCATGTTGAGCAGAATCGGCCCCGCGCCGATTTCGCGTCGCCATGGGCCGTCATCAAAATAATGGTCGGGTTTGACGAAAAGCGCGCTACCCATCACGGCAACTAATTTCCCTAATTTTCCAGAGTCAATTACTTTCTTTGCCGTCGCCATGATCGGACTGTGCGCACGGTGGTGTCCAATCAGGATGGAGGCCTTGGTTTTTTGCTGATAAGCGACGAGATCTTCGGCTTCGCTCACAGTGACGGTAATCGGTTTCTCCAGCAACATGGATACACCCGCATCCATGCATTCTTTTGCATGTTCCAGATGCAGTTGATTGGGTGTGGCAAGCACGACACCGTCAGGTTTGTTTTTGGCAAATAGTTCGGCTAGGGAGGTATAGAGCGTCACGCCGTATTTGGCTGCTGTAGCGATTGCGTTTGGCGCAGGATCAACGATGGCACTAAGCTGCACCGTCTTGCTAGCAACAGCCGCATCCATGTGGGCTTGCCCGATGTAACCTGCGCCTGCAACGGCAATACGTGTCTTGTTCATAAATAACTGTTAATTTCAGAAATAAAAAACCCCTCGGATTTTTAAGCCCGAGGGGTTAGATGCTTGCGGCTAAAGGCTTACTTAGCAGCAGGTACGGCAGCTTTTGCCGCTGGCTTTGCTGCAGCCTTAGTTGGCGCTGCAGCAGCACGAGCTTTGGTCAATTCTGCTTGCAACTGACTCACAACATCTTGACCGACAGACACGCCAAATTGAGCAATGACGGGGCGCATTTTGTCAGCAAATTTAGCCAATTCAGCAGGCGCGAATTCTGTGACGTTCATGCCATTCTTTTTCAGTGCATCAACCAATTCGGAGGCTTGTTTACGGGTCACTTCGCGCTGGAACTTCGACGCTTCGTTTGCGGCATCAGACAAGATCTTTTTATTAGCTGCATCTAAAGAGTCCCAAGTCTTTTTGCTCATCACAACAGACTGAGGGTTGTAGACGTGGTTTGTTAGAGCCAAATTCTTTTGCACTTCATAGAACTTGTTAGCTGCAATCACGGTAAGCGGGTTTTCTTGACCGTCAATCGCTTTGGCCTCTAAAGCGCCGTAAACCTCGCCAAAGGCCATAGGCACAGGGTTGGCGTTCAGGGCCTTGACCCATGCTAAGTTAATTGGGCTAGGAATCACGCGCAATTTGAGTCCCGCAATGTCGTCCACCGTGTTTAGCGGACGCTTGCTATTGGTCATGTTGCGAAAACCGAGTTCAAAATAAGCGAGGCCAACCAGTCCTTTTTCTTCCAACTTCTTGTGCATCATCTTGCCAAAGGGGCCATCGACTACAGCGTCAGCTTCTTTGGTGTTGTTAAACATGAATGGGAAATCATAGATAGCAAAGGCTGGCACTTGGGCGGCCAAAATACCTGAGTTACCGATGTTGAAGTCAACGGTGCCGCCTTGCATGGCAGAGGCAACCGCCATGTCGCTACCGAGCGTACCGCCAGGAAAGACGGTGATCTTGAGCTTGCCACCTGATTTGGTCGCAACGAGTTCAGCAAACTTGTCGGCGCCTTGGGTGATGGGGTGGCCTTTGGGATTGGCTGTGGAGAGCTTGAGCGTGCGCTCCTGAGCTTGGGCAGCGGTAAGGGCAAATGCACCAACAGCAATAAGTGCGAGGGCGGCTTTAAGTACGAAACGTTTCATGAAAACTCCTAAGGATAAAAAATAAAAAAATAATGAAAAAAATGAAAATTAATAGAACCACTTGAGTGGCACCATCACAATTTCGGGAAATAAAACCATCAAAAACATCACAATGAACTGTGCCACCATAAATGGCATTACGCCTTTGGTCACTTCATCCATACTGACCTTGCCAACGCCAGCTACGGTGTTGAGTACCGTGCCGACAGGCGGTGTGATGAGGCCAATCGAATTATTGATGATAAACATCACGCCAAAGTAAACAGGATCAATACCTGCAGCTTTGATGATGGGCATGAGTACGGGTGTCAAAATCAAAATTGTTGGCGTCATGTCCATGGCTGTGCCCACTAGCATGCAAAGCAGCATGATGGCTAGCATCAGCATCGTTTTGTTCTCCATAAATGGCTTGAGCAGCTCCACCACTTGGTCTGGCAATTGTGCAACCGTAATCATCCAGGCGCTCACCATGGCAGCAGCAACTAAGAACATCACAACTGCCGTCGTTTTTGCAGCATCTGCAAAAATTTTGGCGAGTTGGCTGATATTGAGTTCCTTATAAATAAAGGTAGCCACCAAGAAGGCGTAGACCGCTGCGATGACTGCGGCTTCTGTTGGTGTGAAGATGCCGAATTTCAAACCAAACAAAATGATGAACGGCAGCACAAGTGCCCATGTGGCTTCGCGAAGCGCCAGTATCACATCGGCAAATGTTTTCTTCTCGGGCGGCGCAATCTTTTCTTTGCGAATCATCCACCACCAGGTGCCCCAAAGTGCAGCAGCCAGTACCACACCAGGAAAAATGCCTGCGATAAAGAGCTTGGAGATCGACACGTTGGCAGCAACACCAAAAATCACAAAACCAATCGAAGGGGGAATGATCGGGCCAATCACGCCGCAGGCGGCAATCAATCCTGCGCTGCTGGATTTGTTGTGCCCCGCTTTAATCATCATTGGCAAAAGGAGCGCGGTGAGCGCCGCTGCATCAGCCACCGCAGAGCCCGAGAGCGCGGAGAGTAAACACGCCGCCACAATGGTGACGTAGCCAAGGCCGCCTTTGATGTGGCCGACCATCGCTAGCGCAAGATTCACGATGCGTTTGGAGAGTCCACCTACATTCATGATTTCGCCCGCCAGCATGAAGAAGGGCACGGCGAGGAGTGGGAAGCTGTCCGCGCCATTGATAACGTTTTGCGCCAAGATTTGCGCATCGAACATATTGAGATGCAGCATGAGTGCTGCGCCGCAAATCAGTAGCGAGAAGGCAATGGGAATGCCCAGCGCCATAGAACCGAGTAGTGAGCCAATAAAAATAAGAATCGTCATTTGGTCGCTCCTTGAGGTTGACCTTCATAGGTGATGGCCTCTTCTTCCGATTCGCGGATATTGATGAGATCCTCGTCCTTCACTTGGCCCGTCAGCAATTTATAAAAATCTTGCGCCAGCATCAAACCTGCCGACAAAGCGAATACCATGCCGATGCCATAAAACAAACCTTGCGAGAGGCCAGTTGCGGGTGCTTCGGTCGACCAATTGATGATGGTCTGGTCGTAAGAGCCTTTGAACATGAGCCAGCACATGAAGAGCATGAGCACGTAACCAACGACAAGGCAGATTTTTTGCCCAATGATGGGTAGGCGAGCAATCAAAAAATCTGTACCAAGATGCCCATGCTCGCGCACCGCAATGATGGCGCCCAAAAATGTGAGCCAGACGAACATCCAGCGCGATAATTCTTCCGACACGGTAATGCCCGAGTTGAAGCCGTAGCGCAGCACGACATTGCCAAACACCAGCACCACCATCAGCGCTAGTAAGATTGCAATGACTTTGCCAAGCACGTTGCAGTACAGGTCAAGAAATTTATCAAGCATAGTGAATCCGCTTTATTTTTTAAGGTGGTATATTATGTACTAAATAGTCCATTTTTTAGCATAGGTACAAACCATGAAAATCTTAGTGCTCAACGGTATCAATCTCAATATGTTTGGTAAGCGTGACCCAGCGCAGTACGGCACCATCACGCTTGCCCAGATTGACGACCAAGTCAAAACTTTGGGCGTTGAGCTTGGTGCAGATGTTGAGTGCTTCCAAACCAATTTTGAAGGTGCCATGGTTGAACGCATTCATGCCGCGCATGGTGACGATACAAAAGCCGTGCTGATTAACGCAGGTGCGTGGACACATTACAGTTATGGCATCCGCGATGCGCTAGCCATTTTGAAGTGTCCGATTTACGAAGTCCACATGAGCAACATTCACGCTCGTGAAGCCTTCCGCCACACTTCAGTGATTGCAGAGCTGGCTAAAGGTCAAATTGCGGGTTTTGGTGTGGATGGTTATTTGCTGGCGCTGCGTGCGGCTGTTAAAGACAATCTGGCTAAGTAATCTTTTATGAAGGTTGCAGTCTTAGGCGCAGGCTCACTCGGCTGTGCGCTGGGCGGGGTTCTTGCCGAGCAAGGTAACAAAGTGACCTTGGTCAATCGTCATGCCAATTTTTGCGCCGTGGTTAATAGCTATGGCCTCACGCTGCATGATGGCGGTGCGGCGGGAACGGCTAGAGTGGTACGGCTGCAAGCCATACAGGATGTGGCCTCCCAGCCTGTGCAAGAGATTCCATTCGATCTCATCATTGTGCTCGTCAAGTCTAAAGACACTGACACCGTGGTGCGCTCGGCTCTATCGTGGGTGAGCGAAAACACGGTAGTGATGTCGCTGCAAAACGGGCTTGGACACGAGGACATCATCGCAGGCATCGTTGGTAAGCAGCGCGTTCTGGCTGGCAAAACTTACTGCGGTGGTTTGATGACCGCGCCTGGCGTGGTGACGATCGGCATCAAAAACAAAGAAACCATCATTGGCGAATTGGACGGGCAATTAACAAAGCGTGCGGCTGCAATCGGTAAAGTCTTTAACGATGCGGGCTTGCTTACCACGGTGAGCGAAAACATCATGGGCGCGATGTGGGACAAGATTTTGGTCAACGTGGCAACTGGCGCAATCACAGGTATCACACGCTTGGTGTACGGTTTGATGTACCAAGTGCCTGAATTAGAAGCGACCGCCTGTGCCGCAGTCTTAGAGGCTATGACGGTCGCCAAAGCCAAGGGCATCAAGCTCTCCATTACCGAGCCGCAAGTCGCATGGGATAAGGCAGGGCGCGGATTGCCGTTTGAATTTAAAGCGTCGATGTTGCAAACTTTAGAAAAAAATTCGGTGACAGAAATTGACTACATCAACGGCGCGGTGGTGCAGGCGGGAAAATTGTTGGGTATCCCTACACCCGTGAATGAGACGCTGGCGGCGCTTATTAAAGGCATTGAGTTTGAGATGCTGAACAATCAACCAAAGGAAAAATAAATGGCATTCCCATTAATTAAGGGCAGCACGCAAGTCGTGCCGCATATCGGGTACCCCACACATAGCTTTAAAGCGCCAATGATTTACAACCCTTACTTCGAGCAAGCAGGCATTGATGTTGTAGTCGTACCCATGGGCGTGAAGGTGGAAGACTATGCCGCGTTTTTACCAACTATTTTTAAAGCGAAAAACGTGGCCGGAGCACTCATCACCATGCCGCACAAAGTGACAACGGTTGCCTTGCTTGACGAAGCATCACCTACGGTCAAAGTGGCGGGCGCTTGCAACGCCGTGAAGCGCGTCAATGGGAAGTTGGTTGGAGATATGTTTGACGGCGAAGGTTTTGTGCGAGGCGTCTTGCGCAAGGGACATGCCCTGCAAGGCACTTCCTGTTTGGTCGTTGGTACGGGCGGCGTGGGCTGCGCGATTGCGGCATCGCTGGCCAAAGCGGGCATTGCCAGAATCGCACTGTTTGATATGAGCACTGCATCAATGAACGGTCTTGCCACGCGTCTGCGCGAGAACTATCCTGCGCTCAAAGTTGAAACAGGATCAAACGATCCCGCAGGGTTTGATTTGGTCGTGAACGCCACGCCGATGGGCATGGAAAAAGGCGATCCACTGCCAATGGACGTGGACCGCATTGCGCCCACCACATTTGTGGGTGAGGTGGTGATGAAAACAGAAATGACCGCATTTTTGCAAGCCGCCAAAGACCGTGGCTGCCGTGTGCAAATTGGAACCGACATGCTCTACGAGCAAATCCCCGCGTACCTTGAATTCTTCGGCTTCCCAACCACCACAGCTGAAAATTTACGTGCTGTGGCCAAGCTTCAATACTGAAGTGACGTGCTTGTAATCAATCGTGTGATACTCTTTGTTTCATGAACATCACCACCACAGAAGCCCTGCGCCAACTCTACGCTCAGCCTGCTGAGCGGGCGGTTAAAAAGCAAATCTCGGCACTCGATGTGCATTGCAAAAGTTTCATCGCTCTGTCACCATTTGCGCTGCTGGCGACGTCAGACCTTGAGCACAACATGGATGCGTCGCCGCGCGGTGGATCGCCTGGGTTTATCAAGGTGGACGCTCTTGGACGAGTTTTGATCCCTGATTTCCCGGGTAACAATCGCCTCGATTCGCTGGAGAACATCATCCGTACAGGTAAGGTTGGGTTGCTGCTTTTGATTCCAGGTTTTGAGGAAACGCTGAGGGCGAATGGCTCGGCTGTTTTATCACTGGAGCCTGAAGACATTACGCTGTGCGCGGATGAGCGACGTGCTCCCAAGGCTGTGATTAAGGTGACGGTGGAGGCCGCTTATCTGCACTGTGCTAAAGCGTTTTTGCGTTCAAAGCTGTGGGAGTCCAGTAGCCTTGTTCCACGCGAGACATTGCCAACGGCTGGCAAGATGATGAGTGATCAATCGGGCGGTCTTCATACGCCTGAAACTCGTGACGACATGCTGCGTCGCTACGCGCCAGACTTATAACTTGCTGACAAAGCGTAGCAGCATGTCGATGCTGTTTCGTCTCAAGCGATCGATTTCCCTTTTATCCGTGATGTCGCGCTTAAAAATGACTTCAATGGTGGGGCGGTTAGAGACGTAGTACAGGCTCAGTGCGCTAATCATCATATGCAAATCGAATGCCTCAATGCCAGAGCGAAAGTCACCACTTGCAACGCCTCGGTCGTAGATGCGTTTAAGTAAATCGATAGCAGGTGTGTTCATGTGCGCCGCCGTTTTTGACAGTTTTAAATACTCGGCGCTATGGATGTTTTCTGTCATGACGAGTCGAACAAATTCAGGGTGTGCGAGTTTGTAATCAATAGAAAAACTAACTAATTTTTTGAGTGCTTCAACAGGCTCTACATCATCCAAATGCAGGCCACTTTCGGCGCTGCGCGCTCTGGCATAGGCATCTTCTAGTACAGCCAAATACAAACCTTCTTTGCTACCGTAGTAGTAGTAAATCATGCGCTTACTGGTTTGCGTCAGCGCAGCAATTTCGTCGATACGTGCGCCGCTTAAACCTTTGTCAGCAAACTCCTCCGTGGCGACCGCGATGATGTCGCTCATAGTGCGAGCAGGGTCGTTGGTGCGGGCAGCGCTGGACGAGGTTGGGATGCGTGACATGAACCTGATTTTAGGTTTAGATTAAATTGCGCAAACTGTTGGCCGTATCGCGCAAGATAGGGAGTACGCGTTTGATGGCGGCCTCGCGCTCTTCGTGCACCAAAGAGATAGTCACGCTGAGTGCGCCGTGCAGCGTGCCTTTGTGGTCTAAGAGCGGCACGGCAATGCCTCGGTAGTTCATGTCGACTTGGCTCTCTGACAGTGCCCAGCCTTGGGTGCGCGGTTGCTTCATTTCTATGGCTAGTATCGCTTTGTCTGAGATAGTTTTAGAGGTAAAGTTTTTAATTTCATAGTGCTCAATCCATTTGACTTGCTCCTCATCGGTGAGGTGCGAGAGCATGACAAGTCCCGCTGCCGTCAGTGCTGCGGGCAGCCGCTCGCCAATGCCATAGCCTGTGCTGGTGGAACGTGAGGGACCTTGCCTTGCAATGTAGATGACGTCCATTCCATCTAGCACACTCATGTACGCTGTTTCTTGCAATCCCTGCGCGATGCGCTGCAAATAGGGCTGCACAATCCGAGCCAATCTAGAGGAATCCAAAAAGGCTTGAGCCAAACGCAAGACGCGCGAGCTCAGCCAATACAGCTTGCCATCTGTAGCAAGGTAGCCAAGATGCGCGAGTGTGAGAAGCTGTCTGCGAGCTGCTGTGCGGGTCAGCCCAGTGCAGTCCGCGGTTTGCTGCGCCGTCATGCGGGGACGTGCTTCGCTAAAGGCTTCCAGCACACCAAGGCCACGTGCTAGACCTTCGATTTTGTCTTTTGGGTTCATAGGTGCTTACCCCTTTTCCGTTCGATAATCGTTCAATTGTGCGCGATTATCGTTCTTTTTTGAGGCGTGCGAGATGACAGTGAGATAGGCGAATAAGATAATCAAGATACACCAATTAGAGCGAGTTAGCTAGTCGCTTTGGTTTGTGAAATGTCATTCAAACTCATCTTTTTCTTTACTCATGGAGATTTCATGCAAAAACGTTTTACTCTCAAGCTAGTCGCTGCCGTGGCCATGGCCGCATACGCGCTATCACCTGCTTTGGCGCAGGATAAAGTCAAGTTCGCCAATATCGTTGAGCTGTCAGGTGCCGGCGCTAGCTCGGGTACGCAGTTCAACAACGGCGCTCAATTGGCGATCAAAGAAATTAACGCAGCTGGCGGCATTTTGGGCAAACAAATTGAAGTCACGACTAACGACACCACGACGCAGCCTGGCGTTGCGCTGGCCTTGACTAAAAAAGCGATTGACCAAGACGTGTTCGCTATTTTTGGCCCCGTGTTTTCGGGCTCCATCAACGTGTCGATGAAAGAGTCGCAAAAGGCTGAAATCCCTAACTTCACAGGCGGCGAAGCGGCCAACATCACGATGCAAGGCAATCCTTACATCTTCCGCACCAGCTTTACGCAAGCAACCGCTATGCCAAAAGCAGCTAACTATATTAAGTCCTCTGGCGCTAAATCATTGGTTGTGATGTACGTCAATAACGACTTTGGCAAGGGCGGATTGGACATGATCAAGAAAGCACTAGCTGGATCTGACGTCAAAATCTTGGGCGAAATCTCGACAGACAGCGCACAAGTTGATTTTTCATCTGCTGTCATCAGAGCCAAGCAAGCCAATCCAGATGCACTCTTTATGTACATCAATGAAGACGAATCGGCTCGCGCTTTGAAAGAGCTGCGCAAGCAAGGTTGGACAAAGCCCATCATTGGCGAGACAACACTGACTGGCCAAAAAGTGATTGACTTGGCGGGCGAAGCCGCAAATGGCGCAAAAGGTCACGTAGGCCTGACTGCTGACGCACCGATTCCAGCACTCCTCAACTACAAGGTGAAGTACTCACGCGCCTTTGGCCACGAGACAGATCACAACGGGATCAAAGGTTACACAGGTGTGTACATCTTGAAGGCGGCGATTGAAAAAGTCGGCAAGTTCGACCGCAAAGCGGTAGCCGCAGCAATGAAAGGCATCAAGATTGATGCAGCGAAGAACCCTGGCGTACTGATGAACGTTGGCTTTGATGACAAGGGCGACCTTGACCGCGAAAGCTTCTTAGTTGAAGTGAAAAATGGCAAAGGCGTTGTGGTAGCTGTATTGCCACCATTGAACGCGGCAAACGTGAACGTCAAAATGGCGGCACCTGCTAAGAAGTAATTTCGACTTCTACTCAAGCCTCTTCCTCTAATAAAGGAAGGGGCTTTTTTTGACCATGATTGATTTTCTCCAACTCGTCTTCAGTGGTTTTGCCACGGGATCGATTTATGCCCTGGCTGCGCTGGGGTTTACGCTGCTTTGGCAAGCCGCTGGCACGATTAACTTTGCGCAAGGCGAGTTTGTGATGCTGCCTGCGTTCATGATGCTGGCCTTCCTGTCATATGGTGCGCCCCTGCCCGTAGCCTTTGCGCTTACGGCTTTGCTCTCAACGTTGGTGCTAGGGTGGGCATTCAAACGCGCCATCGTCGATCCGCTGTTTAAGTACGGAATGATGCAAATTGTGGTCGCTTCAATTGGCCTGTCCATCGTCATGAAAAACGCTATGCGCGCGGGTTATAGCGCTGAAGCGCATCCCTTTCCAGGCTTGTTCGCGGACAAACTCTTTAGCATCGCAGGCGCAAATATTTCGACGGGTGATGTGGGGACGCTGGTGTGTGCATTAGTCGTGGTGTTTGGCGTGCAGGCTTTTTTAGCCAAAACGGTGACAGGCCGCGCTATGCAAGCGGTTGCGCAGAACACCGAGAGCGCTACGGTACTGGGTATCAATGTGCCCAAAATGATTTTTTATACCTTCGCCATTAACGCTGTACTGGCTTGCGTTGCGGCGATTTTGGTAACTCCCGTGTATTTGGCCAAATTCGATATGGGCGATTCATTGGGCACAAAGGCTTTCTTTGCCGCGATCATTGGTGGATTTAACAATTCACGCGGCGCACTGCTCGGCGGTTTGATCGTGGGTGTGAGCGAAAACTTGGCTGCCGCCTATATCTCGCCAGCTTACAAAGATGCCGTTGCATTGGTGGTTTTTATGATTGTGATTTTGTTTAGACCGCAAGGACTCCTTGGGCGCAAAGAGGAGCGAAAAGTATGAACAAGAAAAATATCATCCTCGGTCTGATTTTTGCTGCCGTGGTGCTGGGTTTGCCGCCTTTTCTAAAAAACTATGGCGTGTACATGTTCACCACATGGTTGATTTACGTGATTGCCACGATGGGACTGAATCTCACGGTGGGCTATGCGGGTCAAAAATCTCTTGGACACGCTGCGTTTTTTGGTATTGGTGCCTATACCGTCGCGATCATGATGAAGGCGGGCATGAGCTGGTGGGTGGGTTTGCCTGCAGCCATTAGCCTGTGCTTTGTGCTTGGCGTTATTTTGGGGTTTCCAGCTTTGCGTGTGCAAACGATTTATTTGGCATTTGCAACGCTGGGCTTTAACACCGCCGTGTTTTTAGTGATGCGTAATGAAGAGTGGTTGACTGGCGGCACGTTCGGCCTCAATGGTATTCCAAGACCAGAGATTTTTGGTTTTGATTTAAAGGGCGGCTTGGCCTATTACTACTTTGTGCTTGCGGTAGGTGTCATTCTGACTGCGCTGATGTGGGGCTTGCTCAGATCTCCGTGGGGGAAAGCTTTCCAAGCCCTGCGCGACAATCCGATTCGTGCCGAGAGTTTGGGAATTGATACACGCAATTACACCTTGCTCTCGTTTGCTATTGGTGCGGTGTACGCGGGCATTGCTGGGGCATTATTCGCATCGTTAGTTGACTTTATTGAGCCTGCGCCCTTTGCTGTTGGCGCTTCCATCATGATGTACTTAATGGTCGTGGTGGGAGGTTCTGGCTATTTCCTTGGCCCGCTTGTTGGTGCCTTAGTCGGCATGGTGGCGCCTGAGTGGATTCGTGATGTTTTCCCTGTTTTATCGAATTGGTATTTGCCTATTTTTGGCCTCACTGTCATTGCCATGATGGTGTGGTTGCCCGATGGATTGATGAGCATCCCTGATCGCATCCGTGCCAAGCGTGATTCCAAGCTGGCTAGCGCCAAACGCGCTGAGGCGAAGAGTGAAATGGCCGCAGTGATGGGAGAGCAAAAATGACAGCACCTATCCTTAAAGTAAATGGCCTCAAGAAAGCTTATGGCGCTATTCAGGCTGTTGGTGGCGTGAGTTTTGAAGTCATGCCTGGTGAAATCTTTGGCGTGATTGGCCCCAACGGATCGGGCAAAACGACGCTGTTTAACTCCATGCTAGGGCAGATTCAGCCTGACGCAGGCACGATTGAGCTGAACGGCAAAGACGTTAGCAAATGCGGCCCGTTAGAGCTGAGCCGCTTGGGTGTTGGGCGAACCTTTCAAACGCTACAAGTGTTTGGCAAGATGACCGTTCGCGATAACCTGATCGTGGCAGCGCAGGAACACAAGGGCTCGATGCTGTCCCGTATGTTTGCGCCTTCGGATTCGGGGCTGGGTGAGAAGGCGGATGCGCTCATCAAGCGCTTTCGTATCGAGCACGTGGCGCAGTTAAAGGCGGGCAACCTCAGCTACGGCCAGCAAAAACTGGTCGATATTGCAATGGCGTTTATGGCCGAGCCCGATCTCGTCTTGTTAGATGAGCCTTGTGCGGGCGTGAATCCTTCGCTAGTGGGCGGCATCTCAGCCTTACTCAAAGACTTGAACCAAAACCCACATTCCGGAAAGAAGAGCTCGTTTGTTGTGATCGAGCACAACATGGACTTTGTGATGGATTTATGCCATCGCATCATGGTGATGGTGGAGGGGCAAGTGTTGGCGGTCGGTACGCCTGCTGAAATTCGCGGCAACAAAGCTGTGCTTGAAGCCTACCTTGGAGCATGATGATGACCACACAAATGACATCCGAATTTTGTATTGAGTTTGATAACGTACTCGCCGGCTACAAGGATTTCATGATCCTGAATAACCTGAGCCTGAAAGCACGGCGTGGCAAGATTACCCTCTTGCTAGGACCGAACGGTGCGGGCAAATCAACGGTACTAAAAACCCTGTTTGGTCTCCTCACGCCTCGTAGTGGCAAAGTGTTAATGGACGGCGAGAACATTGGAGGCATCAGCCCCAAAGCCTTGCTGGCTAAGGGCGTGGCCTTTGTGCCGCAAGGGCGCAATTTATTTCCGCAGCTCACCGTGAAAGAAAACTTAGAACTTGGCGGTATCACGTTAGGCTCAAAAATAACGAATGAGCGCATCCCTGAAGTG
>JANPAS010000097.1:0-2519 GCA_031430035.1 Comamonadaceae bacterium | reverse complement strand
GCGCCCGTATCCAGCCCCACATCCATCTGCATGATGGTGATGCCCGTCTCATGATCACCCGCTTCAATGGCGCGGTGAATGGGCGCTGCACCGCGCCAGCGCGGCAAGAGCGATGCGTGGATGTTCAAGCAGCCGTGCTTGGGTGCGTCTAACGTCCACTGCGGCAGGATGAGTCCATAAGCCGCAACGACCATAAAGTCGGCCTGTGCGTCTTCGATGAGTGATTTGGCTTGCGCGGCTTCCTCGGGATGCTTTCCATCTAACCGCAAGCTACGGGGCTGTGCGACAGGAATACCCTGTTTGAGCGCTAACTGCTTTGTGGCGGAGGCTTGCAGTTTGAGACCACGACCAGCGGGACGGTCGGGCTGCGTGAGCACAAGGGGTATCTCGTAGCCCTTATCCAGTAAGGCTTGCAAAGCAGCGGCTGAAAATTCAGGCGTGCCTGCAAAGATGACTTTCATGCTGCCGTGGCTATTATTTTTTACGCAGCGATGCGATCAAGAAGTCTGTCACTTGCAGCGCTCGCGTCATGCTTTGTGCGGTTGCGCCATCGGTATAAAACTGCCCCGCTATGCCCAGCGCAGGCACGCCAGAGACGTTGTACGCGGTTTGCAATTGTGTGGCGCGAGTGGTCTTGGATCCAACGGCAAAGCCATCGTAAACGGCGACAAACTTGGCTTTATCGACCCCTTGCTTGGCAACCCACTCAATGATTTGCTCGCGGCTATCGAGGTTGAGTTTTTCGGCATGAATGGCGGCAAATGCCAGCTTGTGCAGCTTCTCCAGCAACCCCATCGACTCAAGTGCGTAGAAGAGCTGCTGATCGGGCACAAAACTTGGACGAAACGCCACAGGCACGCGCTTGAAGTGCACGTCCTTGGGCAGCTTTTTAAGCCACGCCTCCAAGGCGGGTTCAAAATGATTGCAATGTGGGCAGTGGTACCAAAAGAACTCCACCACTTCAATCTTGCCCTTCACGCCATCAGTCGGGGCGGGTTTGTCCAGCTTGATGTAGTCCAAGCCCTCCTCGGGCGGTTTGCCCTGAGCCCAACTGGGCATGGCCTGCAAGCCAGTTAGCAGCGCAGCTGCGCCAATGGATAGGCCACCTAAATCGCGGCGTGTCAAAGATGTATTGCATTGCTTGTTCATATCAAACTCCAAAAAATGATCTGTGCTGAGGTGATCTTTAGCGCTGTGTGCGCATCACCATGGTCTCAAAACCTGCGGCGTCTAAATTGGCTTTCGCCTTGTCACCAGCCGCTTGGTTGGCAAAGGGCCCCACGCGAACGCGGAACACTTTTTGACCTGATTGCTCGCGTTCAATGACTTTGCCATCAAAGTTGGACAGTGCTAATTTGGCACGAAGCGCCTGGGCATCTGCGTCGCTGCGAAACGCACCGACTTGCACGTAGTACTCAACTGCCGCGTCAGGGGTAGGGCTTGCAGGGATAGAGCTAGCAGGAGAAGTTGTTGCAGGTTGAACAGTAGGCGCTACGGTGTCCGTGGGCTTGGCGGCAGGTTTGTTTGAGAGCGCTGCGTTTGGATCCCAGTCTTTATTCTTTTTGCTCTCCGCTGCATCTTGCGCGGGCGTACGGCTGGTACTTTTGCTATTAAACGGCGTGGGCACTTTCATGACGTAGACCGCCACGCCTAGCGCAACACCTAGGCCAATCAGGACACCCAGAATCACACCAATAGCGGTGCTGCCGCGTTGTTTGTTTGCATTCATCACATCACACCTTTACATTTTGTCTGGGGCATTCACGCCCAAAATCGCCAGTCCATTTTTTAAAACTTGGGCCGTTGCCGCTATTAACGCTAAACGCGCCAGTTTGGTTGGCATGTCATCCACCAAAATGCGCTCGGCATCGTAGTAGCTATGGTAGCTGCTCGCCAAATCACGCAAGTAGAACGTCACGTCGTGCGGCGCAAAGCCGCGTGCCGCCTCGGTCAGCATGGCGGGGTATTTCGATAGCTGGAGCATGAGCGCTTGTGCAATAGGACTATCAAGTGGTGACAAATCAACGGAGTTGAGCGATAGGGTTTGTCCGCCGCCTTCCTCAAACGTCCGCAAGATCGAGCAAATCCGTGCATGCGCGTACTGCACATAAAACACGGGATTGTCATTATTCTTTTTGACCGCCAAGTCCACATCGAAGGTGTACTCGGTATCGGGTTTGCGCGACAGCAAAAAGAAGCGCACCGCGTCAGCCGATGTCCACTCGATCAAATCGCGTAGCGTGACGTAACTGCCCGCGCGTTTAGAAATTTTGACTTCCTCCCCGTCCTTCATCACGCGCACCATGGTGTGCAGCACGTAGTCGGGGTAGCCAACGGGGATGCCAACGTTCGCGGCTTGCAAGCCCGCCCGCACTCGTGCAATCGTGCCGTGGTGGTCCGTGCCTTGGATGTTGATGACGCGGGTAAAACCGCGCTCCCACTTGGCGATGTGATATGCCACGTCGGGCACAAAGTAGGTGTAGATGGATGCTCCTGGCGTCTCAGGATTTGACTTGCGC
>JANPAS010000096.1:0-2286 GCA_031430035.1 Comamonadaceae bacterium | reverse complement strand
ACCTATAACCAGCACATCAGGGCGGCGGATGGTGGCCTTGCGGTGCAGATGGAACTCATCGATGGTCCCTTTTCAAACTTGGGCGGTACATGGTCGTTTGATCCCATTAGCGGTAGCAACACGCCTGCCTGCAAGGTGACGTTGGATCTGAGTTACGAGATTAAGAATGCGCTGTTGCAGATGGCGATTGGCAGCGCTTTTGACAAAATTGCCAGTTCACTTGTCGATGCGTTTATCGACCGCGCTAAGAAAATCTACGCATGAATATCGACATTTATTACTCCCCTGCCCAGCGCAAGATAGAGTGCGTGTCGGTGGACGTACGGGGTGGCACGCTGCTCGGCGAGGCGCTTCCAGCAAGCCTTGCCGAGGCAGTGCTCTCGCAAGGCTTGACCTGCGCAGTCTGGGGGCGAGCGGTTGGTTTAGATTACCCATTGCAAGTGGGTGACCGCGTGGAACTGGTGCGTGAGCTACGTGTCGATCCGATGACGGCTAGGCGCGAGCGCTTTAACAAGCAGGGTATCAAAAAAGCGGGACTGTTTAAAACCAAGCGCGAAGGCGCTAAGCAAGGCTATTGAATGAAGAAATACGATCTCATTGATTTCGACTGGGACGGCACACTGTTTGACTCGACCGCCATCATCACGCGCTGCATTCAAGCTGCCGTGGAAGACGTAGGCGGCAAAAGGCCGACTCGCGAGCAAGCCTCCCACGTGATTGGTCTGAATCTCATGGAAGCCTTAGCCCATGCGGCGCCTGACGTACCCAAGGAAAAATATCCACAGCTGGGTGACCGCTATCGGCATCATTTTTTTGCGCAGCAAGAAGAGATCAGTTTGTTTGATGGCGTGATTGATTTGCTTATTGAACTGAAACGCCAGCACTACTGGGTCACGATTGGCACGGGAAAATCACGCAAAGGGTTGGATGTGACACTTGAACGTGATGTTCAAGTGAACAGTGCCAGCGTCAAACTGGCAACACTATTTGATGGCACGCGCACGGCTGATCAAACGCAAGGCAAACCCAACCCACAAATGCTGTTTGAGTTGATGCGTGAGTTTGGCGTGGAAGCCTCCCGTACCCTGATGGTGGGCGATACGACACACGATCTGCAAATGGCCTTGAACGCAGGTGTGGACTCTGTAGGGGTGAGCTATGGTGCGCATGAGGCTGACTTTTTGGAGACTTGCAAGCCATTGGCGATTGTGCACTCGGTGGCTGAATTGCGGGCTTGGCTTGTTAGTTAACGAAAAAACGGGCTTCATAAAAATTAACAACGGCTTCCTAGAATGATGTTATGAAAAAATCTTTTATTGCAATCGGACTCGCGAGCGTTGCCATGGTTGGCGCAGGTACTTGGTGGTTGATGCAGAGTAAAACCGATGCGCCTACTTATAAAACCGCCAAGATTGAGCGCGGCAATTTGCAAGCTACGGTGTCGGCCAGTGGTGCGGTCAACCCTGTGACACAGGTATCGGTGGGAACGCAGATTTCAGGACAAATCAAAGAGCTGTATGTGGATTTCAACTCCGAGGTTCGGGCTGGGCAACTCATTGCACTGATTGACCCTGAGACCTACGAGTACCGTGTGCGCCAAGCGCAGGCCGATTTAGATGCGGCCAAGGCTGCACACCTGACGCAGCAGGCGGGATTATCCAAAGCCAAAGTGGAGGCAGATGATGCGGCGCGTGACGCAGATCGTAAAAAACAATTAGTGGATAAACAATTCATCGCCCAAAGCGAAGCGGATAAGGCGCTGGCTGTCGCGCGTAGCTTGGCTGAAACCGTTAAGGTCGTCCAGGCACAAATTCAATCAGCGATTGCGACGGTTGCCCAGCGCGATGCCGCATTTGCCCAAGCGCGTATCGATCTCACGCGCACCAAAATCACGTCGCCTGTAAGCGGCATCGTCATCAAACGTGCGATTGAAAAAGGTCAAACCGTGGCTGCATCTTTGCAATCTCCGGAGCTGTTTGTGATTGCACAAAATCTGCGTGATATGCAGGTGGATGCGAGTATTGACGAGAGTGATGTGGGGCGCATCAAGAGTGGTCAACGCGCCACGTTTACGGTGGATGCTTTCCCAGGGCAGACGTTTGAGGGTACGGTGAACCAAGTGCGCAAAGCGGCGCAAAACGTAGCGAACGTAGTGACTTATGTGGCGGTCGTGGGCTTTGCTAATAGTGACGGACGCTTGCTACCTGGCATGACGGCCAATGTGCGTGTGGTGACAGATTTGCGCGAAAACGTTCTCAAAATTCCTAACGCGGCACTGCGCGTCAA
>JANPAS010000095.1:0-4119 GCA_031430035.1 Comamonadaceae bacterium | reverse complement strand
CACCACCACGCATTTGTCGATTGAGCGCCTCAAAGTTGCCGCCAAAGTGGACATCACGCATGTGCCGTATCAGCCCGCCGCAGCTATCAATGCGGTAGTGGCGGGGCACACACCGATGTCATCGACCTCTATGCCGCCAGCCGTGCCACAAATCAAGGCGGGACGCATCCGCGCGATTGCGGTGACCAGCGCCAAGCGTTCTAGTCTGTTGCCCGATGTGCCATCCGTGACTGAATTTGGCTATACAGATTTTGACGACTACACATGGGTGGGATTCTTTTTGCCAGTGGGGACTCCGCCAGCCTTGGTTGATCGAATCAATGGCGAGATCAACAAAGCGATGGAGTTAGCCGATACTCGTGTGAAATTTGTGGCGCTCGGCATGGAGTCCGAGCGCAATACGCCTGCTGAGTTTGGCAAGTTTTTGCGCAGCGAAGTCGAGAAATGGGCGGCTGTGGTGAAATCCACGGGTGCAAAAGCGGAATGATGAGTGCCGAATAATTTTTATCCTAAGGATGTGTCATGCGATTGATTAGTTTTGAAGAAGACGGCGTTGCCAAAATTGGCGTGCTGCGCGGCGGTGATTCCAACGAATACGTGGATTTGTCCTTGGTGGATCCGAGTTTGCCAATGGATATGACGGCGCTCTTGAAGATGGAGGGTGGCCTACAAGCCGCAGCCGAGGCAGCTGAACACGTTCCTACCTCGGCTTGCAATCTACTCACAGGGTTGCATGGTCACGGCTTTAAATATCTACCCTTGATTCCGCATCCAGGGCAAATCATCTGCATGGGACTCAACTATGCCGACCACGCCGCGGAGGGTGGACATTCGCGCCCTGAGTACCCTAGTTTTTTTATGCGCGGCCCCAACTCTTTGATTGGGCACGGTCAGTCCATCGTTCGCCCCAAAGCCTCGCCAAATTTAGATTACGAGGCTGAGTTGGCAGTCGTTATTGGCAAGAGTGCCAAGCACCTCACGAAAGCCAATGCCTTGGATTGTGTGGCGGGTTACACCTGCTTTAACGATGGATCGATCCGCGACTATCAGCGTAAAACAGGTCAGTGGACGATTGGTAAAAACTTCGACAAAACAGGCGCATTTGGCCCTTGGCTAGTGACGCCCGATGAACTACCCGCTGGTGCAGCAGGTCTGCGGATTCAATCGCGCTTGAACGGCAAAATCATGCAAGACTCGAACACAGGACTCTTCTTGTGGGACGTGGTCGAGGCGCTGTGCATCATCACCGAATGCATGACGTTAGAGCCTGGCGATGTCATCATTACAGGTACACCTGCTGGCGTGGGCTACGCCCGCAAGCCGCCCGTCTGGATGGCCCCTGGCGATGTCTGCGAGATTGAGATTGACGGCATTGGCATCTTGTCGAGCACCATTGCTGACGAACACTAAAAATTATTTTTACTTTAAGGACAACACATGCAACAAGCTATCGACACACTCTTTACCAATGCCCGTACACAAAACGGCTGGCTTGATACTCCCGTGACCGACGCGCAAATCAAAGCTATTTATGACATTGCCAAGATGGGTGCAACCAGCATGAATTGTCAGCCTGCACGTTTTCAGTTTTTGCGTACCGCTGAGGCCAAGACTAAGCTTGCAGCTTGCGCATCGCCTGGCAATCAAGCCAAAATTAATGCTGCGCCAGTAGTTGCCATCATTGGTATGAACCCAGAGTTTTACAAAGAATTAGTCAACACTTTCCCGCACAACCCCAATGCGCGGGGCATTTTTGAAGGTAACGAAGGCTTGATTCAAGGCACGGCATTCAGAAACAGCACGTTGCAAGGCGCGTACCTGATGGTTGCGGCTAAGTTGCAAGGCTTGGACTGTGGCCCTATGTCAGGTTTTGTACCTGCCAAAGTGGACGAGGCATTTTGGGCTGGCACACCCGTGAAGACAAACTTTATTTGTTGCTTAGGTCACGGTGACGCGTCCAAAGTGATGGGGCGTCTGCCGCGTTATAGCTTTGACGAAGCTTGCACGTTCGGCTAAGACTGAGCGGTTTGTAGGTAGAGTCCTTCCACCTTTGCTCTGGCCCATGGCGTTTTGCGTAAAAATTTAAGGCTAGAGGCGACGCTAGGGTCAAGATTAAAGCAGCGTACTGGGATGCGAGCGCCTAGCTCCTCCCAGCCATAGTGCTCGGCAAGCCGAGTCACGATGACCTCTAAGGTCAAGCCATGCAAAGGGTCTTGCGCCATACCTATCCCCAATTTTCTGATTACATGCTTGCGTAATTAGGTCCACCGCCGCCTTCGGGTGTCACCCAAACTATGTTTTGCGTCGGATCTTTGATATCGCATGTTTTGCAGTGCACGCAGTTTTGCGCGTTGATTTGCAGACGATCGGTGTTGTCTTCATTTTTGACAAACTCGTACACACCAGCGGGGCAATAGCGACTCTCGGGTCCCGCGTACTGGGCAAGATTGATGCCGACGGGAATACTGGCGTTTTTGAGCGGGAGATGTGCCGGCTGATTTTCGGCGTGATTGGTGTTGCTTACAAACACGCTTGATAAACGATCAAACGTGAGTACGTTATCGGGTTTGGGGTAGCTAATCTGCTCGCAGGCTGCAGCAGGCTTCAAACTCTGATGGTCAGCTTTGGTGCGGCGACGTGTCCAAGGCGGTGTTTTGATGCCGATTTTGGGCAACAACCAATGCTCGACAAAAGTCATCACCGAGCCCACAATGAAACCAGACTTGAACCAAATTTTGAAATTAGATGCTGATTTCAATTCGTCATGTAGCCAACTCTTGGCAAAGGCTTCGGGGAAAGCGGTGAGTTCGTCATGCTGGCGACCAGCAACAACTGCGTCATACGCCGCCTCGGCGAGTAGCATGCCGCTTTTCATGGCAGCGTGGCTACCCTTGATACGCGCCGCATTCATCATGCCCGCATCGCAGCCAATGAGTGCGCCGCCTTTAAATACAAGTTTTGGCAAACTATTAAGGCCGCCGTTGTTGATGGCACGTGCGCCGTAGCTGATGCGTTTCGCATCTTTCAAATGGGCTGCAATAGTCGGATGCGTTTTCCAGCGCTGCATCTCTTCAAACGGGCTTAAATACGGATTTGTGTAATCGAGACCCGTAACGAATCCGAGCGTCACTTTATTACCCTCAAGGTGATACAAAAAGCCGCCGCCAAAGGTTTGCATATCCATCGGCCAGCCCGCACTATGCACCACGAGGCCGGGCTTGGCGTTCGCAGCGGGCACTTCCCACAGCTCTTTAATACCCAGTGCAAAGCTGGCGGGATCTTTACCGTCCATCAGATTGAACTTCTCAATCAACTGTTTACCTAAATGCCCACGAGCACCTTCGGCAAACACGGTGTATTTGGCGTGCAGCTCCATGCCAATTTGAAATTCATCGGTGGGCGCGCCTTCTTTGCCCACACCCATATTGCCCGTGGCGATGCCCTTTACCGAGCCGTCGTCGTTGTAGAGCACTTCAGCAGCCGCAAAACCCGGGAAGATTTCGACGCCCAGCGCTTCAGCCTGCGTGGCCAACCAACGCACCACATTGGCAAGGCTGACGACATAGTTGCCGTCGTTGTGCATGTTGTTAGGAACAAGGAAGTTAGGCGTTTTAAAGCCGCCTGTTCTCGTTAAAACAAAAATCTCATCACCCGTCACAGGTTGATTAAGCGGTGCACCTAGCTCTTTCCAATTAGGAAAGAGCTCATTCATAGCGCGTGGATCCATCACCGCACCAGACAGAATATGGGCTCCTGGCTCGGAGCCTTTCTCCAAAACGCAGACGGAGACTTCTTTTCCGTTTGCCACCGCCAGTTGCTTGAGCTTGATGGCAGTTGATAAGCCGCCAGGACCTGCACCTACGATCACAACGTCATATTCCATGCTTTCGCGTGGGCCAAATTGAGTCAGAATTTCTTGCGAGGTCATGCTGGGGATTCCTGTAAGCGTTCAAGTAAAAATTGATTTTATGATGCTCGTATGCGCTATTTAATTCCAGACAACAAAAAACTCGTCTATCAATCCACTTTCCCTATGCGCTGGGGCGATATGGATGCGATGGGGCATTTGAACAATACCATTTACTTTCGTTACTTTGAAACCGTTCGCATTGACTGGTT
>JANPAS010000094.1:0-71901 GCA_031430035.1 Comamonadaceae bacterium | reverse complement strand
CGCAAAGTCGCCGCGCCAGAGTCCAGCACGAGCGCTGCACCCTCTGACGGTAAAGGAGCTTAAACATGTTACAACCCGCTCGTCGTAAATATCGCAAAGAGCAAAAAGGCCGCAATACGGGCATTGCCACTCGTGGCAGTTCCGTAGCGTTTGGCGATCACGGTCTCAAGTCAATTGAGCGTGGACGTTTGACTGCGCGTCAGATTGAGTCTGCGCGTCGCGCCATTTCCCGTCACGTCAAGCGTGGCGGTCGTATTTGGATTCGTATCTTCCCAGACAAACCGATCTCTAACAAGCCTGCAGAGGTGCGTATGGGTAACGGTAAAGGTAATCCCGAGTACTACGTGGCTGAGATTCAGCCAGGTAAAGTGCTTTTCGAGATTGTCGGTGTGCCCGAAGAACTCGCGCGTGAGGCGTTCCGCTTGGCTGCTGCCAAGTTGCCATTGCGTACCACTTTTGTCAGCCGCATGATCGGCGCTTAATCAAGGAACTATCAAGATGAAAGCTGCCCAAATTCTCAAAAACCTGCGTGACAAAGACGTTGCTGGCCTCACCGCCGAAGTCAAAGAGCTGCAAAAAGCGCACTTTGGCCTACGCATGCAAAAAGCAACTCAACAATTGACCAACACCGCTACTGTCGGTAATGCTCGTCGCGATGTCGCTCGTGCCAAGACTATTCTTGCGCAAAAACAAGCTGCTAAATAATTAAGGAATACGCAAAATGACAGAAAAAACATCTCTCACGCGCACCTTGATTGGCAAGGTTGTTAGCGACAAACGAAGCAAGACAGTGACCGTCTTAGTTGAGCGCCGCGTGAAGCATGAGCTTTACGGGAAAATTGTTGGTAAATCCAGCAAATACCACGCGCATGACGAAAACGGCTCATACCACATGGGCGATATGGTCGAGATTACAGAATCACGCCCTTTGTCCAAAACTAAAAACTGGGTCGTTACGCGACTCGTTGAAAAGGCCGTACTGGTTTAATCACTAGCGCTACCTTGTGAGTTGTCACATTTAAAACGGCTCAAGTTTTCTTGAGCCGTTTTTGTTTTTACAATTCATCATTCAATTCTTAATTCTTACTGGAGCACCTCATGATTAAAGTCGGCGACACACTACCCCAAGCAACACTTATGGAATTTTCGGAAGTAGAAGGCAATGGTTGCTCGATTGGCCCCAATGCTGTGGATACAGCAAAAGCCACCGCTGGCAAAACCATTGCACTATTCGCCCTACCAGGCGCGTTTACGCCCACTTGCTCTGCCAAGCATGTGCCTGGTTATGTTGAGAGCTTCAGCGAACTCAAAGCGGCTGGTGTGGATGAAATTTGGTGCGTCAGTGTGAACGACGCATTCGTGATGGGTGCATGGGCTCGTGACCAAAAAACTGAAGGCAAGGTTCGTATGCTGGGTGATGGCAGCGCAGCATTTACGCAGGCAACTGGCCTCACGCTTGACTTGGGCGCACGCGGTATGGGACTTCGCTCCAACCGTTACTCTATGCTAATTAAAGACGGTAAAGTTGTGAGCTTGAATGTGGAAGGTCCTGGCAAGTTTGAAGTTAGCGATGCTGCAACTATGCTCGCGCAAGCCAAGGCTTAATACGATGAATGCCCGTAAAGCCATATGCAGTATGGCCTTGACGGCCATTACTTTGCTAACTCTGCAAGGTTGTGAAACGGTGCAGACAACGCAAGCCGGTGCGGTTGGTGTCACGCGCAAGCAGTCGATGGGCGTGTCCCGAGAGCAAGTGGATCAGCAGTCGGCAGCAGCTTATGCGCAGCTTAGGCAAGAGGCGGGACAAAAACGAACCTTAAATACAGACCCAGCGCTTTTAGCGCGTGTGCAAGGAATTGCCAACCGTTTGATTCCTCAAGTTGCCGTCTACCGTCCAGATGCCGTGGGCTGGAAGTGGGAAGTCAATGTCTTTCAAAGTGATGAAGTAAATGCTTTTTGCATGGCGGGCGGCAAAATTGCTGTTTATACGGGTTTAATTCAACAGCTCAAAATTACAGACGATGAGCTGGCGGCTGTGATGGGTCACGAGATTGCGCATGCACTACGAGAGCATGTGCGCGAACAACAATCGAGACAGCAAGTACTAAGTGTTGTCGGCGTTGGTGCGGTGATTGGCGGTGCGCTCCTCGGTGTAAATATTGATCCAAATTTAGCGCAAAACAGCCTGCAAGTGGCATTTGGCTTGCCGAACAGCCGAGAAGCAGAAGTCGAGGCTGATGATATTGGATTAGAGCTTGCGGCCAGAGCTGGCTATAACCCCAAGGCCGCTATCACTCTTTGGCAAAAAATGAGTGCACTGGGGGGTGGTCGTCCGCCTGCATTTTTGAGCACGCATCCGTCGCCAGAATCACGGGCTGCAGATTTGGCGCGTGTGGGACAGATTGTTGAGCCGCTGTATCAAGCGGCGATTAAGACTCAACCTAAGCGTTGAACGGCGCCGCTGACAGCTAGCGCAATCAGTACAAAAATAATCAAAGCCGTGATGCGCTGAGCCGCAGCGTCTTTAGATGCAGGCAGTACATTCGTGTGCTGACTTTCTTTATCGCCATGGAGCATCGGGCGAATCAAGTTTTCCTTCTTTTTGAATAAGTAAAACAAGATGGCGGCAATGTGCAAACAGACGAGCAGCAGGATGATCCATTTGCCCCAATGCTTGTGATAGCTAGTGGCTAGACTAGACCAGGCACCACTGACAAATTTAACTAGCGGCCCTTGTGTCGCGATTTCATCGTCGCTCATCAACCCCGTTGCAATTTGCGCTCCCAATATAAAAAGCAATCCCCAAACGGATAGCGAACCCAGTGGGTTATGTCCAACGTCGTGCTCGGGTTTGGATTGGCCACGCAGGTAGCGAAGAATGGTGACTGGCGAATAGAAGAATTGCTTAAAACGCGACCAATGCCCACCAATAAAGCCCCACACGACACGAAAAACCAGCAAGGTCAGCACGCAATAGCCTAGCTTTAAGTGCCACTCCATAGCACTGCCACCACGCATACCCGTGATGATGAGCGAGATGACACAAAAAGCGAGTAGCCAATGAAAAACTCGAGTGGGCAAATCCCAAACGCGAAGTGGGCGAGTCGTCGTATTCATGAGTGTTTAGTCGTGAAGGTTATCGTTTCTTGCGACCTCGAGCTGATGGTCAACAAGGGCTTTATATTTAATTAAATTGGATGCATGCCAACGCTTGATCATCCACATCACACCAGCCACTAAAAGTCCAAATCCTGTGATGGCTCCAAACGCAGAGACACCGTGGCTGGTGGAGTAGGTGTAGCCAATGCCTAGCGAGAGGATACAGAGCTGCTCATTGAAATTTTGAACGGCAATCGAGCGACCTGCACCCATTAAGTTGTGTCCTCTGTGCTGCAAAAGAGCATTCATGGGGACGACTAAATAACCACCAAACGCGCCTAAAAGTACGAGGAAAGGTGCTGCAACCCAAACGTTGTCAATAAAGTTAAGTAGCAAAATAAGCAGCCCCATGCCAATGCCAAGCGGCATCACGCTAGGTGCTTTGTCTAAGCGGCAGTAGAGTGAGGCAATGATGGCTCCCGCTGCGGTGCCAATGGCGACAACACCGACGAGGTTAGAGGCCTGTGTTGTGGTGTAGCCTAGGGCCGCCGCACTCCACGCCAAAACAATGTAGCGCAAATTACCGCTCACACCCCAAAATAACGTAGTGGTTGAAAGCGAAATTTGCCCTAATTTGTCTTGCCATAAACGCTTATTGCACCCCCAAAAATCTGGCAACAACGTGAGCAAATTTTTTGGAAGAGGGCGAGACTCCACGCCCGTCAAAGGAATGCGCGTATTAAACCAAGCGGCGATGGCGTAGATGACAACCAAAATACAAATAGCCGCCTCAGAAGGGGTATTCACAAAAGTATCCAGCACAGGAAAATCAAAAGACAGTAAAAAATCAGACACCGAGTGCCCAACCAGCTGCCCCCCCAAAAGGACGCCCAAAATGATCGAACCGATCGTGAGTCCCTCAATCCAACCATTGGCTTTCACGAGCTGTGATGCGGGAAGCAGTTCGGTCAATATCCCGTATTTTGCTGGCGAATAAATAGCAGCGCCCAGCCCCACAAGTGCATAGGCCAGCAGTGGATGAGACCCGAAAAGCATAAAGAGACAACCCGCCACCTTGATCGCGTTGCTGAAGAACATCACCGCGCCCTTAGGTCGTGCGTCCGCAAAAGCCCCAACAAAAGGTGCCAAGATAACGTAGAACAGCGCGAACATAGGCACCAAAGCGGCAGCATGCCAGCTGGGGGCACTTCCGCTACGCAGTAACTCAATGGCAACGATAAAAATAGCGTTGTCGGCCAGCGAGCTAAAGAACTGCGCCGCCATGATGGTAAAAAATCCACGTTTCATAGAGGCAGGGTTATAGCATGCGCCACAGGAAGAAACTGAAGGGTTTACCCGCTATAAATACCGAGCCGCTATCCGCCTTGCGGCTGCAACACCAAGTCCCGCCCCAATCCCTGCAAGCAAGATAGCTACCGTGCTGCTAAAGCCATAGCCCGGCGCGAAGAGGTCAAAGCCTAACAGGCGGCCAAGACCAAATGCGATAAGGGATCCGACAACAAAGCCCGCTGCATCAGTGAGGCCTTCTATCCAAGGTGATTTTGATTTCATAGTGGGCGCAGTGTACAGCCTCTACTACACTTGAGGCATGCTCGAAGTCAATAATTCACGCCCCATTTTGGCGACCATTCATCTGGATGCGCTACGCAGTAACTTGGCGCGCATCAAAACTGCTACCGCCTCGGCGGGCGACGCTAAGGTGTGGGCGGTCGTTAAAGCCAATGCCTATGGGCACGGGGTGCGGCATGTCTTTGAAGGTTTGCGCAGTGCAGACGGCTTTGCTTGCCTTGATTTAACTGAAGGCCAAGCCTTGCGCAGCATGGGCTGGCGAGGCCCCATTCTTTTGCTGGAAGGCGCATTTAACGCCCGTGATTTGGAGCTTTGTTCACGTCTGAACCTGTGGCACGTCATCCACTGCGAAGCGCAGATTGACTGGCTTGCGGCGCACAAA
Source organism: Comamonadaceae bacterium (assembly GCA_031430035.1). Classification (GTDB taxonomy): domain Bacteria; phylum Pseudomonadota; class Gammaproteobacteria; order Burkholderiales; family Burkholderiaceae_C; genus JASGCK01. Next base: position 66,830 of record JANPAS010000094.1, on the reverse strand, counting down.
ACCAACGAACCACAGCGCGTTTTTTTGAAGCTCAACTCAGGCATGAATCGCCTCGGTTTCAAGCCTGCCCAGTACCGCGCAGCCTATGCGCGTCTCGCCATGCTCTCTCAAGTCGCCGAGGTCTCGCACCTGACCCACTACAGCGATGCGGATAGTGATGCTGCGCAGGGCGAGGAAGCTGCCCTGCGGCAGTGGGAGGTGTTTCAAACGGCGACACAAGATTTAGACGGTGAGTGCTCGTTGGGTAATAGCGCGGCAACGCTACGCATGGCAAAACTGTCGGGCGATTGGGTGCGTGCAGGAGTGGCACTGTACGGCGCTGCGCCAGACTACCCATTAAGAGCGAGTGTCGACTGGGGCTTGCAGCCTGCCATGACCTTATCTAGCCGCATCGTCAGCGTACAAGATTTAGTAGTGGGCGATAGCGTGGGTTATGGCAGCGCGTTTGTGGCCGAGCGTTCTATGCGCATTGGTACTGTTGCCTGTGGCTACGCCGATGGTTATCCGCGCAGTGCGGGCAATGCGCTAGCAGGGGCTCCTGTGCTGGTGGACGGCCAGCGCACACGCACGCTGGGGCGCATCAGCATGGATATGCTCGCCGTTGATCTCACGCACTTACCAAGCAGTGGTTTTGGTAGCAGCGTCACGCTATGGGGTGTGGGCCTGCCCATAGACGAAGTAGCCGTTGCCGCTGGCACTATTAGTTACGAGCTCATGTGTGCGGTTGCAGCGCGTGTCCCTTTTGTTGTGGTGGAATAAGGAAGCATCATGCTTTGGATCAAATCTTTGCACATCGTTTTTGTCGCTTCGTGGTTTGCCGTGCTGTTTTATTTGCCACGCATTTTTGTCAATTTAGCGCAGGTCGAATCATCGAGTGTGGCCGAGTATCAGCGCCTCATCGGCATGGCCGAGCGTCTCTCGCGTTTTGGTTTGATTTTGTTGATTCCAGCGCTGGGCTTTGGTGCGTGGCTGTGGCTCGGCTATGGTATTGGTGCTGGGCAAACATGGTTCTACGCCAAGCTGTTTGTGGTTTTGTTGGCACTTGGGTATCACCACGCTTGTGGATCGTTGTTGCGTAAATTTAAAAATGCGCAAAACACACGTAGTCAAAAATGGTTTCGCTGGTTCAATGAAGCGCCCGTGCTTTTGTTGTTGATTGCTGTTGTGTTGGTTGTGGTTAAGCCGCAATTTTAGAAGCTCTAAAACATGGCACGCCTGCAAGCCACACGGACTAACGCTTCTGGCCTTGCCTTGCCGCTAGCCCTTGTCTACTGTGGCTTGGTGGCCTATGCCAGTTTGTATCCGTTTGTCGGTTGGCAATCGCAAGGCGTGATGCCTTGGGCGTTTGTCTTTGCGCCACTGCCTCGGTATTGGAGTGGATTTGATGTTGCCATTAACGTGCTGGGTTACATGCCATTAGGTTTTTTATTGGCAGTAGCTTGGCGCGGTATCAATAGAGCGCATCCCGCTTGGTTTGCGGTGCTTTGCGCATTACTGATTTCACTTGTGATGGAAGGACTGCAAACCTACCTTGCGCCCCGCGTTTCGTCTAATGTGGATTGGGCGCTCAACATACTAGGGGGTGCTTTGGGCGGCATGCTAGCTTGGATGGCAGATGGCCTAGGGTTGTTGCAAAGCTGGTCACGCTTTCGCGAACGGCGCTTCGCAAGTGGCTCGGGTTTTGCACTGGGGCTATTGCTTTTGTGGCCGCTCGCGCTGCTCTACCCTACGCCTGTGCCGCTAGGCCTTGGGTCTGGTCTTGGGCAATGGTTAGAGCTGGATACGCAAGTATTGCCAGATAGAGCTGAATCCGCCATCATTTCAATGGGCCTTTTGGTGCCGCTTTTGCTGAGCTACGCCGTCACGCCTAAGCTCTTGCACCGCGTGCTCTCTTTGGCTCTGATGGTGATCGCTGCGTTAGGCGTGACAACGCTATCCAATGGCCTTAGTTTTGGTCCAGAACACGCGAGCGTCTGGCTACACGAGCAAACCTTATGGGGGCTGTGGATTGGCGCTGGCGTTGGCGTGTTATTGCTGCCGAGTGCGCCTCGGTTGTGCTGGGTGCTGGCGTTTCTGCTGATGGTGCCACAGCTGTTAATGCTTGGCATCATGGCGCCCGATCCGTATTTCACGCAGACACTCAGCATTTGGGAGCGCGGTCAGTTCATTCGCTTTTATGGCGCAACCCAGTGGCTAGGACGGCTGTGGCCGTATGCAGCGCTCATCCTCATTATTTCTAACATCACATGGCCTAGCAAAACTAAAAACCATCCTTTTGGCAAAAACTAAAATCATTCGCATGACGACACAAACACCTCAAAAACAATACTACGAACGCCACATCTTTTTTTGCTTAAACGACCGCGATAAAAGCAAAGGCGAAGATGCCTGCGCACACCACAATGCCGATGCGGCATTCACGCATTGCAAGCAAGCCGTAAAAAAGTCGGGATTAGCGGGCGAAGGCAAAGTCCGCGTCAACAAAGCGGGCTGCCTAGACCGCTGCGCGGGCGGCCCCATTGCCGTGGTCTACCCCGAGGGCGTGTGGTACAGCTACGTGGATACACATGACATTGACGAAATTGTGGAGAGCCACTTGAAGAACGGCAAAGTCGTGGAGCGACTTGTCACGCCAGCAGGTGTGGGACGCTAAAAAAACTTGCCAATGAACGCACTCAAAATCTATCTGCAACCTGCAAGCCTTAGGATGTTGGCGCTGGGATTTTCGGCTGGCTTGCCGCTGCTCTTGGTGCTGGGCACGCTGTCATTTTGGCTACGCGAAGCGGGCATAAGCCGTGCCACCATCGGACACCTCTCGTGGGTCGGTTTGGCCTACGGCTTTAAGTGGGTGTGGGCACCACTGGTAGACCGCGTTTCGTTGCCGCTGCTCGGGCGCTTAGGTCGCCGCCGCTCGTGGCTCTTGCTTGCCCAAGTTGGCGTGATGGCAGGGCTGGTGGGTATGGCCATGAGCGACCCCAAAGAGTCCTTGAGCGCTATCGTTTGGTGCGCACTGCTCGTGGCGTTTTCAAGCGCCACACAAGACATCGCGCTCGACGCATTTCGCATTGAGTCAGCCGCAACCGACCAGCAGGCAGCGCTAGCTGCTAGCTACCAAGGCGGCTATCGCCTGGCCATGATTTGGGCGGGCGCTGGCGTGCTGTGGATTGCTGCCAGAGCCGAAGTTGCAAGTTCGACAATAGGAGCCACCAACTACGACCAAGCCGCATGGAGTGTGGCCTACAGCGTGATGGCGGTCTCGATGCTGGTGGGCGTGTTGACGGTCATCTTCTCCAAAGAACCCGCGCAAACCGCCGCCATTGTTCGGGCAAAAAACTTGCGCGATTGGCTGCAGGTGGCGCTCGTTCAACCATTTGCCGAATTCATCAGCCGTTACCGCTGGCAAGCTGCGCTCATCCTTGCACTCATTGCCACGTACCGAATCTCCGACATCGTGATGGGCATCATGGCGAACCCGTTTTATGTGGACATGGGCTACACCAAAGCCGAGGTCGCAGCCGTCACCAAAATTTACGGTGTAGCGATGACGCTCTTGGGCGCATTTATTGGCGGTGCGCTAGCGCCTTATTTAGGCAAAGGCACGGTTGGCGTGATGCGCCTCATGATGGCGGGCGCGGTGCTGTCCAGTCTCACCAATTTGCTATTTGTGTGGCTGGGCTCAAAGGGGCACGATGTCACGGCGCTTATCTACGTTGTCTCCGCCGACAACCTAGCCAGCGGCATTGCCAGCGCCGCGTTTATTGCGTATTTGTCCAGCCTCACCAACATCAACTACACCGCTACGCAGTACGCGCTCTTTAGCTCGTTGATGCTGCTCTTGCCCAAATTCCTAGCAGGCTTTTCGGGCGAGTTTGTGGATGCGCAGGGTTACGCAAACTTCTTTACGGCAACTGCGTTATTAGGGCTACCCGTGCTGGTGCTGGTTTGGTGGGCGGCGCGGATGCAAAGCCGCAGTGCATCACTTTCCAGCGGGTAGCGCCTCAATCTTCAAGCCCTTAGCGGTGCGAGGCGGAAAGCCCTTCCACGCAGCAGGGTCAAAGTAAGCATCCATCGCCGCGTCGGCTTTAAGGTATTTGCCAAGCCAAGCCGTGATGTAGTGCTGCGAGAGATTGTTCATGCGCACGTTGTCCCAAACCGCGTCGATGTAATGGTTGGCCATCGTCGCCCCCGTTTTTGGGTCAATCGCTTGCGCCTCTAGCGGCACGGGCATGGGCGCGGCGGCGTTGTGATTCGCGTTTTCAAAAGTGAGCAGCGTACGGCCAACGCCTGTTGCGCCTTGCCACGATGCGCGGATGTTGTCGTAGCCCGATACATCATCGATTGATCCTGCCACAACAAACATGGGAATTTTGATATGCGATAAAGAGGGCGCATCGAACAAGCCGCGACTGTGTCCCCAGGGCGCAATAGCAACCACCGTTTTAATTCGCTTATCGAACAAAGCCGTGTGTGATGCGCTACCAGCTAAATGCACGCCAAGCGCACCGTACGGCACGATGACTGGCGCCGTGGTCGAGTCCACGGCCTTTTGCGTTATCGCAGCGCCTGCGGTAATGAGGGCGCCATAGCCACCCATCGAATAGCCAATGACGGCGCTATTCTCAGTATCGACTTGCTTGTACAAAAAAGATGAGGACTCCTTAGCAAGTCCTGCCATCGCATTCACAACAAAGACTTGGTCAAGCGGCCTGTTAACGAGTGTGGATGCAAAGCTCAGCGGATTTTTAGTAAAGACATCGTAAGTAGAGTCGGTGTGATCAATTGACGCGACGATGTAACCCTTGGATGCAATGTTCTCCGCGATAGGTGAGAGCAAAAAGCGATTGCCAGGAAAGCCGTGCGAAATAATGACGAGCGGAAAGCCAGCGCCCACCGCCGCTGCGGGTGCAGCATCGCGAACAGCACGCCCCTGCAAAGTTGCCTCAGTTTTACCATCGCGCAGCAGAGCCCTCAGCGTCGTGTTGCCAGTTGCGCCGGCAGCTGCTGGATACCACACTTCTAGAGTCAGCGGTCGGTTGTAGCGCGGCAAAGCCTCTGGTTTGGGAGCTTTGGGGTCAATTTTCAGTATGTCGATTTGATTCGGATTGACAACTTGCACCGTGCGCACGCCAATGGTGTGAGAGCCATAAGCGGCTAGGGCGGGGGCATCGGCGCGGATGGTGTCAATGCGATTAGTATTCGGATTATTTTGGGCCAAAGATGTGGACATGGTGAGTAGTCCTAAAGTTAAAACGGTCAAGCTAGTCAAAAGCGATTTCATCTCATCTCCTTAGTTGTTTTTCAACATGATACCGAACGCTGCAAACCCATCCCATATTCGCGAAGCCGCATTAACACGGTCTTCCCAGCCACATCTGGCTCGGAAGCCTTATCCAGTATGGCTTGCAGGTTATCAATCTGTTCAAAATAGCTCGCGAGCGTTCGAGCATTGCCTGTGCCATCCACCAAGCGATTGCGGCAATGCTCATGCCACGCAGCCTGCTCTTCGTCATTCAAACTTTGCGGGAAGTTGCGCGCGCGGTAGCGCCAAAACACCTCATCTAAACGCGGGTCATCAAACGCAGGATGACGTTTTCCAAGCTGATCGGGATTCGTTGTTGCTAACTTTTGTTGCTGCGCCAATGCGCGTCTGTCCGCATCATTGATAAAACCATCGTAGAGCGCTTCATCCACATCAGGCGGTACGTTGTTGTCGCTGGCAGGGCGCTTAAAGACTTCGCTCCAGACAGCACTCATATCAGGCAAAGCCCTTGCTAGCTGTGCCTTCCCGAGGCATGGTTCTAAATCAATGCCCCATTTTTCTTGCAGCGCGGGCGTGAGGGTTTTCAGATTGCCCAGCACAAACGGAGACTTGTTCAGATGAACGGTTTTGATGGGTAGACGTGTCACGCCGTCTGGCAAATCATCTTGTTTGGTAAACATGCGTTCGCGGATTTGCTCTGCCTTCAAGTCCATCAAGATGCTGGGTAAGTCGGCGGGTGACTCGCTGCTGCCAGAACACAAATCCCAAGCAATGATTTCGTTCTTGTTGGTCGGATGCGTCGCCAGTGGCCACATCACCGCCATGCAGCCGCGCTCGGCGGGGAACATCCCGCTCACGTGGATAAACGGCTTGGCAAACATTTGCGTGGCGGGAAGGTTCATCTCCTGCATGACGCGGTCTTTTTTGTGCAGTGCCAAATAAAAATCGAACAGCTTGGGCTGGAGCGTTTTGATAAGCCGCGCCAGCGCAATGGTGGCGCGCACGTCACTCACCGCATCATGCGCTGCCTCGTGCGCGATGCCATTCGCTTTTGTCAACATCTCCAGTTTGAAGCGCGGTTTGCCGTCCGCATCCACAGGCCAGTGGATGCCGTCAGGACGTAGCGCATAAGTGGCACGCACCAAATCTTGTACATCCCAGCGCCCACACTGGTTGCGCCACTCGCGCGAATACGGGTCGATCAAGTTGCGCCAAAATAAATTGCGCGTCACCTCGTCATCAAATCGAATCGTGTTGTAGCCCACGCCAATCGTGCGCTGTGCGCCAAGAGCTTCTTCAATCTGCCGTGCAAATTCCGGCTCTGGAATGCCGCGCTCTTGGCAGCGCTGCGGCGTAATGCCAGTGAGCAAACACGAAGTCGGGTCGGGCAGGTAGTCGGCGTGCGGCTGGCAATACAGCTCAATCGGCTCGCCAATTTCATTCAAATCTGCATCCGTGCGAATCCCCGCAAACTGCGCAGGGCGATCACGCCGTGTGTTTAGCCCGAAGGTTTCGTAGTCGTGCCAGAGGAAGGTGTGGGTGCTGGGGATGTTGTTATTCACCCCAACCCCCGCACCAAATTAATAGCCTCTTCCACCCGCTCCACACCGTGAATCGTGAGGCCTTCAAAATCTTTCTTTGCCGCTCCTTTGGGCATATTCGCCTTGGGCACAACCGCTACCGAGAAGCCCAGCTTCGCGGCTTCTTTTAGGCGTTCTTGTCCGCGTGGGGCTGGACGCACTTCGCCTGCTAGTCCTACTTCACCAAACGCGATAAAGCCTTTAGGTAGCGCTTTGCCGCGCAGGCTGGACGTGATGGATAGCAGCACTGCCAAGTCCGCCGCTGGCTCGGAGATGCGCACGCCGCCGACCGCATTGACGAACACGTCTTGATCGGCGCACGCCACGCCCGCATGGCGGTGCAGCACGGCCAAGAGCATCGCCAAGCGGTCGCGGTCTAGTCCTACGGATAGGCGACGCGGGCTGTTGCCGCCGCCGTCGACCAACGCTTGAATCTCGACCAGCAGAGGGCGCGTGCCCTCTAGCGTGACCATGACGCAGCTGCCTGGCACGGGCTCGGGATGCGTGCTGAGGAAAATGGCGCTGGGGTTGCTGACGCCCTTCAATCCCTTTTCTGTCATGGCGAACACGCCGATCTCATTCACGGCACCGAAGCGGTTTTTGATGGCGCGAATGAGACGGAAGTTGGAGTGCGTATCACCTTCAAAGTACAGCACGGTGTCCACCATGTGCTCCAGCACGCGCGGCCCTGCCAGCGCGCCTTCTTTGGTGACGTGCCCGACCAGCACCACGCCAATGCCCGTGGCCTTTGCCATGCGGGTCAGGTGCGCGGCGCATTCGCGCACTTGCGCGACCGAGCCGGGGGCGCTGGTGAGCTGGTCGGAGTACATCGTTTGGATGGAGTCGATGACGGCGATATTGGGCTGTTCGTGGTTGAGCGTGCTGAGGATTTTTTCTAAGCCAATTTCCGCCATCACTTGCACGCGCGAGTTGTTGATGCCCAGCCGCTTGGCACGTAGCGCGACTTGTGCGCCGCTTTCCTCCCCAGTCACGTAAAGCGTTTTGAGTCCTGCGCGTTGCAAGCTGTCCAGCGCTTGCAGTAGCAGTGTTGATTTGCCAATGCCGGGGTCGCCGCCAATCAGCACCACGCCGCCTTCGACCATGCCGCCGCCCAGCACGCGGTCTAGCTCATCTAGCCCCGTGGGTGTGCGGTCAAAGTCTGCGGCTTCGATATCAGCCAAGGCGACGAGTGCCGTGGTGGGCGCAAGTCCTGTCCTGCCTGCTGCGCCATAGCTGGTTTGACTTAGACGGTTTTTAGATTCGCTGGCAGCCGCCGGAGCGACGCTCTCCACCATGCTGTTCCAAGCGCCGCAGTGCGGGCACTTGCCTGCCCATTTGCTGGACGTGCCGCCGCAGTCGTTGCAGGTGAAAATGGTTTTTTCTTTAGCCATTAGCGCTTATCCAAACTGAGCGCCAAGTTCTTTGGCACGTGCCGCCGCTGCTTGCATGGCCGCCACAAACGCCGCTTTGACTTGCTTGTCTTCCATGTGGGTCAGCGCTGCATACGTTGTGCCGCCTTTGCTGGTGACGCGTTCGCGCAAAACGCTCAAGGGATCGCTGGATGCGGCTGCCAAGGCTGTGCTGCCCGCAAAGGTAGATGTAGCAAGGGCTCTAGCCTGTGCTTCCGTCAAGCCCATACCTAGCGCGGCTTCCACCATGGCTTCTAAAAAATAAAACACATAAGCAGGGCCCGAGCCTGAGAGGGCGGTGACGGCATCTAGCTTTGACTCGTCGTCCAACCAGAGGTGCTGTCCCGTGACGCCAATCACTGCATCCACCAAGGCGCGATCCTTATCAGATGTACCTTCCCGAGCAAAAAGACCTGTGATGCCTTGCCCAATAAGGGCTGGCGTGTTAGGCATGGCACGAACGATGCGCTCTGTGCCTAGCCATGCGGCGATGGATACAGAGGTGACACCTGCAGCGACGCTAAGGTGCAGCGCGTCTTTAGTGAATGGTGCAACAGGCGCTGTCGCTTCTTTAAATGACTGGGGTTTGACTGCCCACACGACTAAATCACATGCCTGCAAAGCCTTATCTGGTATGGCCTGCGAGCCTATTTTGAAGTCGGATTTCAGCTTGCTGCGGGTCGCCTCAAAAGGCTCGATGATGATGAACTGCGCGGGTTTCATGCCTGCTTTCAGCAGGCCGCCAATGATGGCGCTGGCCATATTGCCACCGCCGATGAAGCCGACGTGTGCCCTTGCAAGGTGTAAACTGCTCATAGATTGAATGCTCATTATTTTGTAACGGAGAAGCGCGTTGAAACAACTCATTATCTTGCTAACCATAGCAGTAGGTTTAGTAGGTGGAAACTTGCAAGCACAAGACATTGTGCTGGGTCAATCGGTGCCGCTATCGGGCACTAATGCCGATATTGGCCGTGATATGCGCGATGGCGCGTTGGCTGTGTTTAACAAGTTGAATGCCAGTGGCGGCATTGGTGGACGCAAGGTTCAACTCATTACGCTAGATAACGCCAATAACCGTGTGCGTGCGCTTGAAAATACCAAGGAGCTCCTTGACGCTAAACGAGCGGTGTTACTGTTTGGTTACAACTCAGCCACAACCAGTGTGGATACGCTACCGCTTTTGAAACAACATGACATGGCGCTCTTTGCGCCGTTTACAGGGTCAGCAGGTTTGCGCAGCGACCCCCATGTATTTACTATCCGTGCTTCGTATGCTGAGGAGGCGACAAAAATCGTAGAGCATCAAAAAAGTTTTGGCGCAACGAAGGCGCTGGTTTTGCATTACGACGATGAAGTGGGCCGAGCAAATTTAGCATCTGCCGCAGGTGCATTTGATACCGCCAATAAGCCGAGAAGCTTGGCCGTGAAGCGCAACACTAAATTAGATGCGACAGCCTTCGCTGCCATTTTGAGTGACCCACCGCATTACGTCTTGTCAACCACTCAATTCACCGTTGTGGGCGAGTTGCTGCAAGCTGCTGCCGCTAAGGGCCTTAACCTTCCCGTTGCAGCGGTGTCTTTTGTGAACCCTGATGAGTTGGCCGATACCTTCGGCACGGTGGCACGTGGGACGCTGGTGTCACAGGTCATGCCAGCACCTAAGGGTTCGGCTCTGATTAAGAACGCGGTCATTAAAGACTGTGCCGCTCTTATCAAGGAGTTCAACAACACGGCACTCAATTACACCTCACTCGAGTCGTGCCTGGCCGCAAAAACGATTGTGCGGGTGATACAAAAAGTAGGGGCCAACAAGGTCACGCGAGCATCGCTTTTGCGTGGTTTAGAGAACGCAGGACGGATCGATTTAGATGGTTTTGTTGTTAACTACAGCAAGGGCAATAGTGGCAGCAGTTTTGTGGATCTAACAATTCTCTCTAGAGGCAATCAGTTTTCTCGCTAAACCGAACAAGTTAATTGGGAGGGCTCTATGAAAAGTTTAATTTTCGGGATGGGCTTGATCGCAAGCATGCTGTGTACGTTTGGGTCTGTGCAAGCGCAAGACATCGTGCTGGGACAGTCAGTGCCGCTCACGGGTAGCAATGCCGAGATTGGCCGCGACATGCGGGACGGTGCGCTTGCGGTGTTTACCAAGGCAAATAGTAGTGGTGCATTGGGCAATCGCAAAATTCAACTCGTCACACTCGATAACGCGAATAGTCGCGTACAGGCGCTTGAGAACACCAAAAAACTGTTGGAGGGTGAAAAAGTCACGGCGTTATTTGGCTATAACTCGGCGACCACTAGCCTTGATGCGCTACCTTTAATTGCAGCTAAAAATATGGCTTTGTTTGCGCCATTCACGGGCTCGCCCAGTGCGCGTGATCATCCGAATGTTTTTACGGTGAGAGCTTCGTATTTAGATGAGTCGCTCAAGCTTGCCGAGATTTTGAAAAACACAGGCTCTACCAAAGCCGTGGTTGTGTACTACGACGACGAAGCGGGTAAATCGAATGTACAAATGGTGACGGGCGCTTTTGATGCTGCGAATAAGCCGCGCAGCTTAGCCGTTAAACGCAACGTTAAATTAACTGCGGCCGCGTTTGAGGCGGTCTTTAAAGATCCGCCGCACTACATACTGTTTACAACGCAGTACTCTGTGGTCGGCGACTATATGCAGGCGGCACAAGGGAAGGCGCTTAGCATGCCCGTGACGGCGCTTTCTTTTGTGAACCCTGATGAGCTGGCTAGAAGTTATGGATTAGTCGCTCGCGGGGCGATTGTGTCGCAAGTGGTCCCTGCGCCTTATGGTGCGATGCTGTTCAAAAATGTCGTACTCAGGGACTGCGCTAAGCTGCTCAAAGACTTCAGTGGCGCACAGCTGAACTATACGTCGCTAGAAGCTTGTTTGGCTGCTAAAACAATGGTGCGTGTGATTCAAGCGGTAGGGCCCAACAAAATTACGCGCGGCTCGTTGCTCAAGGGGCTGGGTAATGCAGGGCGAATTGATCTCGATGGCTTTGTGCTGGACTACAGCAAAAGCCATCATGGCAGCCAATACGTGGACATTAGCTTTTTGTCACGCGATAGCATGTTTCAAAGTAAGTAACGCCGCCATGAAATACATTCTTGCGCTTGATCAAGGGACGACTAGTTCGCGGGCGATTGTGTTTGATGAAAGCGGTAAGCCCGTTGCCAGCCACGGACATGAATTTGAGCAAATCTTTCCACAAGCAGGTTGGGTGGAGCACAACGCGAAGAAAATCTGGGCTAGTCAGTTGGCTGCAGCCCAAGCAGCGCTTGGGCTTTTGGCTAGCACTCATGGCAAGGCCGCGCTAGACGGGGTTTGCGCAGTAGGCATCACCAATCAACGCGAAACGACCGTGCTGTGGGATCGTGCGACGGGCGAGCCGATCTACAACGCCATCGTTTGGCAAGATCGCCGTACAGCCACGCGTTGCGATGCATTACGCACGGCAGGTAAGGCTAAAACGATTCAGCAAAAAACAGGGCTTGTGCTGGATGCTTATTTTTCGGCAACCAAGCTTGAGTGGTTGCTGGACAACGTTCCCACGGCGAGAGTTCGTGCGGAGCGCGGCGAACTCTGCTTTGGCACGGTGGACAGTTGGTTGATCTACAAGCTGACCGCAGGACGCGTTCATGCAACCGATGTCAGTAACGCCTCGCGCACGATGCTGTTTAACATCCACACGCTCGCGTGGGACAAAGAGTTGCTAGCACTCTTTCATATTCCGCCCTCGGTGCTGCCAAGCCTTGTGCCTAGCTCGGGCGTGCTGGGTGAGACGGATAGCGCGCTCTTTGCGTCCGTAGGACTCAAGCGTAGGCTTCCAATTGCGGGCGTGGCGGGCGACCAGCAAGCGGCTACTTTTGGGCAAAACTGTTTTGCGCCTGGTACGGCCAAAAATACGTATGGAACAGGTTGCTTCATGCTCATGAATACGGGTACGGTAGCCGTGGCTTCAAAAAATAAATTACTCACGACTATTGGCTGGCAGGCCTTGTCAGATAAGGCTCGTACGGCTTATTGCTTGGAGGGCTCGGTATTTATGGGCGGCGCAGTGGTGCAGTGGTTGCGTGATGGTTTGCAAATCATCAGCAAAGCCTCGGACATCGAAGCATTGGCGGCCAGCGTGACGGGCGCAGACGACTGTTACCTTGTGCCCGCGTTTGCAGGACTGGGTACGCCGCATTGGGATGGTTTTGCGCGTGGCACTTTGGTGGGTATGACTCGCGGTACAACGCGTGCGCATATTGCTCGCGCTGCACTAGAGGCGATCTGTTTGCAAAGCGCGGATGTGTTCTCTGCCATGCAGGCGGACTCGGGCATCGCGCTGTCAGAACTCCGTGTGGACGGAGGTGCTACCGCCAACAATTTACTCATGCAGTTGCAAGCTGATGTGCTGGGCGTGCCGGTGGTACGGCCTCGGGTGACAGAGACCACAGCGCTTGGTGCGGCTTATTTGGCGGGGCTTGCAGTGGGTGTATGGGTAAGCGCCGCAGAGCTGTCCGCGCAGTGGGCCGTGGATAGACGATTTGAGCCTGTATGGTCGGATGTGGAGCGCGCACGCAAACAAGAGCGTTGGTCTGAGGCGGTGGAACGTAGTCGTGCGTGGGCAAAAAAGTAACTATTCATTCAACATGCCGCAGCAACTCACGCGTGAGCAATCATTTGCCAAACTCACTCAGCAGCCACGCTTTGACATGATCATTGTGGGCGGTGGCGCCACGGGACTTGGTACGGCGCTAGACGCCGCCAGTCGTGGCTTACGCGTCGCGGTGTTTGAGTCGCATGATTTCGCCTCGGGTACGTCTTCGCGTGCCACCAAGCTAGTACACGGCGGCGTTCGCTACTTGGCGCAGGGGCACATTCCGCTGGTGCGTGAGGCGCTGCGCGAGCGTAGCCGCCTCTTGGCGAACGCGCCGCATAACGCACATCCGTTGCAGTTTGTGATGCCTAGCTTTCAATGGTGGGAGCGTCCGTTTTATGGCGTCGGACTCAAGATGTATGACGCGCTCTCGGGCTCGCATGGGCTGGGTGCAACAGAATTTTTATCCAGCGCACAGACGCGCCTGGCCCTACCTGGTGTGCGTTTTGATGGCTTGTCGGGTGGCGTGCGTTATTGGGATGGACAGTTTAATGATGCACGCTTAGCGATTGATTTAGCGCGAACAGCCGCCAGCTTTGGCGCACTCGTTTTTAACTACTGCAAGGTGGATCGTTTGATTGAGGGTGCTGGCAAAGTGGTGGGCGTGCGAGTGGTCGATCAAGAAACACAGCAAGGCTACGACGTGCACAGCAACTGCGTGATTAACGCCACGGGTGTGTGGGTGGATGCTTTGCGCGGTGCAAAACCATTGGTAAAACCTAGTCGAGGGGTGCATCTGGTCGTGAGCCGTGACTTTATGCCAACCGACTCGGCCATGCTGATTCCTAAAACGCGCGATGGGCGTGTGCTGTTTATCGTGCCGTGGTTGGGGCATCTCATTTTGGGCACAACCGATACGCCTGTGGACAATGCCAGCCGCGAGCCACATGCCGACACGGCCGACGTTGATTTCATTTTGGGCGAAGCTGCGCATTATTTAAGCCGCGCACCGACAAGGGCGGATGTGCTGAGCATTTGGTCAGGCCTGAGGCCTTTGGTACAGGATGCGCACGTGAGCCAAAGCCAATCGACCAAAGCCATTAGCCGTGAACATACCATTGAGATTGCAGCCAATGGGCTCCTCACGGTGACAGGTGGCAAGTGGACAACTTACCGAGCCATGTCGGAAGATGTGATGGCGCATGCGCTGGCTGCTAAGCTCTTACCAGCAGGGACATCGCCCGACTGCGTCACTGACGACCTACCCATTCTTGGCGCGGATAGCCCGTGCAATACGCCCGATATTGCGTCTGCTGGCGACCCCGACTTTGTTCGCTATGCGGTAGAGCACGAGTTTGCCCGCACCGTGTCTGATGTTCTGGCACGGCGATCGAGAGTCTTATTTTTAGACGCGAAAATTGCTAAAAAGTTAGCGCCCGCTGTTGCCGAAACAATGATCAGGCTTGGGATTCGAGATCCTGATATCACTTCTCTCGTCCATTTAGCTCAGCAATACCAAAGCTGTCCTTAAATAGAGCGCGCAAACAAGCTACAATCGCGCGCCCAATGGCTTTATTCGCCCCCTTTTGACTTACTCGCTTCCAAAATGAAAACTCCCGCTAAAGCAGCTAAAAAAGCCGTTCCGACCAAAAAGTCTGCCCCCGCTAAAAAACCAGCACCTGTCAAAAAAGTAGTGCCTGCTAAAGCCCTTGCAAAAAAGCCTGTCGCCAAGCCGATGACTAAGGCTAAGCCAGTTGCAAAACCCGAGGTGAAGGTGAAAGTGCCTAAGGTAAAAATACCTAAAGTCGAAGTGGTGGTGGTAACTCCTGTGGTTGTTCCATTGGTGAAGCCTCCCAAAGCACGTAAAGGTGCTGATAAAAATTATGTGGCTCCGCCCACGGCTGTGCAAGTGCAAACTTCGGCCAAACTGGTTCATACGCCGACGGGTCTTGGGCAAGTGCTCAATCCCGCGGTGATTCCTGCGCCCATTAAAAAGAATGCTAAGTTAGCGGGTAATTGGAAAACGACAAAGCCGCATGAGTTAACAGATGCAGAAGTGATTGCGATGCCTGACGATGAGTACATGAACAAAACGCAACTCGCGTTCTTTAAGTTCAAGCTTTGTGAGTTACGTGACAGCATTCTAAAAAGCGCATCTGAGACTACCGAGCACATGCGTGACGATAGCGCTGTTGTGCCAGACCCAACGGACCGAGCCACGATTGAAGAAGAGCACGCGCTGGAGCTGCGTACGCGCGACCGCGAGCGCAAGCTACTCAAAAAAATCCAACAATCGATTGGACGCATTGACCAAGATGACTACGGTTACTGCGATGAAACGGGTGAACCTATTGGTGTGAGCCGCTTGATTGCAAGGCCGACGGCAACCTTGTCGCTAGAGGCGCAACAGCGCCGAGAGCTGAAACAAAAAATGTTTGGAGACTGATGCCCCTAGAGAGCAAACAGCAAGCCGACCTCGTTCGGCACCGCGAGTTCAACGCCTTGCGTCGACTCATGGTGCAGCGCGGCAAAGCTGACGCTCTTCCAGTTGATCAGTCTGCATCGAAGCAAACCCTTAACTTTGCTTCCACTCAAGCCATTGAGAAAATTGACGCGCTAGAAGCGCAAATGAATCAGCAACTGTTTGAGCACAGCAAGAGTCAAACAACCTCGGATGCAGGTGGCTTTCAGCTCACGCAAGTTCAATCCTTTGATCGCGAGGCCAACACCACGCAAAGTTTGGCCGCGCAGCCAGAAGAGCCCAGCACCGTGCAGCAAGCAGGCGAGCAATTCGCTAAGGGCAAACTACAAATCGCGCAAACGCTGCTAGAGCAAGCCATTGGCGGACGAGGCCCGCAGCATGATCGCGTGCCGACTTGGCTCGTGCTCTTTGATTTGTACCGGGCCAGCGATCAAGTCGATCGTTTTGAAGCATTAGCGCTGGACTTTTCTATCCGTTTTGGACGTTCACCGCCCTCTTGGATTTCTATCCCGCAGCAAGCTGCTATTGCCGAACGCGAACACGAAGGCAGATCCATTCAAGGGAGTGACCGCACAGAGTGGAAGGCATCAGCGACGTTGACACAGTCGGATGTACGCGTGCTTGAAGCAGAGGTAGAGGCCGCCACCAAAGCGCAACGCCAATTAGTGCTGGATTGGCAAGCCTTTGTGGGCACTGATGCGGAGCAGTGGCGTTTGTTGACGTCAGCACTACAGTATCTGGCCACGCAGCCCGTACATTGCCGCGTGCGCGGGGCCGCTGAGCTTGAGCAGCTATTTGATTCTGAGTCAGCAGAATCTTGGCTGGCAAGACTAGCGCTGTTGCGCTGTCAAAATCGCGCGCAAGCCTTTGAGGACTTAGCGATTGACTATAGCGTTCAGTTCGAAATTTCTCCGCCTGATTGGGTTCGCCCAGAATGTCGTTTTGAATTGGCAAGCGGTCAGGACGCGCCAGATGCGACTGCGCCAGAGTTGAACAACTTACCCCCAGAACTTTATGGCACATTGGATGCAGGACGCGCGGTTAAACTGCTCGCTGCAATTGTGCCAACGGACGGGATGGTGATTCGCTGCGACAGGCTTGTGCGCTGTGATCCCATTGCAACCTTGGCAATTGGCCGCTTTGCGCAGGCAGCCAAAGCGCAAGGTCTACAGTTGGAGTTGCAAAGTGTGCACCGCGTACTGGCTGCTTATTTTGCAATGCAAAATCTTTATGACTACGCCAAAATCACCCTTCGCCGCGATTAATTAAGCGTAAAAATGAGAGAAAAAAGACATGACACTAGACCCTAATCATCACCGTGAGGGCAGCATGTACGGCACCACGATTTTGTCGGTGCGCCGCGAGATCACCAACCCAGACGGCACTAAGCAGTGGAGCGTCGCGCTGGGCGGCGATGGTCAGGTCACGCTGGGCTCCATCGTCATCAAATCCACAGCCCGAAAAATCCGCCGCTTGCATCACGACAAAGTGCTGGCAGGTTTTGCGGGCGCAACGGCGGATGCGTTCACGCTGTTTGAGCGTTTTGAAGCTAAGTTAGAAAAGCATCAAGGCCATTTGGTTCGCGCTGCGATTGAGCTGACCAAAGACTGGCGCACCGACCGCGTGCTGCGCCGCCTAGAGGCCATGCTGGCTGTGGCCGACAGCACGGCGTCTCTCATCATCACAGGCAATGGCGACGTACTAGAGCCCGAGCACGGCATTGTGGCGATTGGTTCTGGTGGTGCGTATGCGCAGGCCGCAGCCAAGGGTTTGCTGGATAACACCGAGCTGTCCGCCGCCGAGATTGTTAAAAAATCACTCACCATTGCAGCTGATTTGTGCATTTATACCAACCACAACCACATCATCGAAACCTTGTAAATGTCAGCTTTAACCCCACAGCAAATAGTCGAAGAGTTAGATCACAACATCGTTGGTCAAAATGCCGCCAAGCGTGCAGTGGCCATTGCCCTTAGAAACCGCTGGCGCAGAAGCCAAGTTGAGGGCGAGATGCGGCAAGAGATCACGCCTAAAAACATTCTGATGATTGGCCCCACGGGCGTGGGCAAGACCGAGATTGCACGTCGTTTGGCCAAGCTTGCCGATGCGCCTTTCATCAAAGTGGAAGCCACTAAATTTACCGAGGTGGGTTACGTCGGCAAAGATGTGGACAGCATCATCCGCGACCTAGCCGATATCGCGATTAAGCAAGAACGCCAAGCGGCGATGGTGCGAGTCCGTGCGCGTGCTACCGAGCTAGCTGAAGAGCGCGTGCTGGACATTTTGGTGCCGCCTATGCGTAGCGATAACAAGGGAGACTTCGGTTTGGGTTCTAGCCAAGCCGCGCTGCCGCCAAATGACAACGTGGCACGGCAATCGTTTCGTAAAAAATTACAAGCGGGCGAGCTCGCCGACAAAGAAATCGAAGTCGATACCCAAGTGCAGCAGCATCACATGATTGAAGTCATGAGCCCTGCGGGTATGGAAGATATGGCGGAGCAAATTAAAGGCATGTTTGGCCAAATGCAGGAAAGCAAAAAACAAACGCGTAAATTAAAAATTGTCGATGCGCTCAAAGTGCTGACCGATGAAGAGGCCGATAAATTGGTGAGTGATGAAGACATCAAGATGCAGGCGCTGACCAATCTAGAGCAAAACGGGATTGTGTTTATCGATGAAATCGACAAGGTTGCCACGCGCGGCGAGTCGGGCGGCGCAGAAGTCTCGCGCCAAGGCGTGCAGCGCGACCTGCTGCCGCTGGTTGAGGGCACAAGCGTCTCCACCAAGCACGGCATCGTTAAAACCGATCACATTTTGTTTATTGCCAGCGGTGCATTTCACTTTAGTAAACCCAGTGACTTGATCCCCGAATTACAAGGTCGCTTCCCGATTCGCGTCGAGCTGCAATCCTTGTCTGTGAAGGACTTTGAGGCCATTCTCACCAGCACGCACGCTTCGCTCACCAAGCAATATCAAGCGCTGTTAGGTACAGAAAATGTGACGCTTGAGTTCACACCCGAGGGCATCACACGCCTTGCCAATACAGCATTTGAGGTCAACGAGCGTACCGAAAACATTGGCGCTAGGCGTTTGTCCACCGTGATGGAGCGCTTGCTGGATGAAGTCAGTTTTGATGCCACCAACCTAGGCGGTCAAACCATCACGATTGACGCGGCGTATGTGGATGGCAAGCTCAAAGAGCTCTCCAAGAACGAAGACTTGTCTCGGTATATTCTTTAAGCTTTTGCTTTAAACAAGTACCCGTTCAATCCCACCCGAATTCGCCGCTGCCACATACTCGGGCATCCAATCCTTACCAAGGATTTGATTCGCCATTTCGACCACGATGTAGTCGGCCTCTAGTAGACCATTGTTTAAATCGTTGCCGTAGCGCGATAGCCCTTGCAGGCAGCTAGGGCAGCTGGTCAAAATTTTGACATTGCCAGTAGGCTGCAAGCCTTGTCCTGCTTGGCTTCCCGAGGCAGTCATCGCACGAAGCTCAGCCACATTGGCTTGCAGCTCTTCCTCTTTGCGAAAGCGCACCTGCGTTGAGATGTCGGGCCTTGTCACGCCCAGTGTGCCGCTCTCTCCGCAGCAGCGTTCGCTCTCTAGCACCGTGTCGCCCATCAAGGCCTTGACGGTTTTCATTGGCGCTTGCAACTTCATCGGGCTATGGCAAGGGTCGTGGTACAGGTATGCGCCTTGTTGGCTTGTGTTGAGAGTGATGTTTTTTTCAAGTAGATATTCGTGGATATCAATGATGCGCGAACCGGGGAAGATTTTGTCAAACTCGTAACCTTGCAATTGGTCGTAGCACGTGCCGCAGCTCACCACCACGGTCTTGATATCTAAGTAGTTCAGCGTGTTGGCGACACGGTGAAACAGCACGCGGTTGTCGGTGATGATCTTGGTCGCCTTGTCAAATTGCCCGCTGCCTTTTTGCGGATAACCACAGCACAAATAACCAGGAGGCAAGACGGTTTGCACGCCTGCGTGCCACAGCATGGCTTGCGTTGCAAGTCCGACTTGGCTGAACAAACGCTCCGAGCCACAGCCCGGAAAGTAAAACACCGCTTCGGTTTCAGCTGTCGTGGTTTTGCCGTTTCTGATGATGGGCACGTAGTCTGAGTTCTCAATATCCAGCATTGCACGCGCGGTCTTTTTTGGCAAATTACCTGGCATCTTTTTATTGATGAAATGAATGACCTGCTCTTTGATGGGCGCTCGTCCTACCGTCGATGGCGGTTTGGCAGTTTGTTTTTTTGCTGCCAAGCGAAACACTTGATTGGCGAAGCGTTGCAGCTTGAAGCCCACGCCCACCATGGCTGCGCGCATCATCTTGATGGTCTCAGGATTGGTCGCATTCAAAAAGAACATGGCTGCCGCGTTGCCAGGACGGAATGACTTTTGTCCCATTTTGCGCAGCAAATTACGCATGTTCATCGACACATCGCCAAAGTCGATATTGACAGGGCAGGGCGAGAGGCACTTGTGACACACCGTGCAGTGATCCGCCACGTCTTCAAATTCTTCCCAGTGCTTGAGCGACACACCGCGCCGTGTTTGTTCTTCATACAAAAACGCTTCGACAAGCAGTGAAGTTGCGAGAATTTTGTTGCGCGGGCTATAGAGCAAATTAGCACGCGGCACATGGGTTGCGCACACGGGTTTGCATTTGCCGCAGCGAAGGCAGTCTTTCACGCTGTCCGCAATCGCGCCAATGTCGGACTGTTGCATGATGAGCGATTCGTGCCCCATCAGGCCGAACGATGGTGTGTAGGCGTTGGTCAAGTCCGCCACGTATTCGGTGCGTAAGAGCTTGCCTTTATTGAAGCGCCCTTCGGGGTCGATCTTGGCTTTGTAATCCGCAAAGGGTTTGAGTTCTGCATCACTCAAAAACTCTAGCTTGGTAATGCCGATACCGTGCTCACCCGAGATGACGCCATCAAGATGGCGCGCCAAGGCCATGATGCGAACAACCGCCGCATGCGCCGTTTGCAGCATGGCGTAGTCGTCCGAATTGACGGGAATATTGGTGTGCACATTACCGTCCCCCGCGTGCATGTGCAGCGCGATCCAGACTTTGCCTTTAAGTACGCGCTGCCAAATAGCGTTGCACTCTGCCAAGATTGCCGCGTTGGCTGCGCCCGCTAAAAGCGCGGTGAGTGGCGCTTTGATTTGAAGTTTCCAGCTTGCACGTAGCTCGTGCATTTGTAGTGCCACAAAGTGTTCGTCCACGTTGGTCAGCCAGTTTTGCCACTCGCTGCGCACGTTTGAGATCAATTCTGTGGCTTGCTCGGCATGGTCGCTGCTCGCGTTATTTAAATAGCCGAGTAGCTCATCGCACAGTTTGATTTTGTTGGCGAGCGAGAGTTCGATATTGATGCGCTCAATGCCTTCGGTGTACTCACCCATGCGTTCAAGTGGAATCACCACGTCTTCGTTAATTTTGAAGGCGTTGGTGTGCTTGCTGATAGCTGCAGTTTTTTTGCGGTCTAGCCAAAACTTTTTGCGTGCTTCGGGGGAAATCGCCACAAAGCCTTCACCCGCGCGGCTTCCAGCAATACGGACCACCTCCGAGGTGGCACGTGCCACAGCATCTGCATCGTCCCCTGCGATGTCGCCAAACAGCACCATTTTTGGCAAACCAGAAGCTGACATGGTTGCGCCTTTTTTGCTCTTGGTCGCGTAACCCACAGCGCGCAGGTAGCGATCGTCTAAGTGCTCTAAACCAGCGAGAACCACGCCCGTGCGCTTGGCTTCGTCGAACATGAAATTTTTAATGTCAACGATAGAAGGCACGGCATCTTTGGGGTTGCCAAAAAACTCTAAGCAGACGGTGCGCGTGTGCGATGGCATCTTGTGCACGATCCAACGTGCCGAGGTAATCAGGCCGTCGCAACCTTCTTTTTGAATGCCGGGTAGACCCGCCAAAAACTTATCGGTGACGTCTTTGCCAAGACCTTCTTTACGGAAGGTGCGTCCTGGGATGTCGAGCCGCTCGGTCCGAATTGGCGTGCGCCCATCTGCTTTGAAATACTGGAGTTCGAAGCTTGCGATTTCTACGTCGTGAATCTTGCCAAGATTGTGGTTAAGGCGCGTGACCTCCAACCACTCAGCTTGCGGTGTGACCATGCGCCACGAAGCCAAGTTATCCAGCGCCGTGCCCCAAAGCACCGCTTTTTTGCCACCTGCATTCATGGCGATGTTGCCGCCAATGCAGGATGCTTCGGCGGACGTTGGATCGACTGCAAACACATAGCCAGCAGCTTCAGCGGCATCCGCTACGCGCTGCGTGACCACGCCCGCCTCAGACCACACGGTAGCGACGTCGCGCGCTGAGCCGTCTGCATGGGTTACGCCTGGCAAGCGACGCATCTCCACCGCGCTCATGGCTTCTAATTTTTCAGTATTGATGACGACCGACTTCCACGTCAGCGGAATCGCGCCGCCCGTATAGCCTGTACCACCGCCACGTGGCACGATAGTGAGCCCTAACTCGATGCAACCTTTGACCAGCGCTGCCATCTCTGCCTCAGAGTCGGGGCAGAGTACGAGCAGTGGGTACTCGACGCGCCAATCGGTCGCATCTGTCACGTGGCTGACACGCGAGAGCGGGTCGAACTTGAGGTTGTCTTTTGCCGTGAGTTTGCCAAGCAGCTTGGCGGTTTGTTTGCGCAATTTGGCAACGCTGTCAAAAGCAGAATCAAATGCCTCGACTAATCGGCGAGCAGCTACCAGAAGCTGTCCGACTTCGTCATCACGCTGCTTTGCCTGTGCATCACCAGCATCAGGTGTGCGGCGGCGTTCGATTTCATTTAAGCGGTGCTTGATCGCATCGACCAAGAGCCTCCTGCGTTTGGGATTGTCCAGCAAATCGTCTTGCAAATACGGATTGCGCTGCACGACCCACACATCGCCTAGTACCTCGTACAGCATCCGCGCGGAGCGACCTGTGCGGCGCTCAGAGCGTAGCTCGTTCAGGATGTCCCAAGCGGGAGAGCCCAAAAGCCGAATCACGATCTCGCGATCAGAAAAGCTGGTGTAGTTGTAGGGGATTTCGCGCAGACGTTGCTGCGAGTTTTGAGGCGTTTGTTCGTCGATTGCGGGCATAGTTAGATTATCGCAGTAGCATCTCTTGGAGCTCCCCCACAATTTGTACGGGTTCTATCGCATTCAAGCATCGCATGTGTTCAGTGCCTGTCTTCGGGCATTCGCGCATAAAGCAAGGCGAGCAATCGAGACCTTTAAATTCTCCATCCATTTCTTTCAGCCACAGTACCTTGGCGCGGCTATTGAGCGGCGGCGTGTGACGCGGATCGCTCGACCCAAAAATAGCGACTTGCGGGATACCAAACGCCGCCGCCACGTGCATGAGCCCCGAGTCGTTGCTGACCATGCTCTTGGCGTTGGCGATGATGTGAATAGCCTCCGCAAGCGATGTCTTGCCAGCTAAGTTGTGGATCGTCTGGGTAGGCGATGCCTGCAAAGCCATATCCCGTATGGCCTCGCAAAGGGATGATTCTTTGGCTGAGCCGAGTAACACCACGGGGTGATTGAGTTTGGCGACGAGTTCGGCGAAGTGCTGAAGCGGCCAGCGTTTGGCGGGGCCGTATTCTGCGCCAGGGGCGATGACGGTGTAGGTTTGCGCAGCAAGACCTGCTGGGTCGATCACGGTTTGATTGATTGACAGTTTTGGTTTCCTGTCCGCAAGCCAATTGGGGTCAGGTGACGAATCGCCGCAAGCGGCTACCTGCACCCGCCCCCAATTGTTTGCTGCGCTGCTGCCCGCTAACCGTAGGTAGTGCTCAACCATAGAGGCGCGTGCATGACGCGGCGGATTGGCCAATCGCTTATTCAGCAAGCCATAGCGCATTTCGCCAAGGTAGCCGATGCGTTCAGGGATGTTCGCTAGCCAAGGCAACAAGGCACTTTTGAGCGAGTTTGGCAGCACGTAGGCGCGATCAAACTTGCCCCATTCTCCAGATTTAATGCGTCCCGCTAGGCCACGCCGTGCTTGCCACTGCAGCCCTCCATGCTGGAAAGGCACATCCAGTATGGCCTGCAGACCAGTGATGTGATTCATCGCGTGATACACGGGCGCAACCCACGGAACGGCAAAAACGGTGATTTTTTCGCCGCGCTCAGATAAGGCACGCAGCAGCGGCTCGGTCATCACCGCGTCGCCAATCCACTGCGGGGCGATGACGAGGCTGTTCACTTCAGTGTGCGTGGCTCACTGCGCCGTGCACCACGTAGACCGTGCCGCAATAAGGGCACTTGGACGCGCCGTCTTTGGCCACGTCAAGATACACCTTAGGGTGCGTGTCCCACTGCTTCATGCCAGCCAAGGGCGATGGGCAATGGATGCCGCCTTGGGCGTTCAAGTCGGTGGGTTTGAGTTCAATGGTGGTTTGGGATTTAGGGCTGGTAGTCATGGTGTGATTTTAGAGGACGAGGCTAGCTCAATTACAAAACCACTTTGACCATCGGATGTGTGGAGAGTGTGCGGTACAGCTCGTCTAATTGCGCTTGACCCGTTGCCCAGACATGCAACGTGACACCGAGGTATTTACCTGTGCTGGAGTCGCGCAGCTCGATCGTTGATGCATCAAACTTAGGATCAAAGTTTTTGGCAACAATGGTCAAGGCGTGAACAAAGCCATCTACCTTTTCCCCCATCACTTTGATGGGGAAAAGCAGCGGAAACTCAATCAGGGATTTTTTTTCTTCAATCATCACAAATTAATCAAAACTAAACATCACTTTCATCGCTTGCGCACGGTCTGCCGCTAGAGCAAAGGCTTTATCGGCATCTTTGTAGTTGATCGTTGCCGTGATGAGTGGCTTCACATCGACCATGCGCTTGTTCAGCATCTCGACCGCTTGTGCGTATTCTTCGTGGAATCTAAACGCGCCGCGCATTTCAAACTCTTTGGCAACGATCATGTTCATCGGCAATTGCATATCGCCGCCCATGCCCACTTGCACCAAGATGCCGCGTGGCCGCACCACATCCATGGCGCCTGCTAGCGCGCGGGCATTGCCGCTGGCTTCAAACAGCACATCGAAATAGCCTTTGCTGGCGTTGAAAGATGTGCTGTTGTACGCAGCTAACGCATCTGGCTCTGTGCCTACGTTAATGGCGCGGTCAGCGCCCATGAGTAGAGCGGATTTGAGCGGCATCACCGCCATATCGGTCGCCACAATCTCAATCGCGCCTGCTTGTTTGGCAGCTAACACAATCAGCGCACCAATGGGGCCGCAGCCCGTGACCAGCACGCGCTTGCCAAAGAGCGGCCCCGCACGGCGCACGGCGTGCAAAGCTACCGATAACGGCTCGGCCATCACGCCTTCAGCGTCGCTTACGTGGTCTTCAATCTTGTGTGCTTGCGAGGCATCTACCACCAAGGACTGGCGAAACGCGCCTTGCACATGCGGCGTGCGCATGGCGCTGCCGTAATAACGCATATCTAAGCAGTGCATTTGCAATCCTGCTTGGCAATAGTGGCACATCATGCAAGGCCTGCTAGGGCTAATCGCGACGCGATCGCCAGCTAAGAATCCAGCAACGGCGCTTCCTACAGCTGATATTTGCCCAGACACTTCATGCCCCAGCACCATCGGTTCTTTGATGCGAATCGCACCAAAGCCGCCGTTTTGGTAGTAGTGCAAATCCGAGCCGCAAATGCCGCCTGCCTTCACACGCAAGAGGAGTTGATTCGGCCCGACTTCGGGCACGTCTACGGTTTCGATGCGTAGATCGCGTGGGGCGTGGATGACGAGGGCTTCGTGGGTTACGGCTGAATTCAGCATTACATCTTCACCCCACTGTTTTTGATAATCGGCTGCCAGTCTGCAATTTGTTTGGCAACCAAGGCGGCGTATTCAGCTTGTGTGAATTGGCTATACACCACGCCTAAGTCCTGTAATTTCTTTTGCATCTCAGCAGAGGCTAACACTTCAGATAAGGCTTTGTAGAGCGTATCTACGACCGGTTTGGGCATACCTGCGGGGCCCGAAATACCAAAGTAATTGTCGATGCGCAATTGCGGAAAGCCTGCTTCAGTCGTTGTGGGTACTTCAGGCAGCAGCGGCGAGCGACGTGCCGAGCTGACCGCCAGCGCTTTGATTTGCCCCGATTTCACAAACGGCACAAAAGCCGTAATCACGTCGATACCCACAGGGATTTGACCACTCACCAAATCAGTCGTCATAGGTGCGCCGCCGCGATAGCCCACGTGCTGCATATTGCCTTTAACAATCGATTTAAAAAACTCACCGCTGATGTGTCCAATGCTAGCGGGGCCTCCGCTACCGAACGACAAGCCACCTGCTGCGTTAGCGGCAGCGCGCATCTCGGCCAAGCTTTGTGGTCCGGTTTTAGGGTTGCTCATAAACAGCACAGGTGCAGAGCCAGCATAAAAAATATGAGTGAACTGTAGAGCGGGGTCATAGGGCTGTTTGTCTAGTGCGAAAGGTCCAATGGAGAGCGGCGTCGAGTTCGCCATCATCAAGGTGTAGCCATCAGGTGCAGCTTGTACTGTCGCTAAACCACCCACACTGCCGCCTGCGCCAGGTTTGTTGTCTACGACCACGGGTTGCCCTAGTTTTTGCGACAGTGGCTCGGCAATCATGCGAGCAATGATGTCGCTTGCCCCGCCTGCGCCAAAGGTGACGATGAGCTTGATCGGCTTTTCTGGATAGGCCGCCATGGCGAAATTAGCGAGGCTGGACAAGGTGAGTACGCCCACACCAACCAGCATTGCCAGCTTAGAGATTTTTAAAAAACGCATGATGAACTCCTTTAAAAATGAAAAAGAACCTAAAAACTTACAAAGTTGCCGTCACGCCACCATCGACGTAGAGCACGTGTCCATTGACGTAGCGCGAAGCATCGCTAGATAAAAATACCGCAGCCCCGACCAAATCTTCTACATTACCCCAGCGTTTGGCTGGTGTTCGGTTCATTAGCCACGCGCTAAATGCTTCGTCTTTGACCAGCGCCTCGGTCAGTTCGGTTTTAAAGTAACCAGGGCCAATTGCGTTGACGTTGAGTCCCAGCGGCGCCCAGTCAATCGCCATGCCTTTGGTCAGCATTTTGACTGCGCCCTTGCTCGCGGCGTAGGGCGCAATGCCGGGGCGACCCAGCTCGCTTTGCACCGAGGCAATATTGATGATCTTGCCCGCTTTGCGCGGGATCATCCGCTTGGCAACGCTGCGCCCCACCATGAAAACGCTGTCAATGTTGGTGCGCATGATGGCATGCCAGTCTTCGTCTTTGAACTCATCTAACCTGTTGCGGCGGGTCATGCCCGCGTTATTAATCAAGATGTCAATTGCACCAATATCGGCTTCAATTTTTGCAATAGCTGCTTCTACGGCTGCTGCGTCACTCACATCAAACGGGACGGCATGCGCGTGGATGCCTTCATTGGCTAACGCTAGCGCTGCATGACTGAGTTTGTCGGTGTCTCGACCATTGAGCACGACGGTTGCGCCTGCCTGCGCCAAGCCGCGTGCCAGCGCAAAGCCGATGCCGCTGCTTGAGCCTGTAATCAGCGCAATGCGCCCTGTGATGTCGAATTGTTGGGTGATGGTGTTCATGGGAGTTTGAGGGGGTGAATAATGAATTCTAGGCTGGAACAAAAAGGTGATCGGGCGCCAGCCCTTGCCAGTAACGCTCTAATGCCGTGCAATATCCGTGCTCGATGGCACGTGTGGTTCTTGTTGTGTCAAATAGCGGGCTTGAGCCACGAGCCGCAGCTAGTTGCAGCTTGATAGCGGCGTAGTGCTCGGGTTGTGTGGCAAGTTCAATCGCTTTGGTTTCGTAGTCTGCCCAGCTCAATGCGACGAGTTCATCAAGGCCTAGGGCGTGTAGCAAACTCGCCGCCATGCGGCTCGTCATCGTCTCCCCAGCCATCGTGAGCAGCGGCAAGCCCATCCATAGCGCATCGTTTGCCGTGGTGCCGCCGTTGTAGGGGAGGGTGTCTAAAAATAAATCGCAGCTAGCCAGCCGCGCTAAATAGTCGGGGACACCCACACGTGCGCCAAACATCAAACGACTCGCATCCAGGCCTCTAGCCTCGGCCTCGCGGCGTAGATTGCTTTGTGCGATGTCGCTATCGGCATAGAGCATGAGTACGCTACTGGGCACAGCTTGCAAGATGCGCATCCAGCTATCAAATACTTCAGGCGTGATTTTGTAGCTGTTGCAAAAACTGCAAAAAACAAAGCTTGCAGGTCGATCTGGAATAGAGCTCGCTGCTGGACGACATCTATCGCTCACTTGAAAACAGTGCGGCAAGTACAGCATTTTTTCGCTGTAATGCTGGCGAAAATATTCAGGTACGAGTACCTCGTCGGCAATCATGTAATCCACATTCATGGCTGACGTGGTGGCTGGGTAACCAAGATATTGCACTTGCACGGGCGCTACGCGTGTCATCAAAATACGCGTACGACCGCCCTGCGTGAGCCCTGTTAAATCGACCGCCACGTCAATCTCCATCTGCCTTGCCAGCAGGACGACATCCTCATCGCCGAGGGTGCGGATGTCAATAAACTGGTCGAATGCCGCGGTGATGCGGACACGATACGGATCGCCATCGGCAGCGTGGCCATTAGAAAACGCGATGAGCTCAAACCTCGATTTGTCATGCAGCTCAAACATCTCGGCTGTGAGATATGAGACGGGATGATTATGAAAATCAGCTGAAAAATACGCGATGCGGATCTTCTCGTTCGCTTGTTTTTGTCTCGGAATGAATGGCTCTAAAGCCAATGCGGGCATGGCCTCTACCCAGAGCGCCGCAGCCTTGCGCTGCACATCAGGTGAACCAGAAAACGAAATAATTTGAAATGGCGGGCAGGTTTTTTGCCCCGCCAGCACACGCGATTCGATTTGCGCCATCAATGCATCTAAGCGCTGCCAATCGCAAATGCGCATCTTGGTGTTGAGCACATTGCCAAGGTAGATGCTGGGGTCAGCCATGAGCGCCACGCCTCGCTCGTAATGCGGCAAGGCCAAGTGGTGCAAGCTTTGCGCTTGATACGTCGCACCTAGATTGAAGTGCGCGTCGCCAAGATTTGGGTTGAGTTCAATCGCGCGTTCGTAGCAGGCGCGTGCGCGTAGCACGTCGCCTGCGTGCATGGCGACATTGCCCTGCTCAAAAAGTTCCAGGGAAGCTGCCACCATCGATCAAGATGTTTTGTCCGTTGATATAGCTGGCGTGGCTGCTGCACAAAAACGCACAAGTCGCGCCAAACTCGGCAGGCGTACCTAGGCGCTTGGCGGGATGTTCAGCAATACGTGCCGCACGAACGTCTTCAGCACTTTTCCCTGACTTCTTAGCTTGCGCTGAAAAATTGCTCACGATACGGTCGGTATCAAAAATGCCGGGCAACATATTGTTAATCGTGACGTTCTTCGCCACTGCACCGCTGCGTGCCACGCCTGCGACAAAGCCCGTGAGGCCACTGCGTGCGCCGTTAGACAAGCCCAAAATATCAATTGGCGCTTTCACCGCGCTGGATGTGATGTTGATGATGCGTCCAAAGCCGCGCGCCATCATGCCGTCGATGACGCTTTTGATGAGTTCAATCGGTGTGAGCATATTGGCATCAATGGCTGAAATCCACATATCGCGATTCCAGTCGCGGAAATCACCCGTCGGCGGCCCGCCAGCATTGGTGACAACGATGTCGTAGTCCGCGTGCGCTGCGAATACAGCTGCGCGTCCTGCAGCGGTTGTGATGTCAGTGGAGACGGCCTTTACGCTGACCGCAGGATTGATAGCGCGAAGCTTGGCAGCCGCGGCTTCCAAGGCGTCCGCCGTTCGTGCCACGATGACGACATTCACGCCCTCTTTGACTAGCGCCTCAGCGCAGCCAAAGCCCAGTCCCTTGCTTGCGCCGCAAACCAAGGCGGTGCGACCTTTGATGCCTAAATCCATATTGCTGCTCCTAAATGATTTTAAAAATTATGCAGAGAGATTCTCCCACCGCTCAAGCGCCACAAGCAGTGCAGATTCAATCTCCGCGTCACGTTTGAGAAGCGCCGTCGCGCGGTCAGGGTCTTTGGCAAACACTGAGCCTTCAGCCAGCTCGGCACGAAGCGTGGTTTGTTCGTTTTCTAGCGATTCAATTTTGCCAGGCAAACTGCCTAACTCGCGCTGGTCTTTGAAGCTTAGTTTCTTTTTTGCGCTATTTGCAGGCGCGTCGGCCTGCAAGCCATGTGCAGGTTGGCTTGCAGAGGCATTGCTCTTGGAAGGCCTAGTGGGTGAGGCTTGCGGGCTGGATGTCTTTGAATTTCCTACAAGCTTCTTAGCCCGCTCACTTTGAATGAGCCAGTCGGATACGCCGCCTTCATATTCGCGCCACATGCCTGCCTGCGTTTGCCCCTCATAGACGATGGTGCTGGTGACGACGTTATCCAAAAATGTGCGGTCGTGGCTCACCAAAAACACCGTGCCGTCAAATTGCTGGAGCAAATCTTCCAAGAGCTCCAGCGTATCAATATCCAAATCGTTAGTGGGCTCGTCCAGCACCAACACGTTGGCAGGCCTTGCAAACAGACGCGCCAAGAGAAGTCGGTTGCGCTCGCCACCGCTCAAACTACGCACGGGCGATAGTGCCCGCGCGGGCTCAAACAAGAAGTCGGCAAGATAGCTCTTGACATGTTTTTTGTTGCCGCCAATTTCTACCCACTCCGAACCTGGGCTAATAAAGTCTTCCAGCGTTGCGTCTAAATCCAGTGCGTCGCGCATTTGATCGAAGTACGCTACCGACAGATTCGCACCTTGGCGTACCTTGCCCGAGTCCTGTGCCAGCTCGCCCAAAATGATTTTGAGCAGCGTCGTTTTGCCTGCGCCGTTCGGGGCGATCAAACCCACTTTATCCCCGCGCATGATGGTGGAAGTGAAGTCTTTAACGATGACTTTGTTGAACGCTTTGCACACATCTACCAGCTCCGCCACGATCTTGCCGCTGCGCTCGCCAGAGCTCACATCCAAGTTCACGCGCCCAAGCTGGTCGCGCCTTGCGGCACGACTAGCCCGCATGTCTTGCAAGCGCGTAATACGCCCCTGAGCCCTTGTACGGCGGGCTTCTACGCCTTTTCTAATCCAAATCTCTTCTTGCGCGAGTAACTTGTCGGCTTTGGCGTTCACGGTCGCTTCAATCTCTAATTGCTCCGCTTTTTGCGTCACGTAAGCTGAGAAGTTGCCGGGGTAGTCGCGCAGCTTGCCGCGATCGAGTTCCACAATGCGCGTCGCTACAGCATCTAAAAATGAGCGGTCATGGGTAATGGCAATCAAGCTGCCTTTGAACGCGATGAGCAGACCTTCTAACCACGTAATCGCATTCAAATCCAAGTGATTGGTTGGTTCGTCTAAGAGGAGCACATCGGGCTCGGTGACGAGAGCTTGTGCCAGCGCCACACGCTTTTTCATGCCGCCTGATAACGTGCCAATCAAACTGTCTTTCGGCAGGCCAAGGCGTTCAATCGCTTCGTCTACACGCTGTTCCCAGTTCCAACCGCCAAGGCGTTCGATTTGCGTTTGCAGCTCGTCCAAGTTATCGGCCTCGCCCGCGCAATACAAATCAATCGCGGCGATGAGGGGCGTGAGCCCCACGCTGACAGCTTCAAACACGCTGGAGGTCGCATCCAGTATGGGCTCCTGAGCTACATAGGCAATGCGAATGCCGTTTTGTTTGTGCAGCGCACCGTCGTCAAACGCGTGTAGGCCTGCAAAGATTTTGAGAAGTGACGATTTGCCAGCGCCGTTGCGACCAATGAGTCCAACGCGTTCGTTTGCCTCTAAAGAGAAATCGGTGTGATCGAGAAGTGCGAAGTGCCCAAAAGCGAGTTGAGCGTCAAGGAGAGAGAGTAAAGCCATTCCTCGATTATCGGGGGGCTTGGATTTTGTCTTTTAGCTTGCACTACCGCGCTTGAACGAATTGAGTTCAAGACTCCAGCGATCAGCTCCTTGAAGGTTATTGCGAGTAGCTCGCCCTTCAAAAACCCTTTTGACTGTGAAGCCTTGTGCAGCATCAACCCACGCCGTATCGGTCTCTGAGTAGCCCCATGCATTGATGCGCTTGTTTTCAATTTTGAATGTCTTAAATGTTCCAGCGGGAACGGTGACAGTTTCAGTCCCTAAAACTCGCCCTTCCGACTCTGTCCAACGCTTTTGTCCTGCAAAAGAGCCATTCCCTAAGGTCATGCTGACGCGGGTTGACCATTTTTTCCCAAGTGCCAGTCCATCAACGGGTAAATTAGCCCGCGGCGGATCATAGGTGTGATTACTACCGCCATCAATCACACTTTCGCCGTTGATTGTTGAAACGCCACCGTTTGCAGAGTAAACCATGCCCTCCGCAACGCGCAAAACCCGAAACTTTGGACGATTGGTTTCACTCTTGGTGTAACCGTCTCTGCGGATAAATTCAAACTCATCGCCAGCACGTAAATTAAGGACGGATGAGCTACGTACCTCTGTTCCACTTTTATCAACATAAGAGGCCGTTTTTGCTGCATTAAAGCGTTCAATCGCGCTTTGTGCTGAGGCTGTCAGCATGCCTGTTGGATATTTTTGAACGAAAGCATAAAACGGCTCTGCACTTTTAGCGTCCTTGATTTTGTCCCACTCTGCTTTTTCAATATCGAATTGCTTTTCTTTTTGATCTTCAGTCAGTTTGACGACTTTCTTAATGCCTGAGTTAAAAACGAAGTCATCCTCAAGGCTGGTTGTTTCCCAAGGAATTTGAGCGCCATCGCTGGCTTTGCGAACTTGGAAACGCACGCGTTTAAACACGTTTTCAATACTGGCTGATGGTTTTTGCAACTCTTGTAGCAAGAAGCCTGTGTAGAGTCCGTTCTTGCTTCCAGCAGCGCCATCTGCCGCTACGTTGCCAGGGGCAGTGGCGTAAGCCAAGAACGTACCTGTGGGCGCATCTAACGGCGCTAATCCTTTACCGCTCGATGTTTTTCCATTGGCAAACGGGTCGTCTCGGCAGGCATCTAGCACGACGATGTTCATGCGGTTCCCTGCGCTCTTAAAGGCGGCCATCACAGTTTCAATATCAATCGCTTGCTTAGGTACATCGGCGGCAGAGTTCAATTTGGCATCGACGGGCACCATGTAGTTACGCCAATCGAGCTGCAAGCCATGCCCCGCATAAAACAGCATGCCCACACCTTGCTTGCCGCTCAGTGATTTGCCAGCGCGTTCAATGGCTTCCATCATCTTGGCGCGGTCGGAGTCAATGACCTCAATCACGCCAAAGCCCATATTGCGCAGCGTTGCGGCCATGTCTTTGGCGTCGTTGGAGGGGTTGGCTAATTTCATGTCCCCTGGGTAAGCTGAGTTACCAATGATGAGTGCAATGCGCACATCGCTAGGGGCTTGGGCAGTGGCGCTGAAAGTGAGTAGGCCAGCGGCGCACAGGGCCGTTGACAGCAATTGCCGCGAGTGCATGATTGAATGTTTGATGAATTGTTTCATTTTTAGCCTCTTTTTTTATTAGTCCAAACTAGCTCCGCTTCGTTTTAGCTGCGTGGGCCGCGCTTGTAAGAAGTCAACTCCTCGTACCAGCGATCTGCATTGCCATTTCGCGGGCGACCTTCAAATTCTGCTTTTATGCGGGTTCCAGCTTCAAAATCCGTCCAAATGGTGGTTTTGGCTCGATAGCCCCAGATATTGATGGAGTTCTGCTCGATTTTGTAGGCTTTGAATGTTCCTGCGGGCACGGTGACGGTTTCGTAAGCAAGAACTTTTCCGTTTATGTCAGTCCATCCTTTTTGCCCAGCTCTAGGGCCTGAACCGGGTGTTATGTCAGAGCGCCCCTCCCATTTTTTGCCTACAGCCACACCGTCGGTTGGTAATATGGGCAGTGGGGGATCAAAAGTAGTGCCGCTGCCATCGCGAATAAATTCGCCTGCTGACGTGAGCAGTGTGCCACCTGAAAAAGACACGATGCCATCTTTGATGCTCAAAATCTCGTTTGTGCGCCTAGAGATTTCTCGCTTCGAATAGCCGTCATATCGGACAAACTCGCCCACGTCACCCACGCGGAAGACGTCAATATAGCCATTGCGAATGATTTGCCCCGATTTATCTGCTACCGCCACAGTTTTGGCTTTGCTAAGCCTGTCAATTGCTGACATAGCCGATTGCGTCAGTAGGCCGCTTGGATACTTTTGCACAAAGGCAAAGAATGGATCAGCGCTTTTGCTGTCTTTAATCTTGTCCCATTCCGCTTTTTCAATATTGAACTCTTTTTCCTTTTGATCTTCAGTCAGTTTGACTACTTTTTTAATGCCAGAGTTAAACACAAAGTCATCCTCTAAGCTGGTCGTCTCCCAAGGAATTTGTGCGCCATCGCTGGCTTTGCGAACCGAGTAGCGCACGCGCTTAAACACATTTTCAATACTGGCGTTTGGTTTTTGCAGCTCTTGCAATAAGAATCCCGTGTAGAGGCCGTTCTTGCTTCCAGCAGCGCCATCTGCCGCTACGTTGCCAGGGGCAGTGGCGTAAGCCAAGAACGTACCTGTGGGCGCATCAAGCGGTGCAAGCCCTTTGCCTGTCGATGTTTTGCCGTTAGCAAACGGGTCGTCTCGGCAGGCATCTAGCACGACGATGTTCATGCGGTTCCCTGCGCTCTTAAAGGCGGCCATCACAGTTTCAATATCAATGGCTTGCTTGGGCACATCGGCTGCGGAGTTCAATTTGGCATCCACAGGCACCATGTAGTTGCGCCAATCTAGCTGCAAACCGTGCCCCGCATAAAACAGCATGCCAATGCCTTGTTTACCTGCAAGATTTTTACCTGCCCGCTCAATCGCTTCCATCATCTTGGCACGGTCGGAGTCAATGACCTCAATCACGCCAAAGCCCATATTGCGTAGCGTTGCGGCCATGTCTTTGGCGTCGTTGGAGGGATTCGCTAATTTCATGTCGCCAGGATAGGCCGAGTTACCAATGATGAGCGCAATGCGCACATCGTTTGGCGCTTGGGCTGTGGCGCTGAAGGTGAGTAGGCCTGCGGCGGCTAGCGCAGTCGCGATCAAGCGCTTAGGTAGAGTGATGAGTTGGCTCATGGCTAGCTCCTTACATGATAGGTACGCGTTCATTATGACGCGCCGCGGGTCAAACTCACAGCTTCTTCACTCCACAGCTCAGGATTTCCTCTACGCCGCCGCACTTCCATTTGTTGTTTGATGATGAATCCAAAGTCTGGCAACATCCAATAGGTATTTTTGGTACGAACACCCGCACGATTGACACTGTTACGCTCAATTTTGAATGTTTTAAACGTGCCAGCAGGCACGGTGATGGACTCTATGGCTATCACCTGCCCCTCATCTTCAACCCAGTTTTCATTGTTACCGCCGCCACCCTTGCTTGCCACTACGCTGCGTGAAGTCCATTTTTTACCCACCGCAATTCCATCTGCGGGTATGTAGGGGCGAGGTGGATCAAAAGTATTGCCAGACCCCGTGGCGTAGACCACTTCGCCCTTTGTCGTAAACACGCTACCGCCCGCCATGGTGACCAGGCCATCTTTAATCCCACTAATATTCGGGGAGCGTGTCCGCATCTCCTGTCCTGTGTAACCATCCTTTCGCACGATTTCAATGCTGTCACCGACATGAAATAGGGATTGATTCAGGTCATGCTTGATGCCACTTTTGTCGACATAAGCAGAAATTTTGGCTTTGCTTAATCGATCGATAGTACTCATCGCCCCTTGCGTAAAGAGTCCCGTGGGGTATTTTTGAACAAACGCATAGAAGTCATCCACTTTGGTGCTAGACGAAATACGTTCCCAATCCACCTTTTCCACATCAAATTCTTTTTCTTTTTGGTTTTCGGTTAGTTTGATCGTTTTTTTAATCCCCGAATTAAAAACAAAATCGTCCTCTAAGCTAGTGGTCTCCCAAGGAATTTGCGCGCCATCGCTAGCCTTGCGAACTTGGAAACGCACGCGCTTAAAAATATCCTCAATCCGCGCTGTGGGCTTTTGCAACTCTTGTAATAGGTAACCTGTGTAGAGTCCATTTTTTCCTGTGCCGTCTGCCGCTACGTTACCTGGCGCAGTTGCGTAAGCTAAGAATGTCCCTGTGGGCGCATCAAGCGGTGCAAGCCCTTTACCGCTAGAAGTCTTTCCGTTGGCAAATGGGTCGTCACGGCAAGCATCCAGCACCACAATATTCATGCGGTTGCCAGCGGATTTAAATGCGGTCATGACGGCTTCAATATCCACGGCTTGCTTAGGAACATCGGCGGCAGAGTTCAACTTGGCATCGACTGGCACCATGTAGTTGCGCCAATCAAGCTGCAAACCATGCCCTGCATAAAACAGCATACCTACGCCTTGCTTGCCATTCAGGGATTTTCCTGCGCGTTCAATTCCATCCATCATCTGGGCACGGTTTGAGTCAATGACTTCGATCACACCAAAGCCCATATTGCGTAGCGTCGCGGCCATGTCTTTGGCATCGTTGGAGGGATTCGCTAATTTCATGTCGCCAGGGTAGGCCGAGTTACCAATGATGAGCGCGATGCGCACGTCATTGGGGGCTTGGGCGGTGGCGGGGATTGCAAGTAATGCAACTCCCGCGAGCACGATGGCAAAGGTAGGAGTTAAATATTTTTGGAATAAATTCATGAATATAAACCTGTCATTTGCTACTTTCCGCCAAATAAATAGTCACCGCCTGCCGTATGCCCCGCCGACATCAGCACACCGTATTGCGGGGTTTGAGGACTATTTTTAGATACCTCTTCGCGAATACTCTCCAGTGCCGCTTGCGCGCGTAGCGGCTCTTTGGAGGCGTTTAAGTTGCTAAGTTTTTTAAGTAGCGCGTCCGCAAAAGGTGAATTGCCTTCACCAAAACTATCAGCTACTGGCTCTTCGCTACCTGACGACATAACGGCAACGGATCGACGTTTCAAAATGGCGTTAGGACTTATCGAGGGTGTATTTTTGGAAGATGTTTCTGCCTCGCGTGTGAGAGCCCCTGAAAAGCAACTATCAGAGACCAGCAAAATTTGCTTTGCACTAATGTTGGTCAGCATGCGTGAGATGTCGGCATTGGATAGCCACGTTTTTGGATTCTCAACATCGGCGTCAGCAGGAAGCCAGTAGCCTGAGGTCGAACCAGGGTGAATATGGCCATGTCCCGCGTAGTAGACGATGACACTGTCATCTTCGCCAGCCGTGCGGATGAGGTTGTTAAAAGCACGGACTGTCCCTTCGCGGCTCGCATCCGCTAGCGAGACGACCTCAAAACCTTGGTTGGCAAGGGACTTGCTGATATCGGCGGCGTCTTTTGCCGTTCCCGGCAGGGACGTCATAGGCGAGGCGTATTCGGTGTTACCGATGACCAGCGCTAGGCGACGCTCAATCGGTTTGGCGGGGATGTTGTCGTTGTCTTTGTCGTTTGAGTTAGCGAAGGCACTGTTGCGCTCAGGCGCACTGGCGATACAGTTTCCATCTTGCCCTGGTGCGCAAGTGGGCAGTGCCGCTGCAGAGGCGTTTTTGTCCAATACGACGTTCGCCGAGTTAAATAGTGTGGTGCGCCAAGCGTTCATAGTGCCTGAGCGCGGAATAACCACGAAAGGTGCTATTTTGACAAACGGATTAGCGACAGCCGCGACCGTAGCACGTGGCTTGCTAATGGTTTGCGTTCCAGATGTCGTGGTGTTTGTCGTCAGTTTGGTGGCGGCATTTGTAATAGGGACTAAGCGCGGGATGATGTGTGCAGCATGCGCACATTTTGGGCTACCTAGAGGTCTACAAATTTGAGCTTGCGCTG
This sequence comes from Comamonadaceae bacterium, assembly GCA_031430035.1. Classification (GTDB taxonomy): domain Bacteria; phylum Pseudomonadota; class Gammaproteobacteria; order Burkholderiales; family Burkholderiaceae_C; genus JASGCK01. The sequence continues at coordinate 29,669 of JANPAS010000094.1, read as the reverse complement.
TGAATCCCACGCCCATGGTGCAGATCCAGATTGTGTGAATAACGAGTGTTGAAATTTTGAACATGATCTTGTTCCTTAAAACTGCTGCGTGGCAAAAAGCCACAGTCGCATTTTGCTTGTTTTCCCGTCGGAGTCTGCGCCCGTGGTGGTGTCGGCGGCAGGGTTTGCGCGTAGTTTCCAGGTGGGCATCAAGGCCATCTCTGTACTAGGCGTGGGAGACCAAACCACACTAAAACCCGCGCCGTTCAGGATGTAGTTGTTGGCTGTGGTTGTACCTGCAACAACTGACTGCCTGAGGGTGACCCAGCCTTGGTCGTAGAACAGGAGGCTGCGCCACTGATCATTCCAACGGTGGTGCAACTCTAAATTGAGTACGGCGCCCCTATCGGATGCCGCTTCGCCAATTGGGTAGGCACGCACACCGCTGATGCCACCCACCAGCATGGACTCGGTGGGGTCTAAGTTTTTGCGCGCACGCTGAACACTGAAATTAACTTGCGCACGTTGACCTTGTCCCAAGGCTACTGATTGCTCGCCGCGTGCAGTTAGCTTTTGGTAGCGTCCTGCAATTTGCGCGGTATCTGCAGTCACGTCACTGGCAACCAGTGACATATCCACATGGCCTGTTGTCAAAACTAAATTGCCAGACCGCGTCCCTCCCATAGCAGGGCCGTCGCCAAATAGTCCAAGGTTGAAAGCATGTATGCGGCGATCGGTGGTGGGTACGCCCGCCTGCAAGCTACGCGTTCGCTTGCTTTGCGCCTCACCGCGCAAGGTCAGATTGAGATGGGGGCTACGTATCAAATGGGTACTAAGGTCAACACCCGTGATATGGGAGTCGCCTTTGGCCTGCAGCGAGGCATAGGCATCTACTAACTGATAACGTGCCGTGAGGTTGCTGATCCCTAGTTTGAAGTTAGATAGACCCAGCGGCACGTCGTACCTTGTTTGCAAGGTCTTTTGATTGGGTGTGAGCAGTTGTCCTGCGAAACTGAGTACATCCGCATTGAACAAATTGTTTCGAATTTGTAGTTGTGTTCTATCCTTCGCTGCATTGGTGTAGCGGGTGCCCAAATTGTCAATGCTTGTGCTCAGACTGTATTTTTCTAACTGAATAGGCTCCAGTACAAGGTCGTATTGTCCGATTGTGGCGGAGGGCGTGAGCGTGAGTCTAGGTGTTTCGCCAAGCAGCTTTGTTAAAGCGAGCGATGTACGCTCGAGCGCAGCTTGCTCGAGTAACGAGCCAGGCTTAAATTGGTCCAAGAGCAGCGCCAGCGCACGCGTCTCTCGGTCGCTTGTAGCAGGCCTTGCTAAACGGACTTGCCGAATTTGCCCGGGTAACACACGTAAATCGACTACGCCAAGCTTGTCTTCTTGCAGGGGAACCCACACCTTGGCTGACGAGAGTCCATATTGCGTTTGCAGTTGCTTTTCTAGTTGAGCTGCTAATTTTCGCAATTCGACTAGGGTCTTTTTTTGCATGGTGTGCTCGGACAAATAAGGGTCGAGCAAACCAGATGGGAGTGCATCTGCACCTACTAAATTGAAGCTGGTCACAAAGACAGAAGCCACGGCAGGCGTGGCTTGTGGCTGAGATTTCGCTTGCAGGTGGACAATGAGCCCGCATAGCAAGATGCCTAAGCATCTTGCTTGGGCAGGCAGCATTGTGGGTTGCCAGATCACTTCATTTCATCCACGCGCAACATGGCTGCGCCAAAGGCATCTGAGCACTGCGGGTTACTCGCGCGTGCCGCTGTTGCTGCGCAACCTGCATTGGCACCAATGGCCGATCGGCTCATGAGTGCTCCCAATTCGGCGCGTCCCTCTGCATTGTTCAATGACACGATAAATGGCCCTGCTTTGCTTTTTGACAAACTAGACAGGTCACGGGGGCCATCACTAACAAATACCAGCAACTGATTGCTTCCTTCGGGGCCTTGCGAGCGCATCTTCCAGTTGGGGCGGGGGAGCAGCATGGTTTGCCCTGCTTCAATGCGATTGTTTTTATCGAGATCGTTGGGGAACAAAACGTAGAGCGATTTGTTGTCCGAACCCGCCAGTGCCACATAAACGTAGCCAGCTTTGCTTGACTTGACGCTAAAGTCCATCGTATCTTGGCCAATTTTTAGTTGCGTCTTAGCGGCTGTGACGTCAACTTTTCGTTTGCCGTCGCGTTGGTCAAACAAACGCTTCAGGGCTTGCTCGCCTGTGAGTACGGCAACCGCCTCAGTTGCTGCTGTGGCTAGTGGAGCCGCTGTTGCGACAGTGGTGGAAGCTTGACTAAACCAAGCAGGCACAAAATCGGCGTTACCTGTGAGCGAAATATTGTGTGCTTTATAGAGCGGGTCGCCTTGCATCCGAGCATTGATTTTTACTTGTGCACATTGCCTAATTTCATCCATACTGACTGACCCCGATTTGTCCAAATCTTTGGCATCCCGTAGCATGCAATCGCGCATAAATTCAGTGGCCAAACCGCCTTTTTCTTGGTCATCAAAACTGACTTCGTCGTTGCGTGAGCTAGAGACATGCACGATGTCTTGCGGCAATCCATTTTGCGCAACCGCCTCCACAAGTAAGTTACGCGTTTTAATATTGGCTGGTTTGCTGCACTCTTCGCTAATCGCAGCAAATTTAGGACGTAGCGCGCCATCATCATTCTTATTTAAAAACCCACGTGTACGTACAGTCGATGCGCTGCTAATGATCCCACCCGAGTGGCAAGCGTCATACATCACAAAAAGTTTATCAGTCTTATTGGTAATAGGCGACAGCATGGTGGCCATCGCTTTGTTGGGAATGGTTGCATTGGTCGTGCCTTCGTAAGCCAATAGCCCCTCTACACAGCCTCCAGCGTCTTTATCCATATGGCGCGTGCCGTGCCCCGAGTAGTGGATGAATACGCGATCGCCTTCTGCCACGCGGTTGTTCAAAGCGGCGAGTGCGCTGCGAATACCCGCTACCGTGGCTTGCTCATCTTGCAAATAAGTAATATTGCTGGTGGGGACTTGCATGGCCTGTGCCATTTGCATGGCCGATTCACGGTCGATGCGCGCGCCTGGCAATTCAGGAATACTGGCGTCCCCATAGCGACCAATACCGATGATCAGTGCGTGGCGATTACTGCGCTCTTCCACGGCCTTGCCACTAAGACTGCGTACGCCTAGCGTGAGGGCGACATTACCTTTAGCCTCTCGTCCTGCGGACAGACTGGATGCGCTAGATGCGCCCGCATTTAAAGCCAAGCTACTAGCGCGGACCCAGCCTGATTTGCCGCCAGCTTGCACCTGTGCCCAACCGCCTTCTAGGCTGACGATTTGTACCGATGAGCCGACAGCAAGCTCGGACACAACGCTGGCTGAGCTCATTTTGTCAGTACGCAACTCGGCTGCTCTGGTGAGCGATGAGTTTTGCGCTAAGGCATAGCCTGTGAGGCCGATGGAAAAAATGAGGGCAAGACTTTTACGTGTTAATGAATGCATTTGGGTCATGAGTAGCTCCTAAAAATAGTTTGGGCAATTTTAATTTTGGTCAAAGGGGGCAGTAGTGCAATGCATGGGGATGTCGCCACGCTCGCAGGCATGTGCACTGCGAGATGGCTGAGTTGCTCCAACGGTCCAATGAGAGTTGCATGGCAGGCCAGCTCTGTCCAGCGCAAATTGGCTGGCCATGCAGAGGTGGCATCACCGCCGACCACACGACATGCAGGCGCATGTGTTTCTAGTAAATCCATCAAGTGGTCAAGCCCTGTATCAGCAAATGGATCGTGATCCATGCTTTGAATAGGCATTAAGTGCAAAGCCATCGTAGATGTTGACTCAAGCCAGCTGCTTGGTAGATCACACCAGTAATTGCGCCTAAAGTTATTCCAAGTCCGAATGGCCGCTAAAAAGAGGAGCACCGCACTGGCCGCCAGTTGTAAATCTAAAAAAACAGGTAAAAAATTGAGTGATAGGTAACTAATACCCAATAACGCACCTGGCAAGATTACCAATGCACCGTCTAGCGAGGCAATGCCAAAGCGTCGCACCCAAATGGCAAGGGCAGCGCATAGGCTAATGGCAATCAAGGCTTGAATCCAACGCGGCACTTCGCGGATAAATCGACCGTTAATGGCGTTGTCTGTGATCGTTGTCAGACTCTCAACGCCAGCTTGAAACGAAGCCAACGGAGTAGGGTGAATATCGTGTAGGCTAGGTGCCGTCGAGCCCACCACGACCACCTTCCCCTTAAACGAGGGCACAGCCTCCTTGGGTTTCCCGCCTTCTGATTTGGCAAAGACATCGGCAAAAGGGATTTTTGGGTAGACCTCCGCCTCTTTGCGCCACGCAATCAAAGTACCGCCGTCGACACCGTGCTTATCTAAGTTTTTAGGTACATTCAGCAGCTCTGACAGAGCTGTTTTTGATAGGTCGCCCACTACGCTCATGGGGGTTGATTGAATGACCGAGCCATCCGATAGCGTCTCGCTATAGCGGTAGCGACGTAGCACACCGTCGCTATCAGGGTAGCCGTTGTTAAAACCTAGTTTTCCTGCTGCAATGTTGGGTAGTACGGGAACGATGGCTGCTAGCTTGGCGGAAGGTTTGCCAGCATGCTCGGCAGATGGTCCACGTACCCACAGCGTCGGCAGATTGCTTTGGCTGAGCTGACTTTTGTCGTCGTTGGTAGCAGGCAGTCGAATCACTGAATAATGGCTGTTTGGACTGCGTTTGGCCGACTCGTTAAACGCCGCATCGCCGCCAGGGCTTAAACGGTCGGGGTCGGCAAATGCGATATCCCAAACAATAGCAAGTGGCTGCTCTTTCTCAATAAAGTCTTGCACGCTGGCCAGCGTATCGCGCGGCCAAGGCCAACGACCAAACTCTTTGCTCATGCGGGCAAGCGAAGCTTCGTCAATATCCACAATCACAAGCCTAGGGTCGGGCGGTGCAGCATAAAAGCGGTTTTTGACCATCGCGTCATAGGTGGTTTGCGAGAGGCCACTAGAAACTTGTAGATAGGTCAAATCCAGCACAATCCAGGCAGAAAAAATAATCACCAAACCCCATGTGACCGCAGCAATGGGCAGGGCGGCTAACGATTTGAGGGAGGCGAGGAGGGATTTCATAATCATTAAATGGGATTGACTCGTTTATAGCCCATCACAACGCGTCTGGCCTCCTATGTTCATAGGAGGGGCAGTCCGATTTATCGCGCCCCATCGCCCACCAGCGCATATGGCGCCCAGAAGGTCGGATGCGCCGTCGCTGGATTCTTCATCACCGTCAGCATGGCTTGCCTGAGTGACTCGGCTTTTGCTTCTGTTGGTTTGCTTTGATAATTCTTAAATGTCTCAGTCGTCAGCGTCACTGCGCTGCCGCTATCGACCGCCCAGTGCGTCACCAAGAGGCTTCGGCTGCCCGCATAAAAGAATCCACGCGCCAATCCCGATAAGGCTTCCTCAGCTTTGCCATCGGCTGCCGCTGTGTTGCAAGCCGATAGCACCACCCAATCAGCATTTAGTTTGAGCGTCAGCACATCTTCCAAGGTTAAGAGCGGCGAGAGCACATTTTGAACATCGTCCTTAGTCCCAGCCATAGCCAGTGCGGGTTGCGTGAGGTTTGGCAGGTCGCCTGCCATGAGCCCATGCGTGGCGAATGCCACGACGCGCTGCTTGGCTAGGTTGCCGTTTTTGTTTTGCGCCAGCACGCTCTCCCTTGTCGCTTGACTGCCTAAGATTAAATCGCGGCTAACATCTGCGCCCAGTGTTTTAGCAATGGCCAATAACTCATCACGCGTTTCTGGCAAAGCAGGAATGTCGGCGTACTTGATGGCGCTCTTAGCATCTTCTTTTTCTAAATCAACGGCAGTGGCAGCGCGGGTCAGATTGATTTTTCGTACCTCCCCAATGGATGATTTTGCGTTACTGGCTAGTGCCAAATTGAACAATGGATCACCCCAAGCCAGCATGGGCTGCGATGCCGTTTGATGCGGTAGTGCCCGCATCGAGAGCCACGCCGCTACGCTGGGCACATGCGTAATCGCGGCTTGCTTGATGAGCCACGGCGCATCCTTCATTGCCACAGTTTTAGGTGCAGCAGCCGTTTCTAGTACACCAAATGGGATTTGCCCAAGTGTGCCGCCTGCTGCGATGATGAGACTGGTCTTACCCGCTAACCCTTGCTGGATGGGGCTTAGCAAGCGGACATACAGCTCCTGCGCCGCCGCATGGTCGAACGCAGGCATGCGGTTAGCGGGAAGCCCTGAAACGTCAAGACTAGCGCGAAGGCGTTTGACGAGCGCAGTGAGCTGCGTGTTGGTGACGGCGGATCGGTGGAATTGCCCTGTGCCGTTTTGATTCAATGACCACACATACACCGCATCTTCTGTGGGTTGTAGCACGATCAGTGCTTCGCTGGTTTTGAGCCGCGCTTGAATCTCGGCGGTGGATGGCGGCAATGGCCGAACAAGTTTTTCGTAATCAGGGAATTTCGATTTGATTTGCGTTTGCAAACTGGCGCGTGTTTTTTCAAGAAAATTAATACGCTCACGCATTTGCGCCGCCACGCTGGCCAGCGGTGAGGCCGCGCCGCCCGTCTCGCCGCCTAAATAGTTGCGCAACCCCGTGACCTCGTTACGGGCATCTTGATCGCGACGGACTAAATCGGCTAAGGCTTCGTTGGTAGCGGCGGCGCGAATAGCCGCATCGCCCAGTGCCTCTTGCACCAGGCCGCCGCGTAGCCAATCGGCAACGCCGAGAGCCGCCACAGCATCGTTCATATTGAGCTGCGAAGCCGCTTCTAGGTAAGTCGAAAAAATCAGCTCGCGTACTTCTTTTCGGATGCCGATGTTCTCAAGGTAATCCACGTTTTCAGATGTCATGTAATCACGCACTGAATTTTGCAAAAGCGGATAAGCCTGCGTTTTAGATTCTGGTGTATTGATGCGCCAAAGCGCCACACCGTGTAGGCCGGCAGCTTGGGCGGTGAAAAAATGCTGTGCGCCCGAGGGATGCGGGCCGTAGAACTTGGCGTTATTACTCGCCTCTGTTGCGAACAAGGGCGCAGCCTCTGTTGCCATGTCATTCAACAAATAGGTTCTCGCGCGGTCAGTTCGAAACAGGAAGCGACGCTTCAGTGCGGCATCGTTCCCCGCTAGATGATCGAAATTACTGTATATCGCTAAAGCATCGCCGTACTTTTTTTGTCCAAATAAAGAAATGGCTAAACGGTTTTGCACATTGGCAATTCTTGGATCAGTGACTTCGTAATTTAAACCTTGATATCCTGCAATGACTTGCCGTGTTAATTTTTCTTGCGCAATAAATTCACGTTGATTAAAACGCAACCAAGAGGCGTTATTGATAGCGCTAAGTTGGCTGCTTTTTGGTAAATCGACTTCACGGTAAACGCGTAAATAGTCTTGCAAGGTTGTTTCAGCAAGGGCTAATTTTTTAGCATTCATTTCCGCGTTGAGCTTGCGACTTAAACTGTTGGTGAGTGAGCCGTAAGTGAAGACAGTTGCGAGATCTCGTTTTGAGTTGCCCAATAATTTTGTGGCTGCTCGTGCATGCTGAACAGCCGATTCTGCGTATTTGATGGCTGATTCAAACCTGCCCTTGCGCTGCTCTAGCAGAGAACGCGTGAAATTGATATTTGACAGCGTTCTTTGCACATCGCGTTGCTGCCCCTCGCCTTTAGGCCGTAAATTTTTGACTAAGGCTTCTATCTTCTCTATTGTTGCCTTGGCTTCAGCATCTTTATTTTGGTTGTATTGATCTTTTGCAAGATTCGAGAGGTAAAACGTGCGTTGATAGTCGCTAGCTGCAGCCTTAATGGCCTCCTCTCGCCATAAATTACCATTAGCAATATCCCCCTTATTCATATATTCGTTAGCTAATTCATTTCGATATTTAGCGTTAGACAGAACAGCAACCGCTTCTTTATAGGCCGCCAATTTAAGAACGGGGTCGCCAAGTTTCTGGGCGGCGCGTACTTTATCTTCAATTTGTATCTCAAGCTGTAGGGTTGTGACATCTTTACTCGTCGGCTCAGCAATGATCGCTCTCAGCTTGGCCTCTTCTCCGGAGCTTAATTTTTTAAAGCTTTGCTCCATCTGCTCGCCTTCGCTTTGCTCATCCGTTTGTGCACGCGCTTCGGTTGCGGAGATCACCCAAAACGACAGCACCAGCGCAATGGCGCAAACTATGGTGGGTATGGCTGAGGTGAGCGCGTGTTTGATTTGTTGGCGTGTCATGATGGTGTTCTCTATTAACGAGCCACCATTGTTCCGTCCAGAAGGCGTTTTGGCTATCCTATATTCATAGGAGGCGAGCGCCTTCATTTTTATTGCATGTTGACGATTTTGACGCGGCGGTTCTCTGCCGCTAGCGGATCATCTTTATTAGCAGGATCGCTAGCACCCTTACCTGCGGACGAGAGGCGCACGGCATCAACGCCCTTGCTGACCAAGAATTCGCGCACGGCGTCGGCACGGTGCTGAGATAAGCGTTGGTTGTAGTCTGCGCCGCCCTTGGCATCGGTATGGCCTTCGATGGCAAATTTGGCACTTTGCAGCTCTTTGGATTGCAGCGCGTTGGCTAGATTAGCCAACGCCTGCCCACTCTCGGGTTTAACGCGGGCGGAGTTGAAATCAAACTGGATTTGCAAGGAGAGCGACGCACGTTCGGCGGCAGCCTCTTGCACGGTGGCTGCATCCACGCTCAAATTGCGTGTACCACTCAGGCTGCGCGTACGCCCTCCACCCAAAGGTGTGGCGGCTGGCTTGGCTTTGAGTTGCTCGATCATGGCGTCTGCACTTGGGGCTTGCGCATTGGCTGCGCCCGCAAGGCTTAAGGCCGTTGCCAATGAGGCAACAAGTGTGAGAAGTGAGTTTTTCATGTTGATTTTCTTTCTGTAAAGATAACTTGGTCAATCAAGCGGTCGCCCTGCTCATTAATTTTTAGCACAATCTCCGCATCGTACACGCGTGCGGACTTATGCAGATCATAGTTTTGAACGGCTTTGTGTGCTTTGATGCTATTCCAAATGCCGCTGACTAGGGTGAGCAAAATGAGCGGATTTTTTGCCACAACAGTTGACTTGGGTGGGCTGACCTTTACCGTGCCGCCGCCAGCTTCAACCGCATGTAGCCACGCTTGCATGCGCTCTGGAATATCGTTGGCGGGCACGGTATTAACGACAGCGACGCTTACACTGGGTAGCTTCGCGGTGAGCGATATGTTGAGTTCGCGGTCGAAGGCGGCTAGGTCAATAAATTCCAGCTGAGGCTTGGCTGGCACTGTGCTAGTGGTATTTGTGGCAGGCTTAGATTGGATTGTTTGCTCGGGTGCGCTGGCACAGGCTGTGAACAAGGCAATGGTTGCGAGACCCAGAGTCCAATTGTGTTTCATATATGAGAACCTTACTTTTTTTGTTAAGAGATTTTTACACGAATCACCGCCTCTAGACATTTTTCGCCTCCTATGTTTATAGGAGGCGACCCTAATGCTGTGCAGGGCAAAATAACGATCATGAAGATTTCACTTATTGAAGACGATAGTCTTACACGCGCTCGCATTGCGAGCTTGCTGGCGCGTTGCCTGCCTGCCGCTACAGTCACGGCGTTTGAACGCTTGGCGACTGCGCTAGTTTTTGCAGCCACGCACCCACAAGACTATTGGCTAGTTGACCTTGGATTACCCGATGGCAGCGGTGTGGACTTGATCCGTGCCGTGCGGGCAAAAGATGCGGACGCACACATTTTGGTGATCTCGGTGTTTGGCGATGTGGACAACGTGCTGCGCAGCATCGAGGCGGGCGCGAATGGTTATTTACTGAAAGATGCTGTCGACAAAGATTTAGTCGACGCGTTGGCTGCAATGGAGCAAGGCGGGACCCCTCTCTCCCCGTTGATTGCGAGTCGCTTGCTAGAGACAATGCGAATGCCAATCATGCCCGCCAAGCCACAACCAGAGAGGCTTGCAGCAGTGCCGATCACAGCTTCTGTGTTGACACCCAAAGAAACCGAATTGCTTAATTTGCTTTCGCGTGGCTACACCTACGCCGAAGCAGCCGAACTCATGCAGGTGGCGCTCTCGACTATTCAAACCCATGTGCGTGGTATTTATGCCAAGTTAGCGGTGGGGTCAAGAGCCGAAGCCGTGTTTGAAGCCAAAGCCATGGGCTTGATCCGATGATGCCTCTGACGCTGCTGCCTTATCACGTTTCAGCATTTTTGGTCACAGGCGCATCGCTTTTGATGTGCTTGCTGCTTTTTGGCTTGTGGCGTGTGAGTGCGCAGCCGCGCGAGCGATTTTTGTTGCTGGCAAGTCTTGCGCAACTTGTTTTTACGCTGCATCAAATCCCCTTATTTCTTGACGCCAGTGTATTTGCCAGTTGGACTTGGCGAGCCACGTTTTCAGCTATGTTTGGGCTCTATATGGGACTGACAGCCTTGGTTGTGAATCTTTTGCTCAGTCCCCCATCACGCTTATTTTTGCGGTTGACTAAGCTGTATCTTTGGCTAGTTGTGCCGCTTAGTTTTTATATTTTTGGTGTTTCTGATTTCACAGGCTATCTGAGTAGCATTTATGTGCAGCATCGTTTAACGCTCAATAATTTAATCGCATTGTTGATTAATGTGAGCCTGGCCTTAGTCGTGGTGCGCAAGTTCTATGTCATGCAGCACCAATTACTACAAACCCGCATGGATACTGACTTTGCACTAGAGCGGGCCAAGTTGACGGAGCGTCAGCGCATCATGTCGGATATTCACGATACGGTGGGTTCGCAGTTAGTGGGCGTGCTCAGTTTGGTACGTGCCCATGCGCCTTATGCGCAGCTAGAGAGGCATACGGCGGATGCACTGCAAGGTCTACGTATAGCGATTGACGCGATTCAGCCAGTCAATGGTAACTTGGCTGCCGTGCTGGCGACGCTGCGCCATCGCCTGCAGCCCAGCCTGAATGCCGCTGGTTTGACGCTGATTTGGCGTGTGGATGATTTGCCGCGCCTGCAACACTTAACCCCCGTCATGATTCAGCATATCCAGCGCATCGTGATGGAGGCGTTTAGCAACATTATTCAGCATGCTAAAGCGAGTGTGGTGACGGTGAGTGCGCAGCATATAAGCGAACAAGGTCATATTGAAATCAGCATCGCAGACGATGGTGTTGGTTTTGATGGCAGTCAAGATTTAGAAGGCAGAGGCCTTGCTAATTTAAAGTTAAGAGCTGAAGCTATTGGGGCACAGTTATTTATCACACCCAATCATCCCAAAGGGACAGTTGTCAAGCTCATCCCATCATAAAACCAGCATCCAAATTGATGATCTGCCCCGTCACTTTAACGGCATCAGTAGCAAGCCAATAGGCGGTGCGGGCTGCGTCATCGGGCTCGATGATGTCTTTTAGCAGGGCGCGATCTGCGTAGCGCTTTCGCCTCACCTCAAACTGCTCAAGGCCCAAAAGGTTGCGCATCCAGTTGCTGTTGACCATGCCGGGCACGATGGCGTTGACGCGAACGGCGGGGGCAAGTGAGCGAGCGAGCGCCAAGGTCAAGGTGTTCACAGCCCCTTTGGACGCGGCATAAGCAATTGACGAGCCCGTACCCATCGCGCCAGCAATAGATGAAATGTTGATGATGCTGGCGTTGGCGCGTCCTGCCATCAGCGGCGCAATAGCGCGGCTCATTTGGAACGTGCCAACAACATTGACCGCGTATGTTTTTAGGAAGTCGTCGGCTGACAGCGCATTTAAATCTTTGATGTCTGCAGCCTTGGTGGACATGCCCGCGTTGTTGACGAGGGTGTCAGCGTAGCCAAAGCGCTGCTTAACTTGATCGGCGAGTGCAAGACATTGTTCGTTATCGGCAATGTTGGCGCGAACGACCAAGACTTCAGCACCTGCTGCTCGGCACTGTTCAGCCACCGCCTCGGCAGGTACTGGGTCGCGAGAGTAATTGATGACGATGTTGCAATGCTGCTTTGCAAACCAAAGCGCTGTGGCAGCCCCAATACCTGCAGATGAGCCGGTGATGACGCAAACGCGTTTGATATTTTTTTCACTCATGCGGTTGTCTCCTTTTTCCAATAGGGGGTGCGTAATTCTTTTTTAGAGAGCTTACCTAGTGGCGAACGCGGTAACTCTGAACGCAACTCAACACTAGTGAGCCGCTGCGTTTTGCCAACTTGGGAATTAGCCCACATACAAAGCGCGGCAGCATCAAGACTGACGCTGGGCTTTGCCACAACCAGCGCCAGCGGTGTCTCGCCCCATGCTTCGCTGGGAACGCCAATGACAGCGCAATCTTGAACACTCTCGTGTCGCATCAGCACGGCCTCCAAATCAGCGGCATAAATGTTGTTACCACCCGAGATGATGATGTCCTTACGGCGATCCAGCAGCGTGAGGAATCCGTCTTCGTCCAAGCGTCCAATATCGCCCGTGCGGTGAAACATGTGGCCTTCCCCATCCTCAGTGTCGTACCAACGAATCTCTGCTGTTTCCTCGGGGCGGTTGTGATACCCCACCATCATGAAGGGCGAGCGACCGACGACTTCGCCCACGCCCTCATTGGTTTTACGTCCCGCTTCGTCAATTAAAAAAACTTCTGTGCCATGTGCAGGCTTGCCGACGGTGTCCAGCTTATCGGGGTGCTCACGCGCCTCTAAAAAGAAGGAAACACCACCCTCAGTTAAACCATACACCTCTAAAAAACGACCTGGCCAGCGTGCCAAAATTTCGCGTTTAAGAGCCGCATCCATCGGCGCGCCCGTGGATTGGCTCGCGATAAAAGCAGACAAGTCGCTGCGTTCGAAATCAGGGTGCGCAAGCAGGCGTTTATATTGGACAGGCACCAGCATCGTGTGCGTGACACGATGCTTGGACGCAATGACTAGATATTGCGCTGCGTCAAACTTGCGCATCAAAATGCATTCACCGCCGTTTGCAACTGTGCCCATCATGGGGGTGATGGTGGTGTTGGAGTACATCGGCGTTGACAGCAGCGTGCGTGTGTGCGGGCCAAACCCAAAGCCATTGCGCTGTGCCTGCCGCTGGCGCATGCCGTGCAAATGCACGATGCCCTTGGGCATGCCAGTTGTGCCTGAGCTGTAGATGATGTTGAAGGAATCATCTGCCTTGGCAATGGGTAACGGGCTATTGCTAACACCTGAAGCACGCCAAGAAGCGTATTCATCGCCGTCTGTCCCGTTATCACCGAAGCGGATGGTCTGAACCCTATGGCTAACAACCGCATCATTGAGGGTGTTTACGGCGGGGTCGATAAAAAGTATTTTTGCACCGCTATCGGCCAGCATCATCGTGAGCGTTTCCGTGCTCGCAGAAACAGGTAGCGGCACGATGCAAGCCCGCGCCGCGAGTGTGCCAAACAAGCACTCCACATACGCCAGCGATGGAAAGCCCAGCACAGCGACTTTGTCGTTTGGCTGAATGCCGCTAGCAATCAGAGCGTGGGCAACTTGGGCGACTCGCTCGTGCAGGGTTTTCCAGTTGAGTGTTTGCGCCTCAACGCGGAAGGCAATGCCGCCTGGATTGCTGGCAGCATGTGCCGCCAGCATGTCATGGAAGGGTATGAAGCCCGACTCGAGGGTAGTGTTTACTGTGGACATGTCAAAAGTTATTTGTTAAAAATTTGCACCAGAGTTTCAGCCACAAGCGCTGGTCGTTCTTTGCCTTCGACTTCAATAGTGCAATCAAAAGTCATGCGCGCGCCATCTGGTAATAGCTCACAAGCTTTCACTGTTTGGTGCAACCGAACGCGCGAGCCAACTTGCAAAGGACTGGTGAAACGGATACGGTTGCAACCGTAATTGAGTCCTTTGCCGCGATGGGTCACGCTAAATACCGTGCGCTGCAAATAAGGAATCAGGGACAAGGTTAAAAATCCGTGGACAAGTGTTTTTCCATCTGGCATTTCGTTTTGAGCCCGCTCTCGGTCAACGTGAATCCAATGGTCGTCGCCCGTGAGAACAGCGAAGGCATCAATTTTTTGTTGATCCAGCACCACCCAGTCACTAGTGCCTATAAGTTTGCCAACATAAGCTAAAAAATCAGAAGGTTTGTTTAAAACGGTAGTCATGTGCCCAATTTCGTAGCAGGCCTAGCAGGTACGCGCCCTGCAGCAACAAGAGTCATCACGCTTTCGCCGTGTTGGTTACGTGCCGTGACGCGCGTTCGTACGACGCCAAAGTTGGGATCCGACTCCGAACGTCGCAATTCAAACACTTCGCGGCTAAAAATGAGCACGTCGCCAGCCCTGACAGGGCGCTGCCAGCGCAACTCGTCAACACCTAGGCCAACGACGGGGGTTTTGCCATAGCCGCCTGATTGAACAAAGACGCGAACTGACATAGCCGCAATTTGAAAGCCACTGGCAATCAAGCTGCCAAATGGGCTCTTGGCGGCGCGCTCTGGATCGGTGTGCATGGGCTGAGGGTCGTAAGCATGACCAAAAGCCATGATTTCCTCGGTCGAAATCGGCGTAGGTGGACTAGACCACGTATCACCAATTTGAAAATCTTCAAAATATTTACTATTTGTCATCTTGTAGCGCCTTTAAACGATTACCAACGTTTGACGCAAGATCTTGCAAATCAACAAGGTACTTTTCCACCACTTGAGTGGGCTTCATGACCGACGAAAAATAGGTTAGTCCAATCGAACCAGCCACACCGTGGCTCTCAAAAACAGGAACGGCAAGGGTATTAGAGGCAGGCCAAACGGACGGACTGCGCATGGCAAAGCCTTGACTCTGTATTTCCTCTAGCGCCAGCTTCATCTTGGGCATATCTTTGGCAATCTCGTCTTCTGGATTGTCTGAGGTGGCCAATGCGTAGAGCAAAGTATCTTGCTGTTCAGGCGTACAAAACGCAAGATAAGCACGACCAATAGCGCGGCTCACCAAACTCAGGCGCATGTTCAAGGTGGAATGGCGTAGCGCAAGTGGTGAGAGCGGGATCGTGCTGTAGCGCACCACCATTGAAAAGTTCTCTAACATGGCAAGAGCGACGGGCCATTTCACACGCAAGGTGAGCTCATCCATCAGTGGCGCTGCCGCCTCCACAATCATGGGCTCGCTGTGATAACCATGGCTTAAAGACAAGACCCCCGATGTCAAAAAATAGGCTCCGTGCTGCGGCGCATGTTTAACAAGGCCGCAACTCTCTAGTGTTTGCATCATGCGCACAATGGAAGGCTTGGGAAGCCCCGTCTGCTGGTACAAAAAATCAATCGTCGCCACTGGGCGAAGATTTAACGCCTTGATAAGGTTGACCGCGCGAACGACCGACCTGATTTCACTCATGCTTTGATGCCGCCTTTGACGAACACTGACCTGCCCGTATCGTGAAATACGGCTTGCTTCTCAGCAGACGAGAGCAGTACCGCCGAATCCAAAAAACGCTGCACCATTTCTTTGTAGGTGCCTGACGAAGTACCAATGTCTGAGCCCCACATCAGATGATCGGCACCAAACATATCGACTGCACGGCGCAGTACCTTATCGGCAGGCAAGCCTTCTTCGCGGCAAATGTCAAGGTTGATCGACGTGAATTTCAGGTAGATATTTTTTTCACTAGATAAGGTTTGATAGCGCGCGTCTAGCCCGTAATCGTCACTCATTGGCTCGCCTTCTTCTACCTCGGGCTCTAACAAGTGATCGAGCACGATACGCACCGCGGGATACTTGCGCGCCAGCTCAATGATGGCAGGAATAGACGGTCCGCCGCCGCCTTGTGAGAGGACTTCAATATCCATCACCAAGCCAAACTCTTGCAGCACACCCCACGTTTTAAGCGCTGCTGGTGAATTCAGCCACGGCATGCTGCCATCAGGTTTGCGTGCGCCAAACAAGCGCAACCCAGCAAGTCCGTGGTTTTTAATTTGATGGCGCACCAATGCTGGTGTGGCGTCGTCTTCTGCATCCAAAATCACCACGGCGCTAAACAGATCAGGATATTGATCTGATGAGTCGAGGATGTAGCTGTTGTCGTAGCGATACGTCATGCGTTTTTGCACAGCCACCATACCGCTCACGTTTTCGTCCGCCATCCACTGCAGCATGCGGGAGGCATCAGGTACTTCATTGATTGGATTGGGGCCGTGATGCCCGCCAGGCTTGCCAATCACACCAGGGTGGCGATAAGGCGCGTCGGGCGAGCGCTGCATGGGATTGCGCGGATAGCGTATTTGGTCGTCTGCAACCAGATGCGCGTGAGAGTCAAAAAGAGCGGGGCGTGCGTGAGTCGTTGTCGTCATCTTGATGTTTTTATTTTCTTGATACTTTTATTCGAGTGAAATTTTGGCAGCCTCAACTACTTTTTTCCATTTCACAGTTTCGGAACTCATCAGCGCAGCCAAAGCCTCGGGACTGCTATTGGCAGGAACCAAGCCAAACTGCGCGACCTTGGCTCGGCCTTCTGCAGAGTTGGTGTATTTGTTAATTTCTTGATTGAGTTTTGTTACTAGTGTTTTAGGCAATCCAGCGGGTCCTACAACAGCAAACCAAGCCGTAATATCCAAGTCAATGCCTTGCTCAATCGCCGTGGGGACATTGGGCAAGCCAGGGTAGCGCGTTTTAGAGACAACGGCTAAGGCACGCAATTTTTCGGCCTGGATGTTGGGAATGAATGCCGTCACTGGTGAAAAAACCGCCTGAATTTGTCCACCGAGCAAATCAACCATCGCTGGCGCATCGCCCCGGTACGGCACGGCTTGAGGATTGGCACCCGTGCTGGTTTTGAAGAGTTCGATCGCCAAATGGCCAATCGTGCCATTGCCTGGATGACCCGCTGAGTAACCAGAGGGATTGGCTTTGATAGCGGCCACAAATTCTTTCAAATTGGACATCTTCAATGCTGCGTTGGTGACGATCACAAGTGGGATTTCGCCCACCAGCGCAATCGGTGTTAAATCTTTTTGCGCGTCGTAGGGCATGGTTTTGAACAGCGATTTATTGTTCGCCAGCGGTCCTGTGGAGGACAAACCCAATGTGTAACCATCTGGCGTGGATTTGGCGACCGCATCGGTGCCGATATTGCCGCTTGCGCCTGAACGGTTCTCGACCACAAACTGCTGCCCAAACGTACTGCTTAAGTGAATCGCCAGTTGACGCGCCGTCACGTCGGCAGCGCCTCCAGGCGGGAACGCCACGATGATGCGGACGGGCTTGCTTGGCCAATCGGCTTGTGCGACGGCAACAGCAGGAATAAATACGGATGCTAGCGCGAGCGAGGTGCATAGTACGCGGCGAATTAAGTTGTCATAAGTCATGAATGTCTCCTTTGTTTAAGTTTTTCCAAAATTTGCGGCATGCGTTCCTCTGCACGCGCACGCAAGGTCTCGTAAATACTGTTACCGTGCGCGTCGATAGCGACTGTGGCTGGTCCTAAATCTTTCACGCGCAAGGTCGTTAGGCGAAATTGGGAAATGTATTCCTTCCAATGGGTCGACACGACACCCTCAATTGACTCCGACAGCTGCGTGCAGCCTCCACCCAAAAAAGATAAATACGCACAGCCCGCCTCTTGCATCGCGGAAACACTCGCCGCGTCCAGCCCGCCTTTGCCGCCGACCAAGCGCAAACCCAGCGAGTGAATAATCGTCGGCATATAGGGGTTGTAGCGCGTACTGGTGCTGGGGTTCATGTAGAGCGCCTCGGTTGCTTGGCCATTCTCACCATCAACCAAATAAGCACTCAAATGAAAGAATGCGCCGCCGTGCAGATCGAGCGGTAAGTCTCGCCCCGCCTGTAAATCTTGCATCATGCGTTGGTGCGTTGGCAAGCCAATGCTGATGGTGATGTCGCCGCTAAGCAGCACCATATCGCCCACAGCAAGCTCCTTCACCGCTGCCGCATGTAGTGGCAATTGAAGATGATGCGTGCGGCTCATTGTTTGGTTCATTATTCGAACCACTCCACTGTGCCATCGTTTGAAATGCGCGCGCCCGTGCGGCGGTTAATCCAGCAGTTCAGCGCCACGGCTATAGGCATAAAACCGTGACTTGCCGCGTAATCAATGTGCACCGCCATGGCCGTGGTGTCGCCGCCCGTACCCATAGGACCAAAGCCCATCGCGTTAATGGCTTTCAGCAAACGCTCCTCCATGGCCGCCAGAATGGGCTCTGGATTGAGTTGGCCAAATGGCCGCAAAATTTGTTGCTTGGCCATCCGCGCTGCATAGTCAAACGTGCCACCAATGCCCACGCCCACCACAATGGGTGGGCAGGGCTGCGAGCCCGCCTTCATCACCACATCCAAAACATATTTTTCGATGTCTTCTAGCGTTGGATAAACAAAAGTTTCTAGTGCTTCCCAGCGTCCGCTGCCCATCGCCTTGGGTGCACAAATAATTTCCACATAGTCCGCATCGTCAATCACATCAAAAGTTACGATGGGCATGTCTTTCCCTGCGTAACTACGCTGGTGCGTCAGCGGATTCGTCACCACACGCAAGATGGGAGGCTGGATGTGGGTGGCGAGGTGGGCAAATCCATCCACAATGGCTTGGCGCACGCCGCCTTCAAAACTGACCTTCGTGCCAATCTTGACCGAATACACGGGAATACCCACGTCCGTGCAAATCAAGTGATCTTTTTCTTCCGACAAATCAGCATTTTTGAGCATGATCGTCAGTGTCTTTTTAGCCGTGTCAGATGTCTCCACGCCCTGCGCTCTGCGCAGCACCGCCTTGGTATCTTCAGGAATCTTTTTGAGCGATCGCTCGTAAAGATTCGCTGTGACGGACTTGATCAGATCGTTGGTAATCATATGGAGCCTGAGGATGCATCAAACACAGGAAACAAACAAGCCTATTGTGCTGACTTTCCATCAGACGGAATTTATGATTTCGCGGATGGCATTAGCAACCTAATATGCGTAACATGCCAACATCTCAAAAACACGGGTATCTCTGAATGATCGATGCACACGCGCATGTGTTCAGCACGTCAATGCCACTCAAAGAGGGGGCGTGGCACAAGCCTGCTTTTGATACGGATGCCGAGCAATATATTGAGACGTTGAACGCGCACGGCATCACTTGTGGCATCTTGGCTGCGGCTAGTATTTCTGGCACAAACAACGACTACACACTGGCAGCATGCAAACGTCAGCCTAGGTTGAAAACGACGGTCATCTTGTCACCTAGTTGTACGATGCAAGCCATGCGAGAGATGGCAATCCTAGGTGTCGTTGGGGTGCGATTTCAGTGGCTGAATGTTCCTGATGCGCCAGATTTGAGATCCAAAGAATACCAAGCTTTGCTTCGCAATATCGCTGATTTGGGCTGGCATGTTCAACTGCACGATGCAGGATTTCGCCTACCTGCGTACCTGCCAGCGCTAGAGGATGCGGGCGTGAATGTGGTGGTCGATCATTTCGGACGCCCTGATATTGAAACTGGAATTAACGGCGAAGGTTTTCAGCGGATATTGCGTTCTGTTGAGGGCGGGCGCACGTGGGTCAAGTTGTCAGCGCCGTTTAGATTAGGTTCAGAATTACTTGTCAAACAAGCGGCCGAATCACTGCTAAAACACGCAGGTCCAGAGCGTTTGATGTGGGGCAGCGATTGGCCTTTTGCAGCATTTGAGACGAGCTTTAGTTACGAGCAAGCCATCGCAAGCTTGCACGAGCTTGTTCCAGACGCCGCGATGCGCCGTCTTATTTCAAACGACACCCCCATGAAGTTTTATTTCAGCTAAAAACATCACCACTATGTTCATCGACCCGCAAACCGCACCTGGATTCAAGCGTTCCATCTTTAATGCCCTTGTAGCACCGCGCCCTATTGGCTGGATTAGTTCATTGTCGGCGGGTGGCAAAGCAAATCTAGCGCCCTTCTCGCAATTCAATTTGGTGTCAACATCGCCGCCTGTGGTCATGTTCGCCTGCAACACGCCAGAAGATCGGGCTGAAAAGGACACCGTAGCTAACGCAAGGGCCACGGGCGAGTTTGTTGTTAATCTGGTGTCATGGGATTTACTGCAAGCCATGAACAAAACATCGGCACCACTACCGCATGGCACGGATGAGTTTGAGCATGCGTCCATAGAAAAAGCAATGAGCGTGATGGTCAAAGCGCCGCGTGTGGCCGCATCACCAGCCAATTTGGAATGCCGCGTCATCAAAATTATTCAAATCGAACCAGAGTTTCCAGGCGAAACAGCCAGTACGGTCGTGTTTGGCCGAGTTGTGGGCTTACACATGAAAGATGAGTTCATTGATGCCGAGGGGCGCTTTGATACTTTCAAAGCTCGGCCTGTCACGCGCTTAGGTGGTTTTCAGTATGGTGCTTTGGGCGAGGTTGTCGAAGTCGCCTCGGCCTTCAAACGCGCAGCAGGTTAGGGGCAGCAGCAGCTTCAGCGCACTCCGAAGGTGTCGATAGCAGCTTGGCGCAGCAAACCTTGGTCTGAGCCGATTACAAACCAATCTGCACCTCGTGCTGCAAAACGGTCGCGCTCGGCTTTGTTTCCAACCGCCACCACGACCAGCTTGCCAGCCGCTTTTGTCACCGCAAGGATGTGATCGACAGCTTGCTCAACCGCTGCCTCTGCCGTGTTATCAAAACCCATGGAGAGTGCTAAATCGGCGCGGCCAATAAAAAGCGCATCGACGCCATCAATTTTTGCGATATCTGCAGCAGCATCGACAGCTTGCTTGCTTTCAATTTGGCATAGCAGCATCGCACTGTCGCCTTGCGCTAAAGCCGCTTTCATCCCTAGACTGCCATAGCCAGACGAGCGCGGTGAGCTTGAAAACCCGCGCTGTCCGCCTAGGTACTTGGCGTACTTGGTATTTGCAACGATGGCTTGCGCTTGCTTCGCTGTATCCACGTGCGGCACAACCAAACCTGCCACGCCAAGGTCAAGCGACGATAACAAAGTTGAGGCATCAGTATTGGGTACGCGAACAAAAATAGGCAACTGACTGGCGCGTCCCGCAAGCACCATGATGTCAATGTCGCGGCGATCAAACGGCGCATGCTCCGCATCGATCACCACAAAATCAAGCTGCGCAAAGCTTAAGATTTCGATGACTTGCGGTGATGCGGTTTTTACAAAAGTGCCTGATTTCATGCCTCGTAATCTCCTGAATTAGCAACCCAGCCTTTAGCGATGAAATCGGCACGCGGCGGCGAAAAAATATCAATCAACAAATGCCGACCTTCGCCCACGCCTTCGGTGGTGTGAATGAGCTGCACGGGAACAACCAGTAATGATGGTGAGTTGAGTACCGCGTGCGTATCTTCTTGCCACAGATTGGCATTTTCACCCCACTCTACGCGCAGGTGATGCGTAAAGTCCCCAGCAAGCGCAAGCGAGCCTTGCTCAAAAGATTTGTGTGAATGCGGACTGAGCGCCTCGCGGTCGCGCGGGCCTTCGTACTCGACCCAGTTAATCGACATCGTGGCGGTTTGCAGCATTTTGAGCCGAGGCTTGTCTTTGGAAGCCGAAACAGAATCAATCGAAAAAATACGGATATCAGAACCAGCACGGAGCGCTTTGTAGGGCGCGCCCACAGGGGTGATGCGGGCGTCGCGCGGTGAGTAAGCCGATTCGTTGACGGCATGGGCAGTTGCGCCTTCGCGTAACGACTTGAGTACGACACAAGTTGCGTTTGGCTTGAGATTCATTTGCCATTTGCCAGGCGGCAAAATGCAAATAGAGCGAGCTGGCGCATCGGTAGATTTGCCATCTCCCGAAATGCTAATCGCCGCATCTAAAACTAGCAGCATGATTTCATCAACCGATTCGGCTTGAGTGCTCGACCCTGTGGCACCCGCATAGTTCCACGCCGCAGCGAAATTTTGACCTCGCCCCGTCCATTGGCTAGGGTGTGGTTTATTCAATAAGCTAGGTTGCCAGACTGCGTTCGGTGGTGTGTTTTCCATGATTAAGTTTCCTTTCTACTTTTAATCATTAACCCGTCGTTGGGGTTTTGCTTTTGAAAATAGGTGTAATGGCTCGCGACACGTAGCGCCACTGGCCGTCAGAACCGCGCTGGCAAACGTCGCGTACATCGCCAATCAAAATCGCCACCTCTGATGGCAAAACGGGCGCTCCATCTGCGGCGTGCAGTTGCAAAATCCAATCGCATGTTGCGTTGTTGGCGTCTATTACAGTGACACGCTCGTTGGTGATGATGTGCCTTCCTGTGCGCGTGGCCTCGCGTGCTTGGCGGTTAGCATAAAACTCGCTGATGGATGCATGACCTTTGCGGCTTTTAATGCTAGTCGTGTACACGCCGTCTTCTGTAAAGTACTCGTGAGCTTTGATGCCTTTATTCCTATCGACTTCAAACCAATACTCGGCATTAAAGGCTTTGATTTCGTTCATGATGGATTGTTTGTCTTGTGGTGTCATATTGATTTAACCAAAGATAGCTTTGACTTCAAGGTACTCTTCAAATCCGAAGATACCAAACTCGCGCCCGTTGCCAGATTGTTTGTAACCGCCAAAAGGTAGGCTGTGGTCAAAAAGGGCGTAGTTGATGTAAACACGTCCAGCCCTGATGCGATTGGCGACAGCGCGGGCTCGGACGAGATCCTTTGACTGCACAAAACCTGCCAACCCAAACGGGGTATCGTTGGCAATGGCGACGGCCTCATCTTCAGTGTCATAGCAGATGATAGACAGTACAGGGCCAAAGATTTCTTCGCGTGCGATCCGCATGTGCGGTGTCACGTCACCAAATACGGTCGGGCGGACATAGAAGCCAAGGCCGAGCCCTGCTGGCCGTCCTGTTCCACCAGCCACTAGCGTTGCACCCTCATCAATCCCTGCTTGAATCAGTTTTTGAACCCTGTCGAATTGCGTCTGACTCACCATCGGTCCCATCGTGGTTGTTGGGTTGAGCGGGTCTCCAAGATGGATAGCATCCAGCGCCTCTCGTGCAGCCTCAAATGCAGCTTCTTTCTGCGAGCGGTGAACCAACATGCGTGTGGGTGATTGACAGTTTTGACCGCCGTTGGTGTAGCAAGCGTGGACGCCTGCTATGACAGCAGTCTTCAGATCAACATCGGGAAGAACGATGTTGGCTGACTTGCCACCCAACTCTTGTGCGACGCGTTTGACCGTGTCTGCCGCCAGTTTGGCGACTCGAATTCCCGCCGTTGTCGATCCCGTAAACGACACCATGTCGATCTCGGGGTGCGACGCAATTGCTTCTCCTACTGTGGGGCCGTCGCCATTGACGAGGTTGAAAACACCAGCGGGTACGCCTGCATCGTGGAGGATTTCTGCAAATAACATGGAGCTGAGTGGCGCGATTTCACTCGGCTTAAGAACAACAGTGCAACCAGTGGCAAGTGCAGGCGCGACTTTGGATGCAACTTGATTCAGCGGCCAGTTCCATGGTGTGATGAGTCCGCAAATACCGATGGGTTCGCGGCGGATGATGCCCTTTCCTAGCGGCTCTTCAAATTGGTAGGTGGCCAGTATGCGTGCCACCTCTTCAAAATGAAACAGCGCAACG
This sequence comes from Comamonadaceae bacterium, assembly GCA_031430035.1. Classification (GTDB taxonomy): domain Bacteria; phylum Pseudomonadota; class Gammaproteobacteria; order Burkholderiales; family Burkholderiaceae_C; genus JASGCK01. Next base: position 6,192 of record JANPAS010000094.1, on the reverse strand, counting down.
CTCGCCTGTCGTTGCGTGGCAAATGTGATGGGAGCGCCCATCTCCAAACTCATTGTCCGCGCCAGCTCTGGCAGACGTGCCTTAAAGCCGTCGATGATTTTGTGGAGGTAAATAAGACGCTGCGCCACACTGACTTCGGAGTAGGTTGCAAACGCACGGCGAGCGGCTCGCACTGCGATGTCCACATCCTGCTTGGAGCCCATGCTGATGTGCGCAAAAGTCTTCTCCGTTGCAGGATTGACGACCCCCAAAGTTGAAGGCGTGGTTGGATCGACCCAAGCGCCATCAATATAAAACTTTAATTTCTCCATAATCTGCCTTCTTTATTCGAGTGAGATCTTGGCGGATTCGACGATTCGCTTCCACTTGGTGGTTTCACTGGTCATCAGTTCGCCCAATTTGGCAGGTGTCCCAGACACGCCCACCATGCCCAGCGCTGCTAGTTTTGTTTGACCTTCGCTGGAATTGACAAACTTGTTGATTTCAAGGTTAAGTGAATCGACGATATTTTTGGGCAGCTTGGCTGGGCCCACGACGGCACTCCAAGCGGTGGCTTCCATGTTGAATCCCTGCTCCAAGGCTGTGGGTACGCTTGGCAAGCCTACGTACCGAGTTTTGGACATGACAGCAATCGCTCGCAGTTTGTTGGCCTGCAGGACGGCGGTCAACGCGGTAACGGGCGTGGATACGCCGTTGACTGTGCCGCTCAAAGCGTCTGCCATGGCCAAGGAGTCGCCACGGTAGGGGACAGACTGAATTTTCGTACCTGTACTCACGCGCAGATATTCTGCAACCAGATGCCCAATAGTGCCATTGCCTGGGTTGGAGAGCGTGAGTGGAACGGGCGATGCCTTGCCAAGCGCCACAAATTCAATGAGATTGGTGGCCTTTACGTTCGGGTTGATGGCAATCACCATTGGAATTTCACCTACTAAGCCAATAGGAGTCAAATCTTTCTCGGGGTCGAAAGGCATAGACTTAAACATGGATTTGTTGTTTGCTAGTGGCCCCGTGGTCGCCAGCGCAAAGGTATAGCCATCAGGCGCGGACTTGGCAACAAAATCTACACCTATGTTGCCCGATGCCCCCACTTTGTTTTCGACGATGAACTGCTGCCCATAGCGCGCACTCAAGTGTTGAGCGAGCTGCCGCGCTACCAAGTCTGAACTACCGCCAGGCGCAAAAGTTGCAATCAGTTTGACGGGGCGGTTAGGCCAGTCGCTTTGCGCATACGCTGCACTCATTAGCGCTAAGAGCAACCCAGCCGCTAAAGCGAGGGGACGAGACGCCGTGACTATTTTCATCATGAACTCCAGTTGTTGATGGCGCATGGTATTTAAAAACCACGCCATCCACAATTGAATGTTTTTGATTTTTTGCCAGGTGGAAAATGTCTCTATTCCACCGTCACACTTTTTGCCAAATTCCTAGGCTTGTCTACATCCGTACCACGCGCCAGTGCTGTGTGATACGCCAGCAGTTGCAGCGGCACCACGTGCAAGAGCGGTGACAGATCACCGTAGTGTTCAGGCAAGCGGATGACGTGAATGCCTTCTTCGGATTTGATGTGCGAGTCGGCATCGGCTAGCACGTAGAGCACACCACTTCTGGCGCGGACTTCGTGCATATTGCTCTTGAGTTTGTCAATCAAGCTGTCGTTAGGCGCGACGACAACAACGGGCATCGCGGCTGTGACGAGTGCTAGCGGCCCGTGCTTGAGTTCGCCCGCTGGGTAAGCCTCTGCGTGGATGTAGCTAATTTCTTTGAGTTTGAGTGCGCCTTCCAGCGCCACGGGATAGTGCACACCGCGCCCTAAAAACAGCGCGTTTTCCATACGAGCAAATTGCTCTGCCCACACGATGAGCTGGGGCTCTAGCGCGAGCGCTGCACTAATGGCGACGGGCAAGTGACGCATGGCTTTGAGGTGTGCCGCTTCTTGCTCATCTGAGAGTCGCCCCTTGGTTTGCGCAATCGCTAATGTCAGCAAAAACAGCGCCGCCAATTGGGTGGTGAACGCCTTGGTTGAAGCTACACCAATTTCTACACCCGCGCGGGTGATGTACGCATGCTGGCACTCGCGCACCATGGCGCTCGTCGCCACGTTGCAGATGGTGAGCGTGTGCGTCATCCCTAGGCTTTGCGCGTGGCGAAGCGCGGCGAGTGTGTCGGCGGTTTCGCCGCTTTGGCTAATCGTGACGACAAGCGTTTTAGGATCTGGGACGCTGGTGCGGTAACGATATTCGCTGGCGACCTCTACGCTGCAAGGCACGCCAGCTATGGCTTCCAGCCAATACTTCGCGGTGCAGCCGCTGTAGTAACTGGTGCCACAGGCTAAAATCAAAATCTTGTCGATAGCTTTAAATGTGCCAAAAGCCTTGTCACCAAACAACTCGGGGCTAATGCCTTCAACGCCTTCCAGCGTGTTAGCCAATGCCACAGGCTGCTCAAAAATTTCCTTTTGCATGTAGTGCTGATAAGGCCCCAGTTCGGCTGCGCCGCTGTGGGCAATGACGTGTTTGACGGGGCGTTCACCGCTGGCGGGTTTGGAGGATAGGCGCTTGCCTGCGCCGTCTTCAATCCAGTATTTACCCAGTTGTACATCGACTAAATCGCCTTCTTCAAGGTACACGATTTGGTCGGTCACGCCTGCCAGAGCCATTGCGTCGCTGGCGAGGTAATTTGCACCATCCGAGCCGACACCCAAAATGAGAGGCGAGCCTTGGCGTGCGCCAATTAAACGCTGGGGCTCATCTCGCGCCATGACTCCAATCGCATACGCGCCGTGTAACTGAGTCAGTGCCGTGCGTACCGCCAATAGCAAGTCGCCTGCATAGAGCGAGTCGATTAAGTGTGCGATGACCTCGGTATCAGTTTGGCTGACGAATACGTAGCCCTTGGCTTGCAGCGCAGCACGTAGTGTGTCGTGGTTTTCGATGATGCCGTTGTGAACCAATGCGATGCGCGGCGGTGCGCCATTGATGCCGTGGCTAAAGTGCGGATGCGCATTGTGCACGGCAGGTGCGCCATGGGTTGCCCAGCGCGTATGCGCAATGCCCATATGCGCCGAGAGCTCGCCTTGCGCTTCTAATTCCGCGACACGTGAGGTGCTGCGGGCGCGCTCTAGCCCTTTTCCCGTGTGCACCGCCACGCCGCAGGAGTCGTAGCCGCGATACTCAAGTCGCTTTAAGCCTTCGATTAAAACGGGAACGATGTTTTTGGTACTGATCGCGCCGACAATGCCGCACATAGAATGCTCCTTAAGATGGAATGTGTAGATGTTACGAGTAATGATTTGGAATAAATTATCTAATTTATATTTTTATTGAAATAAAATTCTATAAAAATTACGTAATGAACTTTTATTTCAAATAAAATATAAAAATGAATTATTTAGATGATTTTGATTTCAAGATTTTGCAACAGCTGCAAACAGATAGTTCGCTATCGAATCAAGCGCTAGCCGAGCTTGTCCATATTTCGCCGCCCACTTGTCTAAGGCGCGTGAAGCGGTTGCGTGATGCCGGTTACATCGAGCGCGAAGTGGCGATTTTGAGTGCCGATAAACTCGCGACCCATACTGGATATGGCCTCACGGCCTTGGTTGAGGTGACGCTGGACGTGCAAAACGCTCAAAGCTTGGATATGTTTGAACAGCGCGTTTGCAAAGACCCTGCCGTGCAGCAGTGTTACCGCGTCAGCCCAGGGCCCGATTTCACGCTGGTGATCTATGCGACCGATATGCCCGCTTATCTTGCGCTGTCGCAAACGCTGTTTTCAAGTGATGCCAATGTGCGCAACGTTAAAGCATTTTTCAGTGTGAAACGCGCTAAATTCACGACAATTATTCCGCTTAGGCAAACTGAGTCTCTACTTATTTCGTCCGCTCAACTAGCCAAGCGATGATGTCTGCCGCGATCTGATCGCGCTCAGGCTCATTGAGCATGTCGTGATACACGCCAGGGTAGACTTTCAAGGTCTTGTCTGTGCTGGCCACGGCCTGAACGAACGCTTGGCTTCCCTCAATTGGATTGACGCTATCTGCTGTGCCATACATGACCATCAGCGGTAGCTTCAACTGACCCATACGCTCTTGCACATCTGCGATGGCCTTGAGCGTCGCGGCAGCGGTAGCTGCAGGCAGTTTGCCTCTGCTAATTAAAGGATCACTGGCCAAGGCGGCCATCACGCTCTTATCTTTCGAGAATTCACTGTCGTCGACTTGGACAACCTTCAAGCCTGGTGCAATCGATGCAACGATTTGCGCTAGACCAGCGCTGAAGCCTGAAACGCTGTGAGGCCGTTTCAATGCTGCGCCGCTTAAAATAACACCACTCAATTTATCTGCGTGCTCTAGTGAGTAGCTAGCCGTAATTAATCCGCCTAGGCTGTGCCCGTAGACATACAGCGGTGCTTTAGGGTAGCGCTGCTTGGCATCATTGACGACCATGTCGGTGTCCGCCACCATGCGAGCCATGGAATCAAAACGCTGCCGCTCGCCACCCGAATGGGCATGCCCGCGTAGATCTTGCGCAAAAACGACAAAACCTTGTTTCGTGAGTTGCTCAGCAAAGCGCTGGTAACGAGCGGCGTAATCCCGAATGCCATGTGTAATCACCACCACACCGCGCACGGGCATCTGCGTGGGTTGCCAAGCAAACGAGCGCAAGCACAGCCCATCATTTGCCAACATGGTTTTTGAGGTGAACGTCGTCGTGCGGATGTTAGGGTTGATGTCGGCACAGTCGTTAGATGCCTGCGCTGCGCTGGCCAGCGCAAGCGCGGCGGCAGCTAGAGAGGTTTTGAATATGGAATGCTTTGCAGCATTTAATAGTTTTTTCATCGCTTGAGTTCCTTGAGTTGTTTGAATGAGTGAAATATTAAGCGGCGCAGTCTGTCGTCACAATGGCATGCGTGGCCAATTTACTGGCTTCATGATGCCAGTTGTCTCACCCACAGAGCCCCCGACAAGTCTTGAATTAAGATGCCCGCATGACCACCAGCAACCCCGGCGCCGCATCTCATCCTCGCAGCTCAAACCCTATGCAATGGACGATCGCATCAGCTTGGATGCGGGGTGTGGCTGACCTTTTGCGCACACAAGGGCTGGACGTCCCTGGGCTTTTTCGGGAGGCAGGCCTCGATATACGTGAACTGGAGAACGCTCACAGCAGAATGTCCGTAGAACAAGTGGACCGGCTTTGGATGCTGGCCGAGCAGCAGAGTCAGCAACCTTTTGTAGCGCTGAGCCGAGCTACGGCCGACAAGCCCACGAGCTTTGACGCGCTGGCTTATTCGATGATGTCGTGTCAAAACCTTGCAGAAGCGATTGAGCGCCTTGTGCAGTACATCGCGGCCGTCTCTGATGCGGTGGATTTGCGTGTTGTTAATGTCGCAGGCGGTTGCCGCATTGAGGTGATACCGATGGAGCCTCCGCAGCCAGGCCGATCTTCAAGGCTGGATTACACCATCGTGACTTTCTTGGCCTTTTGTCGCTGGGTTACTGGCCGCGATATTGTGCCTTTGGGTGTGGAGCTTGCGTATCCAGCGCCTATGGACCTTCGGCGCCATCAGCTCGCGTTTTCTTGTACGCCGCGCTTTAATGCGCTAGGTCATGCTTTGCTACTACGCAAAGCAGACTTGCAACTGCCACTGCCTACAGCCAATGCGACCCTGAGCCCATTACACGACCGTGTTGTGCAAGAGGTTGTGCGCGAACTCCACCCTGTGAGTATTACAAGGCAAATTGCCACCAGTCTTGTGCGCGGCATGGCCAGCGGACGCGTGATGCGGCGCGATGTGGCCAGCGATTTGTGTATGAGTGACCGCACCTTGCAACGCAGGCTGGCTCAGGCGGGAACTTCATTTCAAAAAGAGCTTGACACACTGCGGCGACAACTTACCGAAAATTACCTGCGCGACCCAAAGGTGCCTTTGGCAGGCATCCCATCGCTCTTGGGCTTTGCGGAAGAGAGTACGTTTTACCGTGCATGTCAGCGCTGGTTTCAGTTGTCACCTAAGCAGGCGCGGGAAGAGTTTACATAGTAAAATAACTGTCATACAAACTTTGTCACACAAATTATTATGCTCTCTACTCGTTTATCACCTGACGTTGAAGCCCGTCTGAACAGTTTTACTGCCGCTTACGGGCTCACGAAATCTGCCGTTGCCGAGGCGGCTATTTCTGACTATCTG
>JANPAS010000093.1:0-12533 GCA_031430035.1 Comamonadaceae bacterium | reverse complement strand
GAACTCAGGGAATTTTTTAAGCGCTGCGACAACGGCTTTGATGAGGAACGCCAGCATGGTGAATTTCACGCCCGCTTTTTCGTTCTCTTTGTTCAGCTTAACGCGCAAGGCTTCCAAATCGGTGATGTCGGCTTCGTCGTTGTTGGTGACGTGAGGAATCATCACCCAATTGCGATGCAAGTTGGCGCCGCTGATCTTTTTGATGCGAGACAGGTCTTTGCGCTCCACAGGGCCGAATTTGGCAAAGTCAACCTTAGGCCATGGCAGGAGGTCAAGTCCAGCACCGCCTCCAGAGCCACCTGCTCCAGAAGCCTTGCTAGATGCGGCTTGCGCGGCAGTCTGTTTGGAGCCGCCCATCACGGCTTGCGTAAACGCTTGAACGTCTTCCTCGGTGATGCGGCCATTCGCACCCGAGCCTTTGACTTCAGCCAACGGCACGCCAAGCTCGCGAGCGTATTTGCGAACGGAAGGCGAAGCATTGGGTAGCGATGCGAGTTGTGCGGTTTGCGCGGCTGGCTCGTGGGCAGGAGCCGCAGCCCCCTCACCCCTGCCCTCTCCCACGAGGGGAGAGGGAGTAGAAACCGAGGCTGTTGGTGTTGCCCCCTCGCCCTTGATGGGAGAGGGTTGGGGAGAGGGTGATGCCACAGCGGGCGCAGGCGCTGCCGCGGCAACCGCAGGAGCAGCTCCAGAACCACCGGCACCCTCAACCTCAGCCACCAACGAACCCATCTTCACTTTGTCGCCTAACTTCACTTTGAGCGAAGCCACAACGCCAGCATGCGAGGATGGAATTTCCATCGAGGCTTTGTCGGATTCAACCGTAATCAAAGACTGCTCAACCTTCACGGTGTCGCCGGCTTTGACCAGCAACTCAATCACGGTGACTTCGTCGAAATCGCCAATATCGGGAACCAAAATTTGTATATTCGCCATGTTTTTCTCCTCTTATTTTTAAGCAATGATTACGCGTAGAGTGGATTAATTTTGTCAGCCTTGATACCGTATTTGGCAATCGCTTCTGCCACTTTAGCGACTGGCACTGCGCCCTCTTCAGACAAGGCTTTGAGTGCAGCAACCACAATGTAGTGACGATTAATCTCGAAGTGTTCGCGCAGCTTGGAGCGGAAGTCAGAGCGACCAAAGCCGTCTGTACCTAGCACTTTGTAATTGCGTGTCGGCTTACCGTCCGCCGTGGCTTTTTGCACATAAGGACGAATCTGCTCAGCGTAGGCTTTCATGTAATCGGTCGATGCAATCACGGGGCCTGCGTGCGACTTCAACTGACTCTCAACAAAGGAAACGCGTGGTGTCGCCGTTGGATGCAGCATGTTGTAACGCTCTACGTCTTGGCCATCGCGTGTGAGTTCGTTAAAGCTCGGTGCGCTCCAAACGTTCGCGCCAATGCCCCAGTCTTTTTCTAATAGCGCTTGTGCAGCAATGGACTCACGCAGAATCGTGCCCGAACCCAAGAGCTGTACGGTGTGTGCGGCTTTTTTTGCGGCGCTTGGCTTGCACAGATACATACCTTTGATGATTTGCTCTTCCGTGCCAGGAGTGAGTCCAGGCATGGCGTAGTTTTCATTCAAGAGTGTGATGTAGTAATACACGTTGTCTTGTTTCTCGACCATGCGCTTGAGTCCATGGTGCAAGATCACGCCGACTTCGTGCGCGAAAGTAGGGTCATACGACAAGCAGTTCGGAATGGTGTTAGCCATGATGTGGCTATGACCGTCTTCGTGCTGCAAGCCTTCGCCGTTCAGCGTCGTGCGTCCAGACGTGCCGCCCAGCAAGAAGCCACGGGCTTGCATGTCGCCAGCCGCCCAAGCCAAGTCGCCAATACGCTGGAAGCCAAACATGGAGTAGTACACATAGAACGGCACCATGATGCGGTTGCTGGTGGAGTAGCTGGTCGCAGCCGCAATCCAAGAGCTCATGCCGCCCGCTTCGTTAATACCTTCTTGCAGAATTTGACCCGCTTTGTCTTCGCGGTAATACATCACCTGCTCTTTATCAACGGGGGTGTAATTTTGACCTGCGGGGTTGTAAATACCGATTTGACGGAACAGGCCTTCCATACCAAAGGTACGCGCCTCGTCCACCAAAATAGGTACCACGCGTGGCCCCAGTGCTTGATCGCGCAGCAGTTGCGTGAGGAAACGAACGTAAGCCTGTGTTGTCGAAATCTCCCGCCCTTCGGCAGTAGCTTCCATCACACTTTTAAAGGTATCCAGCGCTGGTACGGTAAAGCTCTCGTCCGCCTTAGTGCGACGATGCGGTAAGTAACCACCCAAGGCCTTGCGGCGCTCGTGCAGATATTGCATCTCTGGGGTATCGTCTGCAGGCTTGTAGAACGGCAGTTCTGCGAGTTGGCTATCAGGGATAGGAATGTTGAAGCGGTCACGAAACGATTTGATATCTTCGTCCGATAGCTTTTTGGTTTGATGAACGTTGTTTTTACCTTCACCAATTTTGCCCATGCCAAAACCTTTAACGGTTTTGATGAGTAGCACGGTTGGCTCGCCTTTGTGGTTGACCGCTTTATGGAACGAGGCGTATACCTTTTGCGCGTCATGTCCGCCCCGCTTCAAATTCCAAATTTCATCGTCCGTCATGTGGGCAACCATCTCCGCGGTACGCGGGTCGCGACCAAAGAAATGTTTACGCACGTATGCGCCGTCGTTAGCTTTAAAGGCTTGGTAGTCGCCGTCTAACGTGTCCATCATGAGCTTGCGCAGTGCGCCGTCTTTGTCGCGTGCCAAGAGGCCATCCCAACCGCTACCCCACAAGAGTTTGATGACGTTCCAGCCTGCACCGCGAAATTCGCCTTCTAGCTCTTGCACGATCTTGCCGTTACCACGAACAGGGCCATCTAAGCGTTGTAAGTTGCAATTAATCACGAAGATCAAATTGTCTAAGTTCTCACGCGCAGCTAAGCCGATTGCACCTAAGGACTCCACTTCGTCCATCTCACCGTCACCGCAGAAGACCCAAACCTTGCGGTTTTCAGTATTGGCAATGCCGCGTGCATGGAGGTACTTTAAAAAGCGTGCTTGATAAATCGCCATCAGTGGGCCAAGACCCATCGACACGGTAGGGAACTGCCAAAACTCGGGCATCAATTTAGGATGCGGATAGCTGGACAAACCTTTGCCATCCACTTCTTGGCGGAAATTAAGGAGTTGCTCTTCGCTCAAACGTCCTTCTAGGAACGCCCGCGCATAAACGCCTGGCGACACGTGACCTTGAATATAGATGCAATCGCCGCCGTGCTCTTTGCCAGCCTCATTGTTTTCAGCATGCCAAAAATGGTTAAAGCCCGCGCCAAACATATTGGCCAGTGAGGCGAACGAACCAATGTGTCCGCCTAAATCGCCGCCATCTTCTGGGTTGTGTCGATTGGCTTTTACGACCATCGCCATCGCATTCCAGCGCATGTAGGCACGCAGACGCTCTTCGATTTCAGCATTGCCAGGATTGTGCGCTTCGTCTTTCGTTTCGATGGTGTTGACATAGCCCGTGGTCGCGGAGAAAGGCATGTCGATGCCTTCTTGGCGCGCTTGCTCAAGTAACTGCTCGAGCAGGTAATGCGCTCGTTCGCGACCACCATCGTTGGTGGGTGCATTGGCAATGACGGCACGAAGTGCGTCAATCCATTCGCGGGTTTCTTGTTTATCCGAATCAGCCGGTTGGCTATGGATTTCTGTTGATTGCGTCATGCTGAAATGCTCCTTTAATAATTGATAAAAAGAAGTATGCCATATGTTTTTTAATTATCACAATACGATTGATAATTTCATATTATGAACTTACTAAAAAGTAAAAACTCACTTCTCCCCCTACACTCTAGCGCCTATGGCATTCATATTTCCGTCCGTTGCTAATCTTTGGCGCCCAGAGTGGCGAACTTGGTGGCGCAAGCAGTCACCAGTCAGGCAAGATCGCTACGCAATGATCGCTCCCGTAGCGACAGTCATGCTGTTTTTGACCGTTGTTTTTTTAACGATTGGCTATTTACGGGTTGAAGAAGCTGATCGCGAGCGAGAGGGCATTAAGCGCGATATTGATTACACGCAAAGCCAACTACGTGAGCGTTTGCAAGATCGTAAAGAACAGGTGCTGCAAGTTGCCAAAAGTATTGGGCGTGGTCTTGTCGATCAGGCTGAATTCTTGGGGCAATCGGAAACACTGGTCAGCACAACGCCAGAGATGATGGCGATGGTCTGGGTGGATGCTGGGGGTCGCTTCCGATCAGCCTATCTCACCACAGGCGCCTACACCATGGACTGGTCAAAGTCATCAAGACTGGTAAACGACAGCGATACCGCGGAGCTTTATAAGCGCGTACAAGTCGAACATCAACCGCTCTATTCTGATCCCTACTTCAGCTCAGATGGACGAGGTCTGATTCAATTACAAGCCCCTATTCTTGGCATCAACAATCGATTTCTAGGTGTGTTAATTGCCGAACTGTCACTGGAAGGCTTATTGCAAAATGGCGTGCCTGCTGATATTAGTAAAAAATATGGGGCGGCCTTTACAGGATTGGAGCGCGAACGCTTAGCGGGCGCGCTCACACCGAAATCGTCGCTGGCAAGTGGGTCGTTGTCGTGGCTGACAGGCATTGGGGCGAGGCACGAATACGCCTCAGATTTTGAACTCAACGAAAGTGACCGTACGCCTATAGAGGGCGATAGCACATTGCAATTAATACTGCAAGGCTATCGAACTTCTCAAGGCTTTACTGGCTCAGCCTTGCGCCTGCTGGTGGCGGCACTTAGCCTACTTACTATTTGGATGTTGATTGCCAATTGGCGGCACACGAGGAGGCGTTTGCGTACGCAAGATGCGCTACTGGCAGAAACTAATTTTCGTCGTGCGATGGAAAACTCTATGCCAACAGGCATGCGTGCGCTGGACTTAGAGGGCCGCATCACGTATGTTAATGCAGCGTTTTGCCAGATGACGATGTGGCGAGAAGCAGATTTGGTAGGCACACTCCCGCCCTATGTCTATTGGCCGCCTGAAGATTTGGTGAAATTACAAGTCGTTTTAAAACAAGAATTAAGTGGCGATAGCAGCGCGGGGGGGGTAGAGATGCAGGTCTTGCGGCGCAACGGCACGCGCTTTGCAGCGCGTATGTATGTCTCTCCTTTAGTAGACGCACGCGGTAAACAAACAGGCTGGATGGCGTCAATGACGGACATTACTGAACCCACACGCATTCGCCGTGAATTGGGAGCCTCCTACGAGCGGTTCACGACGATCTTGGAAGGGCTTGATGCTTCTATTTCAGTCTCAACCATGGGCAGCAAACAGCTGCTGTTTGCTAACAAGACGTACCGAGATTGGTTTGGTGAGGAGTCACACGATCAACCCGATTTTGTGGACACCATGCTCGCAAGCAGTTCAGATCAGCATGCTTTAGACGATGCGAACGATGAAGTGGATGCACTAGCGGGTTTGCCACTGTTTGACGTGGAAGATGCGCCAAGTGAAAGTAAAGAGATTTTTTTAGAAGCAACACCTAATAAGGCTTCGCGTTGGTTAGAGGTACGCGTTCGTTATCTCAATTGGGTTGATGGTCACTTAGCGCAGATGGTGATTGCCAACGACATCACGGCGCGTAAAAATGCAGAGGCTTTGGCACAAGAGCAAGCAGCACGCGCTCAAGCGGCTAGCCGCCTGATCACTATGGGCGAAATGGCTTCGAGTGTGGCGCACGAGTTGAATCAACCATTAGCTGCCATTAGCAACTATTGCAGTGGTATGGTGAGCCGCATTCATAACAATCAAATTAGCAACGATGAGTTGTTGCTCGCCATTGAAAAAACAGCCAAACAAGCACATCGTGCTGGACAAATCATTCAACGCATCCGAAGCTTTGTGAAACGCAGCGAACCCAACCGCACGCCTAATGACATGGCGACGATGGTGAACGAAGCCATTGAACTGGTAGGCATTGAAGTGCAGCGAAGGCGAGTGCAGCTCACGCACCATGTCGCCTTCAATCTGCCAAGCCTCATGGTGGATCCAATTTTAATTGAGCAAGTGATTGTCAATCTCATCAAAAATGCCGCTGAAGCCATTGACGTTGAGGGAGAGTTTTCACCTAAAGACATGGCCCGGCGGCAGATTAAAGTGCGCGTCCTACGCAAAGCCCAATTACAAAATAATGAGGCGCAGGATGGCATTGAGTGCAGTATCGAAGACACAGGAAAAGGCGTACCACCTGAAGTGCTTAAGCGGATTTTTGACGCGTTCTACACCACCAAGCTTGAGGGTATGGGCATTGGACTTAACTTATGCCGATCCATCATCGAATCTCACCAAGGTCGCCTGACGGCCGAGAACATCTACAATGGAACGAGTATGAGCGAGACCAAAGCCATCGTGGGATGCCGTTTTAGTTTTTGGCTCCCTCTGCCATCAACCCAACCAAAGATTAATCATGAGTTTGATTCCTAAAAAAGGCACCGTTTTTGTTGTTGACGATGACGAGGCCGTACGCGACTCGCTGCAATGGCTACTAGAAGGTAAAGATTACCGTGTGCGTTGCTACGACTCCGCCGAAAATTTTTTAGCCCGGTACGATGCGCGTGAAGTGGCCTGCTTGATCGTTGATATTCGTATGACGGGCATGTCTGGGCTTGAGCTACAAGACCGACTTATCGAACAACAATCACCACTACCGATTGTCTTCATCACAGGTCATGGCGATGTGCCCATGGCTGTGACGTCCATGAAAAAGGGCGCGATGGATTTCATTCAAAAACCGTTTGACGAAACCGCGCTTGTCACTTTGATTGAACGAATGCTGGAGCACGCGAAAACGTCCTTTTCTGCGGCTCAGGCCAGCGCAAGCCGAGATGCACTGCTTGGCAAACTGACCTCGCGTGAGGCGCAGGTTTTAGAGCGCATCGTGGCGGGACGCCTCAACAAGCAAATCGCCGATGACCTGGGCATTAGCATCAAGACTGTGGAAGCACATCGCGCCAATATCATGGAAAAACTCAGCGCCAATACGGTTGCTGACTTACTCAAAATCGCACTGAAGAACTAATGACAGCACAGCTCATTGATGGCAACGCACTTGCCGCACAAATCAAAACAGAAGTCACCGCAAAAGTCGCCGTCCTCAAAGCACGCGGTATTCATCCAGGACTCGCAGTTGTGTTGGTCGGCGAAGATCCAGCCAGTCAGGTGTATGTGAGCCACAAAGTGAAAGACAGCGAGCAAGTCGGCATCCATTCGGTTTTAGAGCGTATGCCAGCCGATACCCTAGAGGCAGCACTGCTAGCAAAAGTTGAAGCTCTCAACAACGACCCCAGCATCCACGGCATCTTGGTACAAATGCCACTGCCCAAACACATCGACAGTCAAAAAGTCATCGCAGCCATCAATCCCGCCAAAGACGTAGACGGATTCCACGTGGCCAACGCAGGCGCACTAGCCGTGGGCTTGCCAGGCTTTTGGCCTTGCACGCCGCACGGCGCGATGAAGATGATTGAATCCATCGGGATGAATCTACGCGGCAAACACGCAGTAGTGATTGGCCGCAGTAACATCGTTGGCAAACCGATGGCGCAAATGCTACTCAACCAGAACGCAACAGTCACCATCTGTCACAGCGCGACAACCAACTTAAAAGAAATTTGCCTAGGCGCTGATGTCATCGTCGCAGCCGTTGGCAAACAAAACGTCGTCACTGCCGACATGGTGAAAGTTGGCGCCGTGGTCATCGACGTAGGTATGAACCGAAACGCGGCAGGCAAGCTGTGCGGTGATGTCGATTTTGATGCTGTGCGCGAAGTTGCAGGTTACATCACACCCGTACCTGGGGGCGTGGGGCCGATGACGAGAGCGCTGCTGTTGGTGAATACGTTAAAAGCTGCAGGCGCTTAAATAAGTTGCTGGTTTACGGGTGGCTGTTTAGTGCCTAGTCCCAGCGTGCGCTGCATCAAAACCAAATCTAACCAGCGGTCCTGCTTCCAGCCAGCGCCCTCAATTAGCCCCGCTGGCGTAAAGCCAAGCGCTTTGTGCAAGCTAATCGACGCAAGGTTTTCGCTACCACCAATGACCGCCATCACTTTGCGGATGCCGAGCCGCTCTAACTGGGTCAGCAGTTCAGCTAATAGCAACTTACCAAGTCCTTTTCCTGCGGCCTCACGATGCAAATAAATAGAGTTTTCGGCTGAAAAGCGATAGGCCGCTCGCGGTTTGAACCAATTGGCGTAGGCAAAGCCCATCACCTTTTGCGCCCCCACCTCGCCTTGCGTGATGACTAAATATGGCAAACCTTTTGCCAGCACATCCTGCCTACGCGTAGCCATATCTTGCTCACTTGGAACTTCGGCTTCAAAAGTGGCGGTGCTGTGCAACACAAAATACGCATAAATAGCCGTAATTTCAGGCATATCTTGAAGGGTGCTGGGGCGAATACAGGTCATGGTGCGTAATTGTGGTGCTGTGCAAGTTATAATAGAAGGCTTTGCAGCGTATCGCTGGCCGGGTGGCTATGTCGTGTGTCTCAGACGGTGCAAGGAATTATCCACCCTGAGCGTTCGTGATTTCTTTTCTTCGCGGGCTCACTTTTCCAAGGAATTCATTATGGTCGTCATTCGACTTTCTCGCGGCGGTTCTAAAGGACGTCCTTTCTTCAACATCGTCGTTGCCGACAAGCGCGAGCGCCGTGATGGCCGCTTTATCGAGCGTCTGGGTTTCCACAACCCTAGCGCAGCAGCCACTGAAGAAGGTACACGTATCAACACTGAGCGTTTGACTTACTGGCGCGGCGTTGGTGCACAAGTGTCGCCAACGGTTGAGCGTTTGGTTAAGCAAACTGCTGCTAAAGCAGCGTAATTAAGTCCCATGCCTTTGATGCTGGATGTGGCAACGCTGCCGCAAGACGCAATCGAGGTTGGGCGAATCGGAGACGCTTGGGGCGTTAAAGGTTGGATGAAGATCCACTCCTTTAACAATGACCCCCAAGCGTTTTTTTCGTCTAAACGTTGGTATTTGCAAGTCCCCGAGCCTCGGGCTGGTGTTCGCATCAATTTTGAGGCGTTCAAAGGCACGGTCTTGTTTAAAGTTCTGGAGGCCAAAGAGCACTCTAGCGGCGTAGTTGCTACTTCACTTGAAGTTGTGGATCGCACAGCAGCGGAATCGCTAAAAGGTGCCCGCATTTTCATTCCGCGCTCCAGTTTCCCTACTCCAGCCAAAGACGAGTTTTATTGGGTCGATTTGCTCGGTCACACGGTGGTCAACCGTGAAGGTGTAGAGCTTGGCAAAGTTGATGACATGCACTCGACAGGCCTAAACACCGTCCTCATTCTTGGCAAAATCATGATTCCCTTTGTGAGTGTGTATATCGACTCGGTCGATCACGCCACAAAAGTCATCCGCGTTGATTGGCAAGCGGATTATTTAGATTAATTTTTCAATTTTTAAAAGCACCTTTGAAAGCACAGCATGAGTTTGAAATGCGGCATCGTCGGCCTACCTAACGTCGGTAAATCCACCCTCTTTAACGCACTCACCAAATCTGGCATTGCGGCAGAGAATTATCCGTTTTGCACGATTGAACCCAACGTCGGCATCGTCGAGTTACCCGATCCACGGTTGCAGCAATTGGCGCAAATCATTACGCCAGAGCGCATCGTGCCAGCCATCGTCGAGTTCGTGGACATTGCGGGATTGGTCGCAGGTGCCAGTACGGGTGAAGGCCTTGGCAATAAGTTCCTCGCGCACATCCGTGAGACCGATGCCATCGTGAACGTGGTTCGCTGCTTCGAGGACGACAACATCATCCATGTGGCGGGCAAAGTTGATCCCATTTCCGATATCGAAGTGATTAACACCGAGCTGGCACTGGCCGACTTGGCTGTCGTCGAAAAAGCGCTGCACCGCTTTCAAAAGCTATCGCGCGCTGGCGACAAAGACGCTGCAAAAATGGTCGTGATTTTGGAGCGCATCACACCAGAACTAAACGAAGCCAAGCCCGTGCGGGCGATGGGCTTAGATGCCGACACTATGGCGCTCCTCAAGCCTTTATGTTTAATTACCGCCAAGCCCGCGATGTTTGTGGGCAACGTCAGCGATACGGGCTTTACCAATAACCCACTGCTCGACAAGCTTACCGAATACGCCGCCAAGCAAAACGCCCCTGTAGTTGCCATTTGCGCTGCTATTGAAGCTGAAATATCGGAACTTTCCGATGAAGACAAGCAAGTCTTTTTGGGTGACATGGGTATGACCGAGCCAGGACTCGATCGCCTCATTCGTGCAGGCTTTAATCTGCTTGGCCTGCAGACCTATTTCACGGCTGGTGTTAAAGAAGTGCGGGCCTGGACAGTCGCCGTGGGCGCTACAGGGCCACAAGCGGCTGGCGTGATCCACACCGACTTTGAACGCGGGTATATCCGTGCACAAACCATTGCGTTTGATGATTTCATTCAGTTCAAAGGCGAGCAAGGCGCCAAAGAGGCGGGTAAGATGCGCGCTGAGGGTAAAGATTACATCGTCAAAGATGGCGATGTCATGAATTTTTTGTTTAACGTTTAAAACAAGGATGCTGCTATGAATGCCGTAAAAAAATTACTAACCATTATTCTTTTACTGGGCTCATTTGGAACGGCAATGGCGGTCGAGCTAGCTGGCGTTAAGGTCGAAGAGGCCATGAGCTTAAAAGGTAATCCGCTCGTTTTGAACGGCGCAGGCATTCGCTACAAAGCCATTTTTAAAGTCTATACGGCATCGCTTTACCTAGGAAAAAAGGCCTCCACACCCGAAGAGGTCCTCGCGCAACCTGGTGCCAAGCACTTTGGCGTGACGATGCTGCGAAACATTGATGCCAATGAATTAGGCAAACTGTTCACAAGGGGTATGGAGGACAACATGCCCAAAGCCGAATTTGCAAAAGTCATCCCAAGCGTGCTGCGGATGAGCCAAATGTTTAGTGACTATAAAAATCTTAAAACTGGCGATAGCTTTACGATTGATTGGCTGCCCGGTGTGGGAACTGTGATCAGCATTAAGGGCAAGCCTTACGGTGAGCCGTTTAAAGAGCCCGAATTTTTTAATGCATTGCTTCGCATCTGGCTGGGCCCCAACCCAGCTGACTGGAAGCTCAAAGACGCCTTGCTTGGCAAAGCTGCATAAAGGAGCGCGACTATGGACACGACTTCGCGCATTGAGGCAGCCAGCACCTTCGCAGAGTTTTATCCGCTCTACCTCCAAGAGCATAGCAACCGCATGTGCCGTCGCCTGCACTTTGTTGGCTCCACTGCAGCACTGGGTTGCCTCATCATGGTGGTCATGACGCGCCAGCCGATTTATCTCTTATACGGGCTGCTTGCTGGGTATGGCTGTGCATGGATTGGTCACTTCTTTTTTGAAAAGAATAAGCCCGCATCATTCAAACGCCCGCTCTATAGCTTTATGGGCGACTGGGTCATGTACCGTGACATCTGGATGCGCAAAATCTCACTTGACTAGCAAGATACCCAGCGCGAATGGCAGACTCGCCATCCCGAGCAAAGTTGACATCGTCACTAGCGCTGCCACATAACCACCGTTGTAGCCCATTCTGGCTGCCAACACATACGCACTAGACGCGGTGGGCATGGCGCTGAAAGCCAATAACACCGTGGCCTGTAGGCCATTCAAACCAAACAACAGAATTAACCCACTGGCAATGATTGGCGTGACTAAGTGCCGTATACCCAGCACGCCCATCGAGAGCACAGGCGTTTGCCCCAGTTTTTGCAGCTGCATACCAGCCCCTGCCGCCATCAAGCCCAGCGCCAATGCGGCTTGCCCCACCCGCGTGACCGTCAACTCACCCCACGCGGGAATTGAAAATCCTGCCAAATTTGCCAGCAAACCGCTGGCCGTCGCAATCACCAGCGGGTTGGTCGCCAGCACGCGCCAAAAAGGTTGGTTCTCTGCATGGCTATGACGCACCATCAACCAAACAGCCGCGGCATTGCATAGCGGCACAGAAACACCCATTAAGAGCGCCATCAACTGCAAGCCCGGCACGCCGCCAAGGCGCTCGCTCACCGCCAAGGCAATGTAAGAGTTAAAGCGAAACGCCACCTGCGCAGCACCCGCATGCTCACGCTTATCCATACGAGGTAGCCAAGCTAAAGCAAAACTCATGGCAATCGCGCTCACAACTAATACGACAGCGGAGGCAATAAAGTGACTAGAGGCAGCAAAATCGAGAGGCCTACGCACAATCGAATGAAACAGCAGAACGGGAAACAAAAAGAAATAGACCAAGCTATCCACCTGCTGCCACACCGTGCGATTAAGTTGGGTGTAGCGACAAACCAAATAACCGCACAAAATCAAAGAAAAATCAGGAATAAGGAGCTGTGCGTAGTTCATATCGTGAGCATAACTGACAACAAAAAAGCCCTGAACACTTTCGCATTCAGGGCTTTCAATTTTGGCTCCTCGACCTGGGCTCGAACCAGGGACCTACGGATTAACAGTCCGGCGCTCTACCAACTGAGCTATCGAGGAACAAG
>JANPAS010000092.1:0-9336 GCA_031430035.1 Comamonadaceae bacterium | reverse complement strand
AATTGGCCGACGACTACAACGACCATGCGGTGCTGACTGAGTGCATCTCGGTGCTGCTGCGCATTTTGTATCCAGCCTGCCCGCATCTGTGCTTTGAACTTTGGGAACAATTAGGTTTTGCAAACGCCAATGTGGCTGGCGATTTACTTGACACGGCTTGGCCGGAAGTGGACGAATCGGCACTTTTACAGGACGAATTGGAACTCATGCTGCAAATCAACGGCAAGCTGCGTGGTGCTATCACCGTGCCAGCCTCAGCAGACAAAGCTGCGATTGAAGCAGCGGCGCTAGCTTCTGAAGCTTTTGTTAAAGCAGCTGCTGGCGCTACACCTAAGAAGGTGATTGTGGTGCCAGGGCGCTTGGTTAATATCGTGATCTAAAGGGTTTCCTATGACGCATCGCTTCACACACAAACTACGCTACGGCTTTACTGCTCTAGCTTTGGCGTGTGTGACAGCAGTGGCACAAGCGCCGACCGACATCCGCGTGGCTTTGGTGATTGGCAATGCCGCCTATGCAGGCGACGCGGCGCTGGCGAATCCTACCAATGACGCCAAAGCAATGGCGGAAACGCTTCGCGGGCTTGGCTTTACGGTGGTGGAGATCAGAGACGGCGGCAAAACGCAAATGACGGACGCGATTGCGAAAGTTAGGGACACGCTTAAAGGCAAGCAGGGCGTGGGGATGCTCTACTATGCAGGGCACGGTTTGCAACTTGACTGGCGCAATTACATGGTGCCCATCGATGCCAAATTGAACAGCGCTGCAGACGTTGCAGGTCAAACGGTGGATGTGAACGCCGTGATTGATGCCTTTAAAGGCGCAGGTAACCGCATGAACATCTTGGTTTTAGATGCTTGCCGCGATAACCCGTTCAAAAATAGCTCTTCAGCCGCCAAAGGCCTCGCACAAGTCGATGCGCCGCCAGGGACATTCTTGGCATACGCCACAGCGCCTGGCAATGTGGCGGAAGATGGTGATGTGAAGAGCGGTAATGGTCTCTACACCCAATACTTATTGCAAGAGCTAAAGAAGCCAACCGCCAAGATTGAAGACGTGTTCAAACGTGTGCGCTTAAACGTGCGAAAGCAAAGCGAGGGCAGGCAAATTCCATGGGAATCGACGAGCCTTGAGGATGACTTCTTTTTTAATGATGGCAAAGTGGTGGCAGTTGCCAAACTGTCGGAGCGCGCCAGGGAAGTTGAATTTAATTTAGAAAAAGCGGATTGGGACAAGATTAAAGATTCGAAAAAAGCAAATGACTTCTACGCGTTTTTGAATAAATACCCGAACGGTTTGATTAGTGAAGTGGCTCAATCTAGGTTAGAGCGTTTAGACGTGGCGAAAGTCCAAACACAGGCAGGTAAAACGGGTGTTGTACAGACACCTGCAGGTGCGCGTTACAAAGACGGCGACCGCGTTAGCTTTGCGATTAAAGATCCTGCCACAGGCCAAATTAGGAACACCTCCAGCGCCACGCTGCGCCGGGTATCGGACGACATCTTGGAGAGCGTTGGGCAGGGTATGGCCAGTGCGCGTGTTAATGCCGCTGGTTTTGTGACGCAAGATGGTGGAGGCAGCTACGACCCGCCTTGGCCGACGGTGCCAGGCGGAGAGTTTCAAGTGGGGAAAAAATGGAGCGCAAGATCCATCGTGACACGGCCAAGCGGCGCAAAAGAGTGGGTGGATATTGACGCAAAAATTGGTGCTTTTGAGAACGTCACTGTGCCGCTAGGCACTTTTGATGCTTACCGCGTTGATTACACCTTCACTTTTCAAAATAGCCCGTCTTTTGTAGCTAGTTTTTGGTACCAACCTGAGTGGGGTCATGCTATCAAATTAGTCCGAAAATCTGGCAAAGATATTTTTATTCGTGAGATGGTGACGCGTGAACGCATTAAAGGATAAAACACAATTTATGCAACGACGAACACTACTTGCCGCCTTATCAACCACCAGTTTGCTTAATGCTTGCGGCTTTGCGCTACGCGGCAAAGCATCTTATGGTTATGCATTCCAAACTTTGTTTAGTGGATTTACACCTAATTCACCGATTGGCGTGGACTTCAAACGCCAAGCCATAGGACAAGGATTGACCATACTGGATGCATCGGCTGATGCCAATAAAGCGCAAGTGGTGCTGCGTGTCCACCAAGAACAGCGCGAGCGTGTGGTGGTGGGTACGGGTGTGAGTGGACAAGTCAATGCCTTGCAGCTGCGAGTTCGATTTCGTTTTTCGCTGTTCACCACGCAAGGCAAAACCTTGTTGGATGAAGTGGTGCTTTTGCAAGAACGCGAGCAGAGCTATTCGGAGTCAGCAGCGCTGGCCAAAGAGGCGGAGGAACAATTGCTTTACCGAGATATGCAGCAAGAAATTGTGCAGCAACTCATGCGTCGCTTGTCGGCAGTGAAGTCGCTTTAACTGGCGAGAAGCCTTATGCAGATTGGCCTACCGTCGCTTGGTGCGCATCTTCAAAAAGGTTTGAGGTCGCTTTATACGTTGCATGGCGACGAGGCACTTTTGCAGATGGAAGCCACAGATACGATTCGCCAAATCGCACGTAGCCAAGGTTTCACGGAGCGTTCTAGCTATACGGCTCAAGGCGCCAATTTTGATTGGGCCGAGGTGATGAATGCAGGTCAATCGATGGGTTTGTTTGGCGACAAGCAAATCATTGAGATTCGTATTCCCACGGGTAAGCCTGGCAAAGAGGGTAGTGCGGCGTTGCAAAAAATCGCGGAGCTGGCGCAAAACAACGATGAAGTGCTCACGCTCGTCTCGCTGCCACGCCTAGACAAAGCTACGCAAAGCAGCGCGTGGTTTGCGGCGCTGGATAGCTTTGGCGTGTCAATCAAGATTGATCCCGTGGAGCGTGGCGCATTGCCGCAGTGGATTGCGCAGCGGCTGAATCAGCAAAACCAGCGTGTGCAAGCGGGAGCGGAAGGTCAGCATGCGCTGCAGTTTTTTGCGGACCGCGTGGAGGGCAATTTGCTGGCGGCGCATCAAGAGGTGCAAAAGCTGGCGCTGCTGTATCCAGAAGGCGAACTGAGTCTTGCGCAAATCGAATCTGCCGTGATGAATGTGGCACGCTACGACGTGTTCAAGCTCAGTGATGCCGTGCTTGCAGGCAAAGCCGAACGCACGCAGCGCATGCTGGATGGCTTGCAAGCCGAGGGAGAGGCTGCAGTTTTAGTTCACTGGGCACTAGCCGAAGACATCCGAGCGATGAAGCGCGTGGTGGACAGCATGAATGGTGGCAGGCCACTCGCGATGGCGCTTCGCGAGAACCGCATTTGGGGCGCTAAAGAAAAACAGTTTGAGCGCATCATGCCGAACGTGCAGATGAGCACCGTGAACAAGCTTTTACAAGCTGCGCATCAGGTCGATGGAATTGTCAAAGGACTCAAACACGGGGATTGGCCCACCGAGCCTTGGCAAGCGCTGCATCGGCTGGCGCAGATGATGGTGCGAGTCGCCAATTAAAGCTTAGAGAAGTCAGGCCTGCGTTTTTCCATAAACGCACCGAAAGCCTCTTTGGCTGCAGGCTCGCCCAGCATACGACCAAAGACGACAGACTCCTCGTCCATGCGTGCGTGCACCACATCCATTTGTCCCATCTTCATTAAGCGCTTGGTCTCCATGATGGATGAGAGAGGTTTGGCAGCTAATTTTTTAGCCACAGTCTGCGCGTAGTCATTAGCTTCTAGTGGCGGCAGCACTTTGTTGACCAAGCCGACTTCTAGCGCGGCTTCTGCCATAAAAGGTTCGCCCAAGAGCAGCGCTTCAGCGGCGCGGTGGTAGCCAAACATTTGTGGCACGAGCAGGCTGGACGCGGCTTCGGGGACGATGCCTAAATTCACAAACGGCATCGCAAACGCGGCGTTGTCGCCCGCATAGACTAAATCACAGTGGAACAGCATGGTGGTGCCAATGCCCACAGCGGGCCCGCAGACCGCAGCCACTATGGGCTTGGGGAATGCTGCAATGCCATGCAGGAAGCGAAATACGGGCGCTTCGCCTGTGGTGGGTGGGCGGTGCAAAAAGTCTGCAATGTCGTTACCTGCGCTAAAAACAGTCGCGTGACCTTGGATAACCACCACGCGAACAGCGGCATCGTCTTTGGCTTTAACCAGTGAGTCGGCTAGCAGGCCATACATGGCGCTTGTAATCGAATTCTTTTTATCAACGCGGTTGAGCGTGAGTGTCATCACACCTAATTCGATGTGTTCTAGGATGTCCGTCATAGCTTCCCTCTTTCCTTTTGGTGTTTAGTTAATGCGATTCCACGTTTGAGTGCGATAAAACGGGCCGATAAATCCACGTACTTGTAGCTTTGTTCCACCATCTAGTGGAACCATGCGCAGCTTGTAAACCTTGCCTTTGTTGACATCCAAAATAGTTCCACCTTCCCATAAGTCAGTGCCAGAAGTTTGTTTGGCGCCACGAATGATTTCCATACCGCGTTTGAGCTTATCTTTGCGATCGTCTGTGCATTGACTGCAATTGGGCTCATCACCAGGTTTGGGTGGCATCAAGGATTTGACAATGATGCCCACCAATTCCCCGTTGTCTTTGGCCGTGATGCTGACTTCGCCAGAAGGTTTTCCAGTTTCGTCATCAATAGTGTGCCAAATACCCACAGGTGTCATTTGCGCATTTGCGCCAAACGACATCGCCAAAAGTACCGTTGCAACAAATAATTTCATAACAAAGTCTTTTAAAGTTGAAATTAGACGAGCGCTGCTTCGGTCTCCATGAGTACCGCAGCACCTGAGCGCGCCGTGGCCATGCATGTGAGCGTCTCGGGGAAGAGTTTGGCGAAATAGAACCGCGCGGTTTGCAGTTTACCTTGGTAGAACTTATCGCCACGTCCCTCGGCAATCGCCTTGAGGGAGATTTGCGCCATGCTGGCAAAGAAATAACCAAACACCAAGTGACCCGCGACGCGTAGATAGTCCACCGACGCAGCGCCCACTTCATTGGCGTTTGAGAACGCTTTGAAGCCAAGCTCAGTGGTGAATGCGGTCATTTTTGTGCCGAGATCTGTGAGCGGCGCTAAGAACTCTTGCATGTCCTCGTTGATGGTCTCGTCGTCTTTGACTTCGCTGACCAGTAGGGCAATTTTCTTTCCGAACTTCTTCAAACTCTCGCCGCTATTACCTAGAATTTTTCGACCTAGCAAATCGAGCGATTGAACGGTGTTCGTGCCTTCGTAAATCATGTTGATACGGTTGTCGCGCACATATTGTTCCATGCCCCACTCTTTAATGAAGCCATGGCCACCAAACACCTGCATGCAAGCGTTGGTCGAGATGTGGCCATTATCCGTGAGGAAGGCTTTCACAATCGGGGTCAGCAAGGCGACTAGTTCGGCACTCTCGGAGCGAACTTCTGCATCAGGATGATGATGCTCCTTGTCGATAAGAAGCGAGCAGTACAGCGCCAGTGCGCGTCCACCTTCCGCATAGGCCTTGGCGGTGAGCAGCATCTTGCGTACATCGGGATGAACGAGGATGGAGTCGGCTGGCTTGCTCAAATCTTTAGGGCCTGTCAGTGAGCGCGATTGAATACGGTCTTTGGCGTAGGCCAGCGCGTTTTGATACGCGACTTCGGTGAGTCCAAGGCCTTGCATCCCGACGCCAATACGGGCAGCATTCATCATGACAAACATCGCTGCCAAACCTTTATTGGGTTGCCCCACCATCCAGCCGCGTGCGCCGTCAATAGAGATCTGGCAAGTGGCACTGCCATTGATGCCCATTTTGTGCTCGATACCGGTCACAAAAATCGGGTTGCGGGCACCAAGTGATCCATCCGCGTTGACCAAAAATTTTGGCACTAAAAAGAGACTAATGCCTTTGCTACCAGCGGGTGCATCAGGCAAACGTGCCAAGACCAAATGAATAATGTTCTCAGCAAAGTCGCTGTCGCCGCCGCTAATAAAAATCTTTGAGCCCGTGATGATGTGGCTGCCATCCGCTTGCGGTTCTGCTTTGCTGCGCAGCATGCCAAGGTCTGTGCCGCAGTGCGCTTCGGTTAGGCACATCGTGCCCAGCCATTTGCCACTGGTGATATTGGGTAAATACATCTCTTTTTGTGCTTCGGTACCATGCGCTTCAATAGCGGCGTGTGCTCCATGCGCGAGACCTGGATACATCGTCCATGCTTGGTTAGACGAATTGAGCATTTCATAAAAACATTGATTCACCACAATCGGTAAACCTTGACCGCCGAGCTCAGGGTCGCCAGACAGGCTAGGCCAACCACCTTCTACGTACTTGGCATAGGCTTCTTTCCAGCCTTTAGGGGTTTTAACGCTGTGCGTGGCAAGGTCTAGTGTGCAGCCTTCTCGGTCGCCGCTGGCGTTAATGGGGAAGAGCTCGGCTGCAGCGAACTTGCCGCCTTCTTCCAGCACGGCATTGATAGTGTCTGCATCTAAGTCGGCATGTTTGGGCATGAGTTTGAACTCTTCTGTGACTTGCAAAAGTTCATGCAAGACAAATTGCATATCGCGAAGAGGCGGGGTATAGGCGGGCACAGTGACGTTCCTTTTAAGTTTTGTAGTGAGTGAGCAGGTTGTCAAAGCCAGCTTTGGCCCGCTCCATGGATTTAGGGGATTTGATAAATTTGGCTTCGTAATGCAGCGCCAAAATGAGACCGTGGATTTCAAACACCACTTGCTTGGGGTCCGCTGTTTTGGCTAAGTGTCCCGCTTCAATCGCGATTGCTACGCATCGACGTACAGCCGTCAGCCAGGTCTTCATCGACTGTTCGAGTGCATCACGCACGGGGCCCGAGCGATCATCAAACTCTACGGCGCCGCTGATAAAAATGCAGCCCGATTGAATCTCGTGTGCAACTTGCACCATCCAATTGGCAAATAGCGCGCGAAGCCTTGGCAAGCCTCGTTCTGCGCTTAATGCGGAGGTAAAGACATCTCGCTCAAAACGCACAAAGTATTCACGTACAACTGAAATTTGGAGCTCTTCGCGCGAGCCAAAATGCGCAAAAACACCTGACTTACTCATCTGCGTCACCTCGGCCAAAGCGCCAATGGATAAGCCCTCCAGACCCATTTGAGATGCCAAGCGCAGCGCAGCATCCACAATAGTGGCTTTGGTGTGTTCGGCTTTAGAAGCGGATTTTGATGTGCTCATAGTTCGCGAGTGTAACTGATTAAAAGAACGATCGTGCTATTTTGTGAAATAAAAAAGCCACAAGGAAACATCCCTGTGGCTTTGGCGCGGCGCTGCCGATGCGTTTACAACTTGAACGGCACCACCACTTGACGTTGTTCGCCCAAGCCTTCAATGCCAAGGGTCATCACATCGCCCGCTTTTAAGAACTTGGGCGGCTTCATACCTAAACCCACGCCAGGTGGTGTGCCCGTGGTGATGATGTCACCTGGCTCTAGCGTCATAAAGGTGCTTAAGTAGCTAACGATTTTGGGCACATTAAAAATCATCTTTTTCGTTGTGCCCGTTTGCATGCGGACACCATTCACGTCCAACCACATCGCGCATTTATGGATGTCGGTCATGTCGTCCTTGGTCGCCAGCCATGGGCCAATCGGGCCAAAAGTGTCGCAGCCCTTGCCCTTATCCCACTGCGGGCCGCGCTCTAATTGGTATTCGCGCTCGGATACGTCGTTAATTAAACAGTAGCCCGCAACGTAGTCCGTTGCTGCTTTTTGCGTCACGTAACGCGCACGGGTGCCGATCACAATGCCCAGCTCCACTTCCCAATCGGTTTTCACGGAGCCCTTAGGCAGCATGACGTTGTCGTTAGGGCCTTGAATGCAATTGATGGTCTTCATGAATACGACGGGTTCTTTAGGAACCGCCATACCAGATTCTTCGGCGTGGTCATAAAAATTAAGGCCAATCGCAATAAACTTGCCGACTTTCGCAACAGGGCAGCCCATGCGGGGCTTGCCTTTGACGAGCGGCAAACTATCTGTTTTGATTTTGGCGATTTTGGCCAAGGCGGCAGGGCTAATGGCTGCGCCATCAAAATCTTTGACGTGCTTGGAGAGGTCGCGCAATTTGCCAGCAGCATCAATCAAGCCAGGCTTTTCTTTGCCAATAGCGCCATAACGAACAAGTTTCATGGTTTTCCTTAGGATGAATTGGGAAGGGTTTGGGTATGATGATCTTACTATGCGCATCACACAATTTTTGACTCAAACCCACGGTAAGGGACGATTAGATTGGACGGACTACGTGTCCTATGTCTATTTGTTTGTTGGGCTCTTCGCCATGTTTGCCCCCATTGTCTGGCTGGTCATGTCGTCATTCAAAACCGAAAGTGCCGTCGCGCAGTTCCCGCCGACGTTTTTGCCTTACTCACAGCAGTTAGTCAAAGTGATGGGGCACGAGCAACCACTGCCGCTCTTTCTTACAAAGACAACTGACGGTGAGCGCCCCATGGCGCAGGTGATGCGGCTTGGTATCGAAGCCACGATGGTAGATCCTGCCAGACCAGATGCGCCGTCCATTAAGGTCAATATTAATGATCGTAAGCCCATTAACGAGCTCAAATTTGCATTTGAAAATTACACCGAAGTGTTCGGCAAATTTAGCTTTGGCAAATACTTATTTAACAGCGTGTTCATCACCGTGATTGCCACCTTGCTCACGCTCTTGGTCAATTCGATGGCGGCGTTTGCATTGTCTAAATATCAATTTAAAGGACAAAAGTTTGTCTTTGGGCTCATCATTGCCACGCTGATGATTCCACCCACCATTATTCTTGTGCCCGTGTTTTTGGTGATTAATTCAGTAGGGCTACTCAATAGCTTATGGGGCGTGATATTGCCTGCCATCGCCACGCCGACAGGCGTGTTCTTGCTGCGCCAATACATGCTGACGATTCCTGATGAGTTGTTAGAGGCCGCACGGATGGATCACGCCAGCGAGTGGCGCATTTATTGGAAAATCATTTTGCCGCTGGCCGCGCCTGCCCTGGCTGTGCTTGCCATCTTTTCGGTGATGTGGCGCTGGAACGATTTCTTGCTGCCACTCATTGTGCTGTCTAAATCAGAATTTTTTACACTGCAATTAGCGCTCAATTCCTTCCAAGGCGAGCTCAATACGCAGTGGCATTATTTGCTCGCCATGACCGTGATTACCTTGATTCCGATCACACTGGTGTTTGCCTTTTTACAAAAATATATTACGACTGGCATTGCTGGTGCGGGAGTTAAATAAATGAGTACGCTGCAACTTCAATCTCTTACCAAATCTTTTGGCGATGTCTCCGTTATCAAAGGCGTTGACCTTGATGTGGCGCACGGTCAGTTCGTCGTGTTTGTCGGGCCTTCGGGTTGCGGTAAA
>JANPAS010000091.1:0-4173 GCA_031430035.1 Comamonadaceae bacterium | reverse complement strand
GCGGCATCTTTGGCTCTGACCCTGCGCGGTCAATGCCGGCAACGATTACGGATGAAACCTATCCCATGCCGCAATCAAGCTACGGCACGCACAAATTTATGCTCGAGCAATTGGTAGCAGACTACTCGCGCAAGGGCTATTTAGAGGGGCGTAGTGTGCGCTTGATGACGGTGACCGTGCGCCCTGGAAAACCCAACGGTGCTGCGTCTAGCTTCTTCTCAGGCATTATCCGCGAGCCCATATCTGGCGTGGCTTCCAGTTACCCTGTGCCGCTGACAACGCGCCACGGCGCATCGTCGCCCGACAACACGGTGGACGGCATCATCAAGGTGTTTGAAGCAACAAACGAGCAGTTTGGTGGGCGCATGGCTCTCAATATGCCTGCGCTGAATGTGTCGGTGGGCGAAATGCTGGATGCTCTGCAAAAAGTGTGTGGCGATAAAGTCAGGGCGCTTGTAACGCATGCGCCCGATGCTGCTGTTGAAAAAATCGTGCTCGGCTGGCCAACTCACTGGGAAAACAAGCGCTCATTGGCTATGGGACTCAAGGCGGACGAGAGTTTTGAAGCCATCATTCGGCAGTATTTAGACTCTCAGACCTAAAAGTAAGCCTTGACAATATAGGGTAAACCCTTATCATGAGGGTATGACAACCGAAACAACCCTTGTTCGTAGTCTTATTAAAAATTGGCATAAGACCTACGGATATCTTTCTGGCCAATTTGTGCGCATCTCGTCCTTGAGACATCAAGACAAAGCGGAGATCGCGAAGCACCTGCTTGCGCTGCCCGAGCGTGACCGCTATTTTCGGTTTGGTTTCGCTGCGACCGACCAGCAAATTCAAAATTATGTCGCTGGTTTAAATTTTGAGCGTGACCATGTGTACGGCATCTACAACCGCCAATCCTTTTTGGTCGCTGTGGCACATGTCGCGCAGATGAGTGAGCCCAATCAAGCGCCACTCAGTTTTGGTCTTGGTTTCTCTCAAAGTGCCGAGTTTGGCGTCTCGGTATTGCCCGCGTACCGTAGCAAGGGTTACGGTGGTCGTTTATTCAATCGCGCGGTGATCCATGCGCGTAACCAAGGCATTAGCCAATTCCATATTCAAGCGCTAACCGAAAACTCCCGCATGCTGCACATCGCTAAAAAGCGCGGTGCAACGCTGGTTAATTACGGTAGTGAGACCGAGGCGCACTTGTTGCTGCCAAAGGCAGATTTGGATAGCCGCATGTCTGAGCTGATGGCCGAGCATTTTGGTAATGTAGATTATGAGATTGCGCATAGACAAAACCCCTACAAAGCTCTCGCCTTGCAGGGGTTTTAGTGCTGAACGAGTCAAGGCTTTCGCCCTGACAAGCGATTAGGAAATTACATCCCCATATCGCCCATACCACCCATGCCGCCCATTCCACCACCCATGCCGCCGCCCATAGGAGCGTCGTCTTTGGCAGCTTCACAAACCATGCACTCTGTAGTCAGCATCAAGCTGGCAACAGACGCTGCATTTTGCAGTGCGGTGCGGGTCACTTTGGTTGGATCCAAGATACCCATTTCGATCATGTCGCCGTAGGTTTCGTTGGCTGCGTTAAAGCCGTAGTTGCCTTTGCCAGCTAAGACGGCTGCGACCACCACAGAGGCTTCGCCGCCGCCGTTGAACACGATCTCGCGCAGTGGGCTTTCAACCGCTTTTAACACCAGCTTGATGCCAGCGTCTTGGTCTGCGTTCGCGCCTTTCAGCTCGCCCACAGCTTGCTTGGCGCGCAATAGCGCCACGCCGCCGCCAGCCACAATGCCTTCTTCCACAGCTGCGCGGGTTGCGTGCAGTGCGTCTTCCACGCGAGCTTTCTTTTCTTTCATTTCGACTTCGGTGGCAGCGCCAACCTTAATCACGGCCACGCCGCCAGCTAGTTTTGCAACGCGCTCTTGCAGCTTTTCGCGGTCGTAGTCAGATGTCGCTTCTTCGATTTGAACGCGCACTTGCTTGACGCGAGCTTCGATGTCAGCAGCATGTCCTGCACCGTCGATGATGATGGTGTTTTCTTTGCCCACTTCAATGCGCTTAGCCGAGCCTAGGTCTTCCAAAGTCACTTTTTCAAGTGTCAGACCGACTTCTTCAGCAATCACTTTGCCGCCTGTCAAGATGGCGATGTCTTCCAACATGGCTTTGCGGCGATCACCAAAGCCTGGGGCTTTAACGGCGACCACTTTCAAAATGCCACGGTTGGTGTTGACCACCAAAGTTGCCAGCGCTTCGCCGTCTACGTCTTCTGCAATGATGAGCAGTGGGCGGCCAGCTTTAGCGACTTGTTCCAAGATGGGGAGCAGGTCACGGATGTTGCTGACTTTTTTGTCGTACAACAAAACGAAAGGGCTATCCATGATGGCAGCTTGTTTTTCTGGGTTGTTGATGAAGTAAGGCGAGAGGTAACCGCGGTCAAACTGCATACCTTCAACAACGTCGAGTTCTGACTCAAGCGATTTGCCGTCTTCAACGGTAATCACGCCTTCTTTGCCGACTTTGTCCATCGCATCAGCAATGATCTTGCCAATGGCTTCGTCAGAGTTTGCAGAAATAGAGCCGACTTGGGCGATTTCTTTGGATGTGGTGGTTGCTTTGGAAGCTTTCTTCAGTTCAACGATCAAAGCTGTCACTGCCTTGTCGATACCGCGCTTCAAATCCATGGGGTTCATGCCCGCAGCCACGTATTTCATGCCCTCGCGCACGATGGCTTGTGCCAAAACGGTCGCAGTTGTGGTGCCGTCACCAGCCAGATCGGAAGTCTTAGAGGCGACTTCTTTCACCATCTGTGCGCCCATGTTTTGTAGCTTGTCTTTGAGTTCGATCTCTTTAGCCACAGACACGCCGTCTTTAGTCACGGTCGGTGCGCCAAACGAGCGCTCTAGCACTACGTTACGGCCTTTGGGGCCTAGGGTTACTTTAACTGCGTTGGCGAGGATGTTGACACCCTCAACCATGCGCGCGCGGGCTTCGCCGCCAAAAATTACGTCTTTTGCTGCCATTTGAATAGCTCCTTAAATTAGATAAAAAATGATGAGGTGAGAAATTACTTCTCGACCACAGCGAAGAGGTCGTCTTCTTTCATGACCATCAGTTCGTCGCCGTCAACTTTGACGGACTGGCCGCTGTATTTGCCAAACAAAACGCGATCGCCCACTTTGACGGACAAAGCTTTGGTCTCGCCTTTGTCATTGGTTTTGCCAGGACCCACGGCCAAGACTTCACCTTGATCTGGTTTTTCTGCGGCGCTGTCTGGAATGACGATGCCTGAGGCGGTTTTGGTTTCGCTGTCAACGCGTTTGACGATCACGCGATCGGCTAAAGGACGTAGTTTCATTGCATCTCCTATGAATGTGCAAGGGTTAAAAAAAGATTGTTAGCACTCTAGATGAGCGAGTGCTAATCATAAGGGAGATTACGCCAATTTCAAGAGTGTGAACCGTTTAAAGGAACTTGAACGCCGATTTCATGAGTTTGCGAACCATTTTTGGCACTTCGCCTGCCGTAAACAAAGTCGCTGCAAAAGAGAATTGCGTGCGTACGACACCGCGCTCGTGACTGAATGCCTTAAAGCCGTAATGGCCGTGTGCGTTGCCAATGCCCGAGTTGTTGACGCCGCCAAACGGTAGGTTGCCATGCAGGAACTGCATGAGTGCGTGGTTGACGCAAGCACCGCCCGACACCGTGTGGGTGAGTACTTTGTCGATGTTGGCTGAATCTTGGCTGTAAATATAAAGCGCCAGTGGCTTCGGTCCTGCGTTGACGTGGGCAATCACGTCATTGATATCGCGGTAGGTCGTGATGGGTAGCAGCGGGCCAAAGATTTCTTCTTCCATGACGCGGGCGTTACCAGCCACTTGATCTAGGAGGGTGGGCTGAATAAAGCACTCACTCTCACTGACACCTCCGCCAGTCAACGCTTTAGCGCCTTTGGCTAGTGCGTCATCCAACAAGCCCTTCACTCGCGCCGTATGACGGCTATTGACCATGTGCGCCAAATGCGGGCTGCTTTGCTGCTCTGCCAAGCTTTCGCCATAGGCTTTTTTTAGTTGCTCTTGGCAAAGAGCCACCCAAGCATCTTTGACGCTCTCATGAACAAATATGTAATCTGGTGCAATACAGGTCTGCCCAGAGTTAGCAAACTTGGCCCACATG
>JANPAS010000090.1:0-2141 GCA_031430035.1 Comamonadaceae bacterium | reverse complement strand
CAAAACCTGCGGTATAAAAATGGCACTGCGGTATAAGTTGGGCATCATAAATCCTTTAATCTCTTTTGAAATCATAGGTCTAGGTGGGAATTTACAGTTTCAAACACAGTTATAAAAGAAATGCGAAACGCCGCAGCGTGCAAGCCGAGTTATACCGCAGTTTTCCATCAAGACTACGCTACTTTCCGTAGCGTCAACCTAGCATCCAGCGGAAACCATTGGGCGTTTGAATCAGAAATTTTTTGGAAGGCGCGCGGAGACCATCTTTAGATCGTCGAGGTCGTAATCGCGTGTGTTTTCAAAAAGATTTCTGAGGCAAATGCCCGATGGTACGACGCAGGCGAGCGGGTGGAATGAAACAGTTGAGCACAACGTACTTATGGACTAGGATGAATTCAAGTTCTAGCAATTAGGTTTTTCACCAGATTTTCAAGCGTTTTAGGCCAGTAGCCGGCATAGATACTGCGCAGAGTGCTATTGAATTAGTAGCATCTGAATTTGGCGCTGCCCGCTACATACGAGGCCCTTGGCAGAGTCTAACGATGCGCGGCAGTTGCGCGAGTTCTCTTGAGTGGGATGCTTGATGCCGTTGCCTCTAAGCGTTCGGCCAACCAAACCTTGATCACAGACTGCCTCGTTACGCCGAGTTTGCTGGCTTCGCGATCGAGCGAGTCGATCATCCATGTCGGAAAATCAACATTCACTCTTTTTTGCTCTTGCAGCACACGTTTCGCTTTGGATAAATCCAAATGAGCCGTGATGTCGACACCTTCGTCGAACTGCTGCTCAAATTTTTTAGCTTTCATCACTACTGTCCGGTCAAAACCCCAACAAAATCAATTGCTTATCGTCGGGTGGGATTTGATTTTTGTAGCCATCGGTCTGCAAGGCGCATGAAAGCTGGGTTTTCTCAAAAACCGACACTGACAAAATCTGTAGGCAAGTGTACAGCGAGGATTTCAGCTGTAGCTCTTTTTTGGCGATGGCGATGAGCACATAGGTGGCGATGGCGCACCAGATTTGTGTCTTCACCGCGTTCTCAGTGTTGCCCAGAAACCGCTTGATGCGCAGGTGCTGCTTGATCCACTTGAAGAACAATTCAACCTGCCAACGGCTCTTGTAGAGCTGGGCGATGACGTGCGCGGGCAGCGTTGTATTGTTCGTCAAAAAGACCAACGTCTTGCCGGTGACTGAGTCTTTGAAGCGCACTCGGCGCAAGTGTGCAGGGTAATCTTGAGTCGCGTAATGCCCGTTGAGTGCTACTGACTGATCGCACACCACCCCCGTGGTCTTGTCGGCGGGTGCTGAGTACACCCGTCTGGCGTTGAAATTGGATTTGGCGCGTGTCACAAAGAAAGCACCGGCCTGATGCATCGCATACAGCCGAGCAAAGTCCAAGTAGCCTCTGTCCATGATGTAGAAGGCTCCGGCCTCCAGCGGCAAAATATCCAGCACGTTGACATCATGCATCTTGCCGTCACTGATGTGGATGAAGCTGGGGATGGCACCACGTAAGTCCAGCAGCGTGTGCAGCTTGATAGCCGCCTTGGTCGAGCGAAACGGTGCCCAGTCAAACAAGGCAAGGCACAAATCAATGGTCGTTGAATCCAGCGCATAGACATTGCCCGCGATATTCACATCCAATCCCAATGGCGCATCGGCATACAGCTTATTGGCGCGGCCAATCAAAGCCGCAGCCAAGTCAGCCCAGATACGCCAATCGCGCCGCTCATTGGCATCAGCCAGTGTGGAGCGACGCACCGCTTGGCGCAGACCCATCGCGTACAGCTTGGTGGGATTAGCGCCCAGGGTTGCCTCAATATCGCGCAGAGATTCACGCCAAGTCAGCTGGGCATAGGCCATGATGCGAAAGTGCTCGGTGCAAGGCAGAGCGCTCACGCGGGCATCGCCTGCATGGCGGCGCACGATCCGAGTAAAACTAGTCCATGGGACAAACTCCATCAACTGAGCGAAAAGTGTCTTGCCAGCATTCACGATATTTCCCCAAATAAGTCAATTTAGGGAAACTACTGGAAATCGCAGTACCGAAATTCAAATCGGCACCAAATAAAACGCGCCGCTAACCCGCGCCAACTCTGGCTTCGTGATCAAATCAATGGCTGTTTACCGGACACTAGTGA
>JANPAS010000089.1:0-11189 GCA_031430035.1 Comamonadaceae bacterium | reverse complement strand
ATAACCAATCGCACCACCGTTATCGCCGTACTGCAAGACGGCAGTCGGTGAAGCTTTGATGCCCATTTTGTGCTCGATACTGACGCACTGCACATCGTTTCTAGCGCCTAGGCTGCCATCTTTATTGACCATGAACTTGGGCACGACAAATAAGCTAATACCCTTTACACCTTCTGGCGCACCTTGCACACGCGCCAGCACCAGATGGATGATGTTCTCCGCCATGTCGTGCTCGCCGTAGGTGATAAAAATTTTGGTGCCAAACACCTTGAAAGTGCCATCTGGCAAGGGCTCAGCGCGGCTACGCACCGCAGCTAAATCGCTGCCCGCTTGCGGCTCGGTCAGATTCATCGTGCCTGTCCACTCGCCGCTAATGAGCTTTTCTAAGTAGGTGGCCTTCAGCTCGTCCGAGCCCGCCGTCAAGAGCGCTTCGGTGCAGCCATCGGTCAGCATGGGGCACAGCGCAAAGCTGGTGTTGGCCGCGTTCAGGATCTCGCCGCACACAGAGCCAATCGTCTTAGGCAAACCTTGCCCACCAAACTCGGGAGGGTGTTGCAAAGCTTGCCAACCGCCCGCGCAGTATTGCTTGTAGGCCTCTTTAAAGCCTTTGCTGGTCACGACTTTGTTGCCTGCTTCCCAGTAGGAGGGTGCAACGTCCGCTGGCCAATTCAGCGGCGCGACCACGTTCTCGTTGAACTTCGCGCATTCCTCTAAAACGGCTTGTGCGGTGTCGAGTCCTGCATCCGCAAATGCTTCAATTTGTGTCAGCTCTTCAAGCCCAGCCAAATGCTGGATGTTGAACATCATGTCTTTGACTGGGGCTTGATAGCTCATAGTGCCGCCACGAGCTCTGGCACAGCGACAAACAGATCGGCTTCTAAACCGTAATCTGCCACGCTAAAAATCGGCGCTTCGGGGTCTTTGTTAATTGCCACGATGACCTTGCTGTCCTTCATACCCGCCAAGTGCTGAATCGCACCGCTGATGCCGCAAGCCACATAGAGCTGCGGAGCGACGATCTTGCCCGTTTGACCGACTTGCCAATCGTTAGGCGCGTAGCCTGCATCCACGGCGGCGCGTGATGCGCCCAGTGCAGCACCTAGCTTGTCAGCCAGCGGCGTCATCACTTCGTTGAACTTTTCGCTTGAACCTAATGCGCGTCCGCCAGAAACGATGATTTTGGCTGCTGTCAACTCTGGGCGATCGTTCTTAGCGATTTCGCTGCCCATGAAGGTGCTCTTGCCCTGCAAAGCCACACTGGATAAGGCTTCCAAAGGTGCCGAACCGCCTGAATTAGCTGCTGGATCGAAGCCCGTGGTACGAACAGTCAGCACTTTGATTGAGTCGTTTGATTGCACCGTTGCAATTGCATTGCCTGCGTAGATGGGGCGCTCAAAGGTATCGGCAGAGATGACTTTCGTCACGTCCGATAGTTGCGCAACATCAAGCTTGGCTGCCACGCGGGGCGCAATGTTTTTGCCGCTGGCGGTTGCTGGAAACAAGATGTGGCTGTAGTTGCTGCTAATGGCAAGAACCTGTGCAGCCACTTCTTCGGCCAAGCCGTGTTCAAAATAAGCCGCATCAGCGTGCAATACTTTTGAAACACCCGCTATCTGGGAAGCCATACTGGCTGCAGCTTGCGAGGCACTACCTGCCACAAGCACGTGTACATCTGGTCCGCAAGCGAGTGCTGCTGTAACGGTATTAAGGGTCGCACCTTTGATGGATGCGTTGTCGTGTTCGGCAATAACAAGAATAGACATGATTCAGATTCCTTAAATAACTTTGGCTTCGAGCTTGAGCTTGGCAACCAGCGTCGCCACATCAGGCACTTTGATACCTGCGCCGCGCTTGGCTGGCTCGGTGACTTTGAGCGTTGTGATACGCGGCGCCACATCCACACCCAAGTCTTCGGGCTTAAAGATGTCCATTTGCTTTTTCTTCGCCTTCATGATGTTGGGCAGCGTCACGTAGCGTGGTTCGTTCAGGCGCAAGTCAGTCGTAATAACGGCTGGCAAGCTAATCGACAGGGTCTCTAAACCACCATCGACTTCGCGCGTGACGGAAGCTTTTCCGTCAGCTATTTCCACTTTCGATGCAAACGTGGCTTGCGGGATGTCGGCCAGAGCCGCCAGCATTTGCCCTGTTTGATTGCAGTCGTCGTCAATGGCTTGTTTGCCCAAAATGACTAATTGCGCACCTTCTTTGTCCATCAGGGCTTTGAGTAGTTTGGCAACGGCGAGTGGTTGAAGCTCAACGTCAGTCTCTACCAAAATCGCACGATCGGCACCAATCGCCATCGCGGTGCGCAGCGTCTCTTGACACTGGGTCACGCCGCAAGACACGGCAATCACTTCGGTGACCACGCCTTTCTCGCGCAGACGAGTCGCTTCTTCGACAGCAATCTCATCAAATGGATTCATGCTCATCTTGACGCCTGCTAAATCCATCCCCGTGCCATCCGACTTGACACGCACTTTGACGTTGTAATCCACCACACGCTTGACAGCGACTAAAACTTTCATAACTAGACTCCAGAGTTAAACAAAATTGACTGATCGATTCTAGATGTTAGTCTTCGCTAAGACTGACGTATGCTGAGCAGAGCAAAAACATAAAAGAACGACCGTGCTTTTATTGTAAGTCAACTCAAGCACTTCAATTGCCGTTGAATAATGAAATAAAAAATGGAGACAGCGATGCAGGTTCTAAACGAAGCAGACGCACGGCATTTGTTAGTGCGTACGGGATTTACCCCAAGCCATGCAGAGCTGCAGCCCTTTGTGGGTATGACCTACGAGACGGCAGTCGATCGCATCCTGCAAGGCGCGCAGCAAAACAAAACCCAGCAGCCGATCCCAGCCTTTGTGAGTGCATCCACTACGACTTCGACATTTGTGCCGCCAGGCCAGCTCAAAACGCAAGAGGAGCGCATGGAGCAGCGCCGCACGCAGATCTTGGAAGGCGTGGAGATCAAGCAATGGTGGTTGTGGGAGATGCTCACCACCGCCAACCCACTGGCCGAGCGCATGACGCTTTTTTGGCATAACCACTTTGCCACCTCGCAGCAAAAAGTGGTGCGCTCCATGGCGATGTGGAGTCAGCATCAATTACTCCGCTCTCAAGCACTAGGTAGTTTTTCCAAGTTGTTGCTAGGCATCGTCCGT
The DNA here is from genome assembly GCA_031430035.1 of Comamonadaceae bacterium. Classification (GTDB taxonomy): domain Bacteria; phylum Pseudomonadota; class Gammaproteobacteria; order Burkholderiales; family Burkholderiaceae_C; genus JASGCK01. Next base: position 8,022 of record JANPAS010000089.1, on the reverse strand, counting down.
GATCCTGCGATGTTGATTTATCTGGACAACATCAACAGCAGTTGGCAGTCGCCCAATGAAAACTTAGCAAGAGAACTCTTTGAATTGTTTACGCTTGGCGAGGCCAGTACGGGCGGCGACTATACCGAACAAGACATCAAGGAGTCGGCTCGCGCACTGACGGGCTATAGCGTGGATGGCGACACAGGCGCTTTTATGTTCAGGCCTCGTTTGCGCGACCCAGGCTCCAAACGTATTTTGGGTAGTTCTGGTTTTATCGATGCAGAGGGGCTGATCGATATTATTTTGAAACAATCGCAAACGGCTCGCTATATCGTCACCAAGTTGTGGTTGGAGTTTGTCTCGCCTACGCCAAATCCTGCGGTCATTGCGAAGGCGGCAGAGGCCCTTAGACAAAGCGGATACGACATCAGCGCCGCGCTACGCGTGCTGTTGTTCTCGGATGATTTTTGGGCAATGAACAATCGTGGCAGCTTGATTAAGTCGCCGATTGATTTACTGGTGGGTGTGGCGCGGCAATTTCAATTTGCTATCTCGCAGCCCGATGTGCTGGTGAATCGCTCGGCAGGCCTTGGGCAAAACTTGCTCATGCCGCCTAATGTCAAGGGCTGGCCTGGCGGTACGCAGTGGATTAATGCGACCACGCTACTTGAGCGCAAGCGCACGACGGAGCAGATTTTTTCGATTGGTAACAACATGAATGCGTCTAGCCTTGGCATGTCGTTTGACCGCGAACGGTTTCTCAATCACTATGGTGCAACAGTGGAGCGCGAGCCAGACGCGAGTGCGAAACAAAAGCTGGCGAGCGCCATGTTTGCGACCGCGCAGCCTTCGCACGCTGTGCCTGCAGGTACGGTGGGTTCTGCGTACATTCGGGCTTTGAGCCTCGATCCTGTTTTCCAACTGAAATAAGGAAACTATCATGCAACGCAGACAATTTCTAGATCATTCCGCAAAAACCATGCTCGCAGGCCATGCTGGCATTGGCCTGCTGGGCATACCTTTGGTAGGCCTTGCAGAGGCGGGGCTACCAAGCACATTTGCAAAAAGCGCTATTCATGATCGCGTGCTGATCTTGGTGGAGCTCAAAGGCGGCAACGACAGTTTGAATACGGTGATTCCGTATGCGAACTCTGTGTATGCGCAACTTCGTCCAACGATTGGCATCAAGCAGGATGACGTGATTCGTATCGACAGCCAGCAAGGCCTACATCCTAGCCTTGCGCCGCTCGTGCCTATTTGGGAAAAAAACGAGCTCGCCATCGTTCAAGGCGTGGGCTACCCTGATCCCAATTTGTCGCACTTCCGCTCGATTGATATTTGGAATACAGCGTCTAAATCTAAAGAATATTTGGCGGATGGATGGGTTGCCCGTGCGATACACAATGGCTTGCAAGCCAAGACTGGTAAGACTTTCACCAGTGAAGGTGTGCTGGTAGGTATTAACGAGCAAGGGCCTCTGGCGGGTGCGGATGCCGTGTCACTTCGGCAAGCCGAAACTTTTGTCAATCAATCGCGTTTGGCGATGCCTTCGGAGCTAGTAGGCAATGCCTCATTGACCCACATTTTGGGTGTAGAGCGTTCCATTGTGGATGCGGCTAATGGTTTGCGTGGAGAAAAATACTCGTTCAAAACAGAATTTCCAAACGGTAATTTTGGTCAATCAGTTCAAGCGGCAGCGCAAATAGTGGCAGGGCAGCGCGGCAAGGCTGGTGTCCCCGTGATTGTGCTGAGCCTCGGAAGTTTCGATACGCACGTGAACCAGCTGGGCAATCATGCCAATTTGCTGAAGCAATTGGCTGAAGGTTTAGCGGCACTGCGCGGGGCCTTGCAAGAAGTTAGTGCGTGGGACAGAACGATGGTGATGACGTACTCGGAGTTTGGTCGCCGAGCAAGGCAAAACCAAAGCAATGGAACAGATCACGGCACAGCCGCCGCGCACTTTGTGATGGGCGGCGCAGTGCGCGGAGGTTTAATTGGGAAAACACCCGAGTTATCGCGCTTAGATAGCTCGCAAAACCTTGTCTACACCACGGACTTCAGGCAGCTGCAAGCCACGGTGGCAAAGGGCTGGTGGGGTGTGAATCCTGAGTTGGTGGTGCGCGGTAAGTTTGATCAATTGCCGCTGCTACGTGCGTAGCAGCGTTTTTTAGCTTTTGCAATGGCTATGTCCGCTTATCAAGATATTTACACCTTAACGCAGGGGCATTCGCCGCTCTTGATTAGTATGCCGCATGTGGGTTCCGTCATTCCTCTGGACATCCGCCTTCAACTGGTGGACAGGGCTTTTTATGCAGAAGACACTGATTGGCATTTGGATAAGCTTTATGCTTTTGCACAGGGCATGGGCGCATCAACACTTGTGCCGCGCTATAGCCGTTATGTTGTTGATCTAAATCGCCCACCTGAAAATGTGCCCATGTATCCAGGGGTAAACAACACGGAGCTATGCCCGACACACTTTTTTAGTGGCGACGCACTCTACCCACGGGGGGAAGAACCAAGCGAACAAGAGATTGCAAGGCGTGTCAGTCACTACTGGCAGCCTTATCACAGTGCACTGCGCCAAGAGCTGGATCGCATCAAGGCTATCTATGGATATGTGGTGCTGTTCGATGCGCACAGTATTGCCTCGCAATTGCCGTGGTTGTTTGAGGGGCAGCTAACAGATCTCAATTTAGGTACAGCAAGCGGTAATTCGTGCGCCCCGACTTTGCGAGCGGCACTCGGTGACGTCCTCGCTAAACAAAGCCAGTACACCCAAGTGGTTGACGGGCGTTTCAAAGGGGGCTACATCACCCGTCACTACGGGCAGCCAAGCCAAGGCGTTCACGCAGTGCAGCTAGAAAAGTGCTGGCGAACCTATATGACAGAGGCCGCGCCCTACGCCTGGCAGCCTGAAATAGCCCAGCAAGTGCAGCCTTTACTAAAAGAGCTATTGCAAGCACTCAACGATTGGAGACCGGTCGAATGAGCAAATCGAATCTGCTGGTAAATCGTTTTAATCAAGCTTTGACTGCCGCCTTAAAGTCGCGCGCCGCATCAAGCTGGGGTTAGACTAAATACTGCATGAAATATCAAAGCATTCGTGACATCCCACTTTTGACACCTTCTGGGTTTAAAAAACAACCTCTACGGGCTGATATCTGGGCGGCGTTACAGCAGGTGTATCAAGCATTAAAAGTTGCCGAGCGCGAGGAGCATTTTGATGGCATGGATAAATTTATCCCAAGTAGCAACGGGCAGCATCCAGCGAACCTGCTCTCGTTGGATCTGCTCCCCGCGATACGTGACGAACTGCTAGTTGAGTTTGGAGACATTTTTCGCGATTGGGTCAAAGTTCCCATCGTGCCGCACGGCATTTATGGCATCCGCTCATACAAAGCGGGCGCAACTTTAAGTCCGCATGTGGATCGCGTTAGCACGCATCACGTCTCTGCCATCGTGTGCGTGGACAAATCCGTCACCAAAGACTGGGCGCTCGATTTTTGCGATCATCAAGGCGTGTGGCATGAGGTGTTTTTAGAGCCAGGTGAAATGCTGCTCTATGAATCCGCCGTTTGCCAACACGCTAGATTTAAGCCACTAGAGGGCGAGTTTTATAACAACTTATTTGTTCACTACACGCTGGAGTGAGCTGCGAGCACACGTTTCAAAAACGCACTAATATCCGCCACTTCGCGCGGATGCACGCTGTGTGGCATCGGGTAGGTGTGCCATTCCACGCTATAGCCAAGCGCGTTTAGTTTTGTGTTTGATGCTTCGGCGCGGTCTAACACGACCACAGGATCTTGCGTTCCGTGCGCCATAAAAATAGGCGTGGCTTTATTGGCTTCGCTTGCCTCGGCTTCTAGCGTACTGGCGAGCGGCAAATAACCCGATAGCGCCATGATGCCCGCCAGACGTACCTTGTGGCGTAATCCTGTGTGCAGTGCCATCGCGCAGCCTTGCGAAAAACCCGCGATGACGATGTTCTCGGGTTTGATGCCGCGTGCGACCTCAAAGGCGATTAAGGCTTCGATGTCAGCTTGTGATTGAGTGATGCCCACAGCATCCTCTTGCCGAATCGCGCCAGCGCCCAGTTCCGTCCCCAAAATGTCGTACCACGCTGGCATGACGTAGCCACCGTTAATGGTGACGGGGATCTGGGGGGCATGCGGAAAGATGAATCGGATGGCGGGGCATCCATCTAGGTCAAGCTCTGGATAGAGGCCTGCAAAATCGTCACCACTAGCGCCTAGGCCGTGCAGCCAAATGACGGCGGCGGTGGGGTTTGGGGCGGATTCAATTTGAATACAAGGAAGTAGGCTGGACATAAGGCTAGGCATGGTATTTGCTGGTAAAAAGGAAGCAAGCTTATCATTTAGGCTTGATTTCAAAGGGTAATGATGAAATTTTATGACGAGATGTATGGCTTGGATGCCAAGCAAACACAGCCGCTAGCGCATTACGATGCGTATCAAAAATGGTCGCAAGGCTATGACCAGCAAGCCATGGCACATAAACGGGCGCAAGCGGATGCTGCGTTTCGGCAGGTAGGCATTACGTTTGCGGTGTACGGCGACGATGCGGGTACGGAGCGCTTGATTCCGTTTGATTTGATTCCGCGCATCATTCCATCGCAAGAATGGACGACGCTGCAAAAGGGTCTGATCCAGCGCGTGCAGGCACTCAATATGTTTGTGCACGACGTGTATCACAGTCAACATATCGTCAAGGCTGGCATCGTGCCTGCCGAGCAAATTTATTTAAATGCCCAGTACCGCCCGCAAATGCAGGGCGTGCAGGTGGCTGGCAATAACTATTGCCATATCTCGGGCGTGGATATCGTCCGTGCAGGGCAAGGCGAGTTTTATGTTTTAGAAGACAACTTGCGCGTGCCGTCGGGCGTGTCCTACATGCTGGAAGACCGCAAAATGATGATGCGACTCTTCCCTGAAGCATTTAGCACGATGCCCATTGCGCCAATCGAGCACTACCCCGACCTCTTGCTGCAAACACTGCGCGAAAGCGCGCCTGTGGGTGTGGATGACCCGAGCGTTGTGGTGATGACGCCCGGCATGTACAACTCGGCTTATTTTGAGCACGCCTTTTTGGCACAGCAAATGGGCGTGGAACTCGTCGAAGGTAAGGATATGTTTGTCGATGAGGGCCTCCTTTACATGCGCACCACGCAAGGGCCGCAGCGTGTGGACGTGATCTATCGCCGAATTGATGATGATTTTTTAGATCCACTGGTGTTCCGCGCCGACTCCAACTTGGGCGTGCCAGGCTTGATGTCTGTCGTGTGCGCAGGACGCGTGACTATCACCAATGCGGTGGGCACGGGCGTTGCGGACGATAAATCGACCTATCCCTTTATCCCTGAAGTGATTAAGTTTTATCTAGGTGAGGAGCCGATCCTGCATAACGTGCCCACTTACCAATGCCGCAAGCCAAGCGACTTGTCATACGTGCTGGCAAACATGAAAGACTTGGTTATTAAAGAAGTCCACGGCGCGGGTGGCTACGGCATGTTGGTGGGGCCTGCATCCACGCAGGCGCAAATCGAAGATTTCCGCGCACGACTGCGTGCTAAGCCCGAAGGTTACATCGCTCAGCCAACGCTGGCGCTATCGACTTGCCCAACCTACGTGGAAAGCGGCATTGCCCCGCGTCATATTGATTTGCGGCCTTATGTGCTTTGCGGCAAAGAAACACGATTAGTGCCAGGAGGCTTATGTCGCGTGGCTTTGGGGGATGGCTCGCTGGTAGTGAACTCATCACAAGGCGGTGGCACTAAAGATACGTGGGTGCTTGAAGAAACAAGTCACCAAGCGAAGGAGGGCGCATCATGCTGAGCTCCACCGCCGATCATTTATTTTGGATGGCGCGTTATACCGAACGCGCTGAAAACACGGCTCGAATGCTCGACATTCACTTGCAAAGCAGTTTGCTGGCAGGCGGTAAAAGCGAGGAGCAGCGCAGCCAAGCGGCGCGTGCCATGCTGACCATCTCTGAGCTAGAGCCTGCTTACCATGAGGCGCATGACGTTATCAGCAGCGACTCGGTACTGCGCTTCATGGTGACGAACGCCAGCAATGCGTCCAGCATTTACAGCGCGCTCTACGCAGCCCGTGAAAACGCCAGAGCGGTGCGCGGCGCGCTGACCACTGAACTCTGGGAGACCGTCAACGTGACGTGGTTAGAGCTGCAAGAGCGGCTCGCAAACGACGCATGGACAGCGGACATGCCTGCGTTTTTTGAATGGGTCAAGCACCGTGCTCACCTCACGCGCGGTGTGACCTCGGGCACGATGCCGCGTGACGATGCGTATCGCTTTGTGGCGCTGGGTAATGCGCTGGAACGCGCAGATAACGTGGCGCGCTTGTTAGATGTGAAGTTTTTTGAAGGCGCTGCCATCGAAGCTCAGAATTGGGATGCGATGGTCGAGAAGGGCGAGTATTACCACTGGGCGGCGATTTTACGTAGCGTCTCGGGCTTTGAGATTTATCGCAAAACCTACCGCGACACGATTACGCCAGCGCGTGTGGCGGAACTTTTGATTCTCAGGGCTGATATGCCGCGCTCCCTCATGGCGACGATGAACGCCCTGTGCAATCAACTAGGCAAGCTCGCTAACAAGCGCAGTAGCCAGACATTGCGCCGAGCGGGACTATTGCAAGCCGAGATTCAATATGCCAGCATCGACGACATCTTGCAACAAGGTTTACATGCTTATCTGACGCAGTTCTTAGAGCGAATCAACGTCATTGGTCAAGGCATTAGTCAAGACTTCTTAGCAGCATAAAACAATAAAAGATATGACCATGCGCCTCATCATTCAACACGACACCCATTACCACTACGACGATGCTCCCAAGCATTTAATTCAACTCCTGCGCTTGTCGCCGCGTGAGGATGCACATCAGCGCGTCGTCGAGTGGCGCATCTCTGCGCCTGGCAAAAAAACTGCGTTTCGCGACGCGTTTGGCAATCTTACGCACAGCCATATGCTGAGCAGTCCGCCGTCCGATGTGCATCTGCGGGTGGCAGGTATTGTGGATATTTCGCCCTTGGTCATGGGTGTTGTGCCTGATGATCACCATCTACACAGCTCAAACTCTCAAAGCGTTCCCGCTATTACGTACCTTGTTCCCACGCCTTTGACGGCGAGTTTTGTGGCTATCGAGTTGCTGGCTAAACAGACGCTGCCGCACGGTTTGCAAACAGGGCTAGACGCTCTCATTTTGGCGCGAGCGATTTGCCAAGCGGTGCTCTACACCTCGGGTAACACAGACGTGACCAGCACGGCTGAGCAAGCGTTTGCAATGGCAAGCGGCGTTTGCCAAGACCATGCGCACGTGATGATCGTCGCCTGCCGCAGTCTAGGCGTGAGCGCACGGTACGTGAGCGGCTATGTCGATCCAGGTAATAGCCGCGCGGCTGCCAGCCATGCGTGGGTGGATGTGTGGCTGGGCAATCAAGGACAGAGCCAATGGGTCAGCATCGACGTGACAAACGGCATTTACGCCAGCGACTCGCATTGCCGCCTCGCCATTGGGCGTGACTACTTAGACGCTTGCCCTGTGCGCGGCATGCGCGAGGGTGGTCAGACTGAGCAATTGGATGTATCCGTGACCGTGCAAAGCTTGCAGCAATAGGGTTGCGTAAACAGTCCCTCAGCTCTTAGCCGCTCTGCCTTTAATCGCTTTTGGTTTAGGTTTTGGCAGCGGCGCATCGTCGGTAATGAAACCGATTTGGCGCTTGGGCGGGATGGGTTCAGTGGGTGGGGTCATTAGCTCGCGCAGGGTGTCGAATACGTCTTTCAAATCACGCCGCGTTTGGCGCAGCTCGGTTTGTGTTTGCTTGGACAGCGACTCATGCGACTGTGCTAGCTTGTCGGCTTTGTGTTCCAACTCACCCAACCGCTTATCTAAGTCTGTATGAAGCGTCGCGATTTGACGAATTTGCACAAACGCCCGCACCACATAAATACCCATTTGCACAGCTTGGTTAGAAACCAACACATTCGCTGCCTGT
>JANPAS010000088.1:0-2497 GCA_031430035.1 Comamonadaceae bacterium | reverse complement strand
CGCTCTCGCTGAATTTGAGCGGCGCATTGCCGAGCATGAAGAGGTGATGGAATGCTATTTGATGACGGGCGATAGCGATTATTTGATCCGCGTGGCCGTTGCTGATTTGCCTGCGCTAGAAAAGTTTATTCTTGAGCAGCTCACGCCGATTCCGGGGATCGAGAAAATTCGCTCTAGCTTTGCATTGAAGCGCGTGCGTTATAAAACGGCCTTGCCGCTGCCCAACATTCCAACGACGCTTTGACGGAATTGCCCCAATTTCGGTTACGTAGGATTACAAGTAGTCAGTCAATAAGTTTGTATCCGGCGCTCGATAATTAATGTCTCAAAATTAGAGAAGTAATTACACGCCATGAAAAGTTTTTTATTGATTAAGTCCGGATTCTTATCGTCATTTCTGACTTTATTGATGGTGATTTTTGCTGCTGACGACGCTCGAGCGCAGCGGACTGTTAAAGATCAAGCTGGTTCTAAAGACCATCCACTGGTATCTCGGTACCTTGGCTCGACGCTGTTTGCGTATGGTGAGCTTAATTTCGATCAAACGACGTTCTTTATCGGGCCTAAGAAAGAAACTACTCTAGAAGGAAAAATCTTCAACTATTTGTACTTTGGCCCATCAGACCGTTCGGATCTAGAGATTTTCCGTAACTATCAGCAGGCACTGTCTACTAACGGCTTCAAAATTTTGCATACCTGCGAAAGCGTAGATAAGTGCGCAGGCGATGCCTATTACGGTCATGCGAAAAATTGGACAGGCGATAGCAAAGGATTTAAAAATGGGTATTCTGCTTTGTCTTACTTCAACAATATGCCGAGCTACGATCCCCGGTATTTGGTTGCGCAGCGCGATAGCCCCCAAGGCAAGCTGACTGTGGTGCTCACGACGGTGAGCGACACCACCAGCGCAGCTGCAGGCGGAAAAAAATACTTTATGCAAGTCGTCGAAGAAAAAGCGATGCAAACTGGGCAAGTTGCCGTAGCTTCAGCAGATGCTATTCGTAGCGGCGTGGCCAGCGAAGGCAAGATTGCGTTTTATGGATTATTTTTTGAAATGGGCAAAGCGCAAGTCTTGTTTACATCTAAGCCGCAGCTCGATGAAATGGCGAAATACCTGCAAGCTGATAGCGCGCGCAAGTTTTACATCGTGGGACACACTGACAACCAAGGCACGGTGGAAGGCAACGTCAGCTTATCGCAGCAGCGTGCGGAAGCTGTCGTCAATCAGTTGGTGCGCGACTATCGTATTGATCCCAAACGTATCGCCGCGCGCGGCGTAGCCAGCTTTGCCCCTTTGGCCAGCAACGAGGGCGATGCAGGCCGCGCAAAGAATCGCCGCGTCGAGTTGGTGGCTCAGTAGCGCGATGTATGAAAGCGTCGGCGGCGGGTGTTGATGAATTTCAGCTCGATCTAGGTTAATTGCCCTACAATTTGGGGATCAATTTCGTTTTGGAGCAATAGTCATGCAAACCTTTAGCATCCGTGATCTGCGCGACCGCTCGGGTGAGCTGACGCATGAGGCAGAAGAGGGTCGCATGTCACTGGTGACCAAGCATGGGCAACCGTTATTTGTGACTCTGCCGTTTTCTGAAGAGCTGATGCAACACGGTGTGCGCAAGGCGCTGGCGATGTCTTTGCTGCGTAGCGGTGATATCTCCATCGGTAAAGCTGCAGAAATCTCTGGTGTGGCTTACGTGGATTTTTTGCCATGCATTAAGGCTTTGGGTATATATGTGGTCGATGGTGATGCCACGGAGTTGGCCGATGAGCTCAAACTGCTGGGCGGCTGAGCATGCATCGCATCGACATGTTGGTCTCTGACACTGGGCCACTAGTTGCTTTGGCGAAATTGAATTTGTTATCGCAATTGCATCAAATATTTGCGCGTTTGTACTTGCCGATGGCTGTAGTGACAGAGGCGACGCAGGCGGGTAAGCCATGCGCTTCGGACATTGCTGATTTTGTGCGTCTCAATTCAACGTGGGTCATCTGTCCGGTCAATGCAGCGGGCGTGAACATCGAGGCTTTATCAGCGCGTTTCGGTGCAGGCGAAGTGCAAGCCATGCATTGGGCTGAGCAGCTGGGCGTGCCATTGTTGATTGACGAACGCAGAGCAAGAGCGGCTGCCATGGAGATGGGCTTAAAGGTGGTTGGATTAGGCGCGGTTTTGCTGCGTTGCAAACAGGCCGGCATGTTGCCGTTAGTGGTGCCAGCTCTGAAAGAGATCGAGACGATGGACTACTTTATATCGCCTAAGGTCATTCAAGCTATCGCAGCGATGGCAGGCGAGGCTTGAACTTATCCGACAGACTTGTACTCAGGTAACTATTGTTTTTTTGTTTTTCTATGTTTCAAACCATTACTCTCTTTTTCATAGCGCTCTACGTAGTATGCGCAACGGCTACTGCCCAAATTGGCTTCAAAAGTGCAAGTTCAGTCGTCACCACGCTGCAAGTGCGCGCGGAGCTGTTGGCTTATGCGCCGGATGGCGTGGGCG
>JANPAS010000087.1:0-4415 GCA_031430035.1 Comamonadaceae bacterium | reverse complement strand
ACGCCGCGCTGCTTTCTTTTCCTCAATGTTCGCCATGACCAGTTTCTCTAGCAAAGAAGCTTCCGCACTGGGTACTGCGGCTGGCGTAGGTTGCGTGGGTTGATCGGCTTGGGATGTTCCCAAAGTGTCAAATGGATCGGTCATTTCATATTCCAAAAAGTTAAAAGTCAATCGGCTTCAAGTTGTACGCCGTCTTCCAATGCGATACGCCATTGTCATCGCACATCTCAATCTTGATTAAGCCGCCTTTGCAAGGCCCGCCTACGCACTCGCCTGTTGCAGGCTCGTACTCAGCGCCGTGCGAGGCACACATAAGCCACCGCCCAGAGGCATCAAACACGCGATTAGGCTGCCAGTCTAGCTCCATCGCCACGTGCGAACAACGGTTGAGATAGGCATGGGGTTCACCTTCAAATCGGATAGCAAACCCGCGGCAAGTTTGGCCTGCGTAGTGAACATCGAAAGGGACGGCCAACCCACCAGCAGCGCCGTCTACCAAGTCAGTAGCGTTGCAAAGAGGTATCCAAGAATCAGTAGTCATGGCAGGATTATGCCTTTGACGCTTCAATATCCGCATTTCGTCGCAAGCCAATAGCCATAGGGCTTAGGGTGCGGCATAGTCGCCCCATGTTACTTAAACGATTTAAATCATTGATTGCTGTACTTGGTGCGGCGGGTCTCACTCTTTTGGGTTGTCAAACCATGACTGCTTCAAATACCACATTTCAAAATTTGCCCAACCCTGAGCAGATTGAACGGCAGCAAGGTCAACTCAAAATCATGTGGCGGATTTTTACCGAAACAAAATTTGGCACAACGCCAATCGATGCGATTCCACTTCAAACCATTACCAAAGCGTCGTTGGATGCAATGGGTAATCAGTCCAATCACGTTATTCGGCTCGGGCACTCCTCGCATTTACTCAAACTGCAAGGCAAATATTGGCTCATCGATCCCGTCTTCAGTGAGCGCGTCTCGCCCGTGCAATGGGCGGGGCCGAAACGGTTTCATGCCTCACCCATTGATCTTGAGCAATTGCCTCCGATTGAAGGTGTCGTTCTCTCGCACGATCACTACGATCATTTAGACGCCCACGCAACTGAATATCTGGCTAGCCGCGTACAGCGCTATGTGGTGCCACTCAAGGTTGGCACAAGGCTGATCGACATGGGCGTTCCAAAAGATCGCATCACAGAGCTGGATTGGTGGGGAACAACAACTGTTGGCACAGTCAAGCTAACGGCAGCACCTGCGCAACATTTTTCGGGACGCACACTCACGGATCGCAACAAAACGCTTTGGGCGGCGTGGATTTTGGAGTCTGGCACACAAAAGATTTTTTATAGTGGTGACGGTGGTTATTTTTCGGGTTTTAAAGAAATTGGTAAGCGCTTCCCCAACATTGATCTGGCTTTGATAGAAAACGGTGCTTACGACAAATTGTGGCCCGAAGTGCATATGACGCCCGAGCAAAGCGTACAAGCCTTCCAAGATTTAGGTGCCAAAGTTTTATATTCTGTGCACAACAGCACGTTTGATTTGGCTTTTCACCAATGGCGCGATCCGCTGGAGCGTATTGCAAAACTCTCAAAAGAACGCAGCATTTCGCTTGCCACGCCCATCATTGGTGAGCCGCTAACCATTGGACGCAGCCGCGAAAACAAAGAGTGGTGGGTTGGATTGAAATGAATACGTTGTCACAGATCATCGCCAACACACCCAAATGGGTCTTCGTTTTGTTCTTTGTCCTGCTAGCACTTGGCATTAGCCAAATGCGCACACAAAGCAAATCTAAAAAACGGGTGCTCATCATTCCTATCGTGATGTTTGCGCTTTCGTTTTTAGGCGTGGTTTCCGCCTTTGGCAAAGCGGCTATGCCAATTGGCGCTTGGGCTATGGGCTATATTGGCCTCGCAAGCCTTATTGGACGAGGCTTCCCGAGCATCGGCAATGGTTACAACTTAGCGACAAAGCGCTTCACGATTGAAGGATCGACAATTCCATTGGGGCTGATGATGAGCATCTTTTTCCTCAAATATTTTGTCGGCGCCAGCATGGGCATGAATGCCAGTTTTACGCAAGGTGCAGTATTTCCAATAGTGGTGAGTTTGCTCTATGGTGCATTTAGTGGCGTGTTTGCGGGCCGTGCGCTACGATTACTAAAACTCGTTAAACCCTTATGACCAACCTCACTCCTTTACTTGCCGTTCACGTCACCGCAGCGCTCAGCGCCGTGGTACTCGGCCCGTTTGCGCTGTGGGCACGCCTTGGCGGCAAGCAGCGCCCCAAGCTACACCGCGCATTTGGTTATGCATGGGTCACGATGATGTTAGTGACTGCGACTACGGCTATTTTTATTAAAAGCACGACGAATCTACCTAAGTGGGGTGACTACTCGCCAATCCATTTGTTAATTTTGGTCACCTACTTCAGTTTATTTGGTGCTTTTTGGTATCTTGCCAAAGGCAATATTCAAATACACAAGCGAATCATGCAAAACACTTATTTTTGGGCTTGTATTTTTACAGGTGCTATGACGCTACTTCCTGGCCGTCTGATGCACCACTGGGTGTTTGGCTAAATCATGCGTAAACGTTCACTACATCACCGACTACAACACACCGCACTGCATCGCTTTATTGCCGTATGTATCGGCGCGACGATTTTGGCTTCAATTATGTGGAGCATTCAAACAAAAATGTGTCTGGATGACCAACTGGTCTACTCGTTCGCGACAGCACTGCCCATTTGGTTTTTAACTGATGTTGTGAGGAAGCGCCTATTCCCCGCTCCTGAAGGCGCGCCGTGGTTAGATGGCGTAAAAGTTAGGCTGTTCATCATGGGCAGCATCGTCTTCGGTTTTATTTTCGGCACTTCCATCGGCGACTGGTATGCGGGTCACTCAACATTAGATTTACTGAAATTTGCACCACAAAAATTTGCAGGTTTCGTCATCATGTGCGTCGCTGTCAGTATTGTTTTTATCAAGTTCTTTTATCAACACGACAGACTACGCATTGCCGAACGCCAAGCTACAGAATCCAAATTACAACTTTTGCAATCCCAGCTAGAACCGCATATGTTGTTTAACACGCTGGCCAATTTGCGGGTACTGATTGACCTTGACAGCGTGCGCGCCCAAGCCATGCTGGATCGCATCATCGACTACCTTCGCGCTACGCTGGGTGCCTCACGCGTCACAAGCCATGCACTGTCGTTGGAATTTGATCGTTTGGATGATTATTTGGCATTGATGCAAATCCGTATGGGCGCACGCTTGCGTTACACGCTGGATCTGCCAGAGAGCTTGAAAGCTACGCCCTGCCCTGCTCTCATCTTGCAGCCTGTCGTTGAAAACGCCGTCCTGCATGGCCTGGAGCCCAGCGCCATAGGGGGTGCGGTTTGTGTCACGGCACTACAAGTCGATAAAAAAATCGTCTTGACCGTCACAGATACAGGGCTTGGTTTCGAAAACACGCTTGACCGCACAAGCGCAGAATCCAACTCAGGCTTTGGTCTTACGCAATTACGCGAGCGCATAGAAACGCTGTACGCGGGACAAGCCAGCGTTGAAATGACCGCGAACTCGCCAACAGGAACTTGCGTCACCATCACTATGCCTATCACCGTGCCCTCCAATGAAACCAATTTTTGCCCTTATTGCTGAAGACGAGCCGCTGCTGGCCGAGTCACTTAAACGTGAATTGGCCAAAGCGTGGCCAGAACTTGAGATTTGTGCCGTGGTCGGCGATGGGCAAAGCGCCGTCGATTTGGCACTCAAACTGCAACCCGATGTGCTATTTTTAGATATCCAAATGCCTGTGATGACGGGGCTGGAGGCCGCATCTAGCTTGGCTTCCAGCTTGCCTGCCCCAGAGGCCTTGCCCTTACTCGTCTTCGTGACAGCTTTTGACCAATACGCTGTGCAAGCATTTGAAAATCAAGCCATCGACTATGTGCTCAAACCCGTTAGACCTGAAAGATTAACAAAAACCGTGGCAAGGTTAAAAGATCGATTGCTTGAGCGCGAGTCTGCCAATCCCGCTGACAGCTACGAGCAAACTGCAGCGCAATTGCGCGATCTGTTATTAGCCGCTACGCCACAGCAGGCAAGGCTTAACATCATTCAAGCCAGTCGCCAAACTAGCACGGGCAATACGATCCACATGATTCCGATTGAAGATGTCGTCTATTTCGAGGCGGCAGACAAGTACATCCGCGTACTCACTCAAGATCAGGAGTATCTGATTCGAACGCCACTAAAAGACTTACTCGCTCAGTTAGATTCCAACGTCTTTTGGCAAGTTCACCGAGGAACGGTCGTTCGGGTATCCAACATCGCATCAGTGCATCGTGACGAGAGCTTCAAAGTGAGTTTGAAACTGCGCAGTCGGCCTGAAACCCTTGCCGTGAGC
>JANPAS010000086.1:0-5225 GCA_031430035.1 Comamonadaceae bacterium | reverse complement strand
GCACATCACGCAGGCTTCTAGCTTAGGTGCAGAAGACGTTGTGATTACACATTTACTGGAGAGTTTGAAGGCTGAATCAAATCACAATGCCGACGTGTTTGTACTCAATACGGGCAAGTTGCATAGCGAAACTTTGGCTTTACTAGCAAGCTCAGAGGCCACATCCACATTGGCTTGGCGCGTATTTGAACCTGTGCAAGAACAAGCGATTCACTTCGTTAAAACGAATGGCGAACTCGCCATGCGCGAGTCGTTAGATTTGCGCAAAGCTTGCTGCCACATTCGCAAAGTTGAGCCGCTAGGCCGTGCGCTTGCGGGTTATGCGGCATGGATTACAGGGATGCGAGCGGAGCAATCTGCCGCTCGTGCTGATGTTCACGCTGTCGATACATCGGACGCGGCACGTACCAAATACAACCCATTGGTCGATTGGACTTGGGGCGATGTGCTGCATTACATCACCCTGCACAAGGTTCCTTACAACGCACTGCATGACAAGTTTTACCCTAGCATTGGCTGCGAGCCTTGCACCCGCGCGGTCAGCCTTGGTGAGGACTTTAGAGCAGGGCGCTGGTGGTGGGAAGATCAAAACGCTAAAGAATGTGGATTACATGTGAAGAATGATGAATTGATTGCCCCTGCGGTAGTAGGGGAAATGTCGCAAAGCGACAACGGGGTTGCTGGCGCGGCTAAGACCCCCCTGTCACTTCGTGACATCCCCCCTACTTCGCAGGAGGGATCAAATACTGAGAGTGCGTATCTAAACAATTCCCATCTTGACGCACTGGAAGAAGAAACCATCTTCATCTTGCGCGAAGTGGCTGCCGTATTCGAGCGTCCGACGCTTTTGTTCTCTGGCGGCAAAGATTCGCTCGTGCTGCTGAAGTGCGCCGAAAAAGCCTTTGGCTCTAAAAGCAAGGATGGTGCAGGATCGGGCGGCTTACCGTATCCGCTCTTGATGATTGATACAGGACACAACTACAAAGAAGTGACCGATTTCCGTGATTCACGCGCGGAAGAATTGGGAGCAAAGCTGATTGTGCGTAGCGTGGAAGACTCGATGGCTCGTGGTACGGTGCGCCTTCGCAGTCCTGATGAGCCACGCAACGCGCATCAATCAGTGACGTTGTTAGAGGCCATTGAAGAGTTCCGATTCGATGCCTTGATTGGCGGCGCACGACGCGATGAAGAGAAGGCGCGTGCCAAGGAGCGCATCTTTAGTCACCGCGACAGCTTTGGCCAGTGGCAGCCTAAAAACCAACGCCCTGAACTTTGGAATTTGTTCAATACGCGCCACGCGCCTGACGAGCATTTCCGTGTGTTCCCAATCTCCAATTGGACTGAGCTTGATATCTGGCAATACATTGATCGCGAGAACATTGCCCTGCCCAGCATTTACTACACGCACAAGCGTGAAGTCGTGGTGCGCAGAAGCGGTGGCGGTGCAAACGACCTCGGTAGTGCACTGCTGGTGCCCGTGACGCCACTTACGCCGCCACGTGCGGGCGAAATCGTTGTCACAAAAAACGTCCGATTTAGAACCGTAGGCGACATCACCTGTACGGCACCCGTGGAGAGCTTGGCCGCGACCGCAGCAGATATCGTGATTGAGACGATTGCAGCAGATATTAGTGAGCGCGGCGCAACGCGTATGGACGATCAGACTTCGGATGCCTCGATGGAAAAACGTAAAAAAGAGGGGTACTTCTGATGACTACGACTACACAACTTTCCGCCCTTAAATTTATTACCTGCGGCTCAGTCGATGATGGCAAAAGCACGCTGATTGGGCGCTTGCTGGTCGATAGCAAATCGGTGCTGCAAGACCAATTGGCAGGTGTGAGCAAAAGCGGCGCGGCTGATTTAGCGCTACTGACTGATGGTTTAGCGGCTGAGCGCGAGCAGGGCATCACCATTGATGTGGCGTATCGTTATTTCGCCACCCCCACGCGCAAATTCATCATTGGCGATGCACCTGGCCACGAGCAATACACCCGCAACATGGTGACGGC
Organism: Comamonadaceae bacterium; assembly: GCA_031430035.1. Taxonomy (GTDB): domain Bacteria; phylum Pseudomonadota; class Gammaproteobacteria; order Burkholderiales; family Burkholderiaceae_C; genus JASGCK01. The sequence continues at coordinate 3,213 of JANPAS010000086.1, read as the reverse complement.
TGCTAGTAGCGCAGACGCAGCTGTGGTGCTGGTGGATGCGACCAAACTCGATTGGAAGAATTCGCTACTGACGTTACTCCCGCAAACGCGCAGACATAGCTTGCTCGTGCAACTCCTTCGTGTGCCTAGCATTGTGTTTGCCATTAACAAGCTCGATGCTGTTGAAGATCCGACTCTGGCGTATGTCAATATAGATAAGGCTTTGCAAGCGTTTTGCGTGGAGGCAAAAATCACCGCTACGGCAACGATTCCGATGTCGGCGCTGATGGGTACGAATGTAGTGGAAGCTACCAGCGGCTGGTGCGGTTACAGCGGTAAGAGCTTGCTTGCATTGCTGGAAACATTGCCTACTCAATCAGAGGATTCTGCGAGCAACTTTGCTATGCCCGTGCAGTGGGTGGAGAAGTTCTCAAGTTCATCCGACACCAGCCAAGGTCGTCGCGTGTTTTGGGGCCGTATTGCCGCAGGCCATGCCAGCATTGGCTCTGTGGTCACTTTGTTCCCAAGCGGCAAGTCTGCCAAAGTATCGCAAGTACTTAGCACCACACGTGCGCCGCTAGACTCACAAGTTGCGGGTCAAAGTGTGGGCATCATCCTCGACCAAGAAGCTGACCTCTCACGTGGCGATTGGATTCTTGGCCTGGGCGCCGCCCCCGAGCAACGCGAAATCAGCGCCACGGTCGCCTGGATGGATGATGAAGACTTGACCCCTGGCCGTGTCTATCAGGCCTTGCATGGGCATCGCTGGGTGAAAGCGAAGGTCAAGTCCATTGATCACGTGCTGGATATTCGTGACTTGACTGAGACAGCATCTCATGAGCTGAAACCCAATGCGATTGGTCGCGTGACGCTGCAACTCGCAGCAGGTATTCCTGCTCGGCCTTACGCCCAGTCACGCACTTTGGGTGCGATGATTTTGGTTGATCCTGCGACTAATAAGACATCGGGCGCAGTTTTGATTCAATAGACGTCCAGTTAAAATCAAAAGTTACATTAAATTTCAAATTAGAAGAACACCATGACACACGTCGTTTCTGAATCCTGTATCCAATGCAAATATACCGACTGCGTGGACGTTTGCCCCGTGGACTGCTTCCGCGAAGGCCCCAATATGCTGGTCATCGATCCCGATGAGTGCATTGACTGCGCCGTCTGCATTCCCGAGTGCCCCGTGAACGCTATTTATGCGGAAGAAGATTTACCACCCGATCAGCTCCACTTTATCAAGCTCAACGTTGAGCTGGCAAGGGCTGCAGGTTGGAAGTCGATCACTAAGCGTAAGCCAGCTTTGCCTGATGCGGATGCTTGGAAAGATAAAACCGATAAGTTGAGTGAATTGATAAGGTAAGAACCCCTTTGTCGCTACGCGACATTTCCCCTATTGCATAGGGGCAACTTGAAGACAAAATTATGAGTACATCAACGATTATTGAAACTGATGCCGTTATCGTCGGCGCAGGCCCTGTGGGGCTTTTCCAAGTATTTGAGCTGGGGCTGCTTGAGATTAAAGCGCACGTGATTGACTCGCTAGAGCACGTCGGCGGCCAATGCGTCGAGCTCTATCCCGATAAACCGATTTATGACATTCCTGCCGTGCCTGTGTGTACGGGGCAAGAGTTGACCGATTCGCTCCTCAAGCAAATTGAGCCCTTTGGCGCGACGTTTCACTTGGGTCAAGAAGTCACTGTCGTTGAAAAGAAAGAGGATGGTCGTTTTTTTATTGAAACCTCCAAAGGCACGCAGTTTTTGACAAAAACGATCTTCATTGCTGCTGGCGTGGGTGCGTTTCAGCCACGTCTGCTTAGGGTCGAGGGCATTGAAGCCTACGATGGCACGCAGATGCACTACCGTGTTAAAAATCCCGCCGATTTTGCAGGTAAAAACCTCATCATTGTGGGCGGCGGCGATTCAGCACTCGACTGGGCGCTTAACTTTTGCGAAGGCAACAAAGACGGTGGCGCCAACAAGGCGGAGTCCGTCATCCTCGTGCACCGCCGTGATGGCTTCAAGGCTGCGCCCGCAAGCGTTGCCAAGATGAAAGAGCTGTGCGATGCCTACGAGATGCAATTCATTGTGGGACAAGTCACAGGCATTGAGGAAAAAGACGGCAAGCTTGTGGGTGCCAAAGTCACGGGCGGCGATGGTGTCACGCGCGTGGTGCCCATGGACACGATGCTGGTGTTCTTTGGCCTCTCGCCAAAGCTTGGTCCCATTGCCAACTGGGGCTTAGAGATTGAGCGTAAGCAACTCAAGGTTGATACTGAAAAGTTTTCAACCAACGTGCCAGGTATTTTTGCCGTTGGCGATATCAATACCTATCCAGGCAAAAAGAAGCTGATTTTGTCGGGTTTTCATGAGTGTGCGCTAGCAGCTTTTGGTGCTGCGCCGTTTATTTTTCCTGATAAAAAAATTCATTTGCAATACACGACGACGAGTCCGAAATTGCACAAGGTGCTGGGCGTTGAAACGCCAACATTTGACGACTAACTGAGCGTTGGTCTTGCCCTGCTGGGCACAGGCCAAGCAGGCAATGTCCCTCCACGTGCGATAGCCGCTTGTAGCTCGTGGATCACGCCTTCAGGATCGCTTGCTGCCGTCACGGCACTAATCACCGCTACGCTAGCAGCGCCGCATTGCGTGGCCTCAGTCGCACGTGCGGCATCCATGCCTGCAATAGCGACAACTGGGATGCCAGAGGACTTAAGTTTGCTGCACCAATAAGCCAAGTTGTCGTTGCCTTGCGGAATCCACGGCATGGCTTTGGCCGCGGTTGGATGAATCGGGCCGCAGGCAATGTAGCTGGGTTTGACTGCCAGCGCTTTGCACACTTCCCAGTAGGCGTGCGTGCTAATACCTAGCCTGCAGCCCTTATTGGCTATGGCTTGCAGGGCATCCACCCCGAGCGTTTCCATGTCTTCTTGGCCGATGTGAATACCGTAAGCGCCTTCCTCCATCGCGATTTGCCAGTGGTCGTTGATGAAGAGTTGTGCCCCGTATTTTTTTGCCGTAGCAATGCTAGTTTTGATTTCACTACGTAGATTGCTTTGAGCTGAATCTTTGATGCGTAGTTGCACAGTTTTGCCCCCAGCCTTGAGTACGCGCTCTACCCAGCTGCTTGAATCCACGATCACATAAAGCCCTAAATCTGTATGAATCAATGACTGGAAAGCCATATCCAGCATGGCCTGCGAGGCAGTGAACAGTGGCAATTTA
>JANPAS010000085.1:0-33019 GCA_031430035.1 Comamonadaceae bacterium | reverse complement strand
AAACTCATAATTGACGTCTGGTGTGAACGGCGCCAATGAATTTTTAGAAACAACAATCTTTTTGGTTGCCGTGAGTGAAATGAATTTCTTTTGATCTCCTGCCTTCACCTCTAAATGCACGGTCCTCGGATTTTTTGCATGAGCGTAATTGCCATCTAGCTTGGCGACGAAACTTCCAACAATAATTTCTACATCAGGCTCATCTTCAAGATTTGGATTAGCCAAATCACAGTCATGGCTAACAACTACAGCGCAAGCATCCGTAGATGAATTTAACTTCTGTAGTTCTAGTTTATTGAAAGCTTCGCGCGAAAGAAGATGACCCTGCCTCCATGACGTATCACGAGTCCAAATTGTCTCTACGTCGCCCATGCTGGTCAGACACTTTCATTAAAAGATGGACGACCAATGTCTGACGCATTCAACGGCTTTGGTTTTCTATTTCCTAATATCTGATCCAATTTAGCCCGCTCTTGTGCGCCGCCATTCACAATGCGCATTAGCTTATTTGCGCTCTCTGTTCCGTCTGCATTGTGGTTAAGCAAGTCAATAAACGATTGTCCATTTACTATTGTGCGATCAAGCATTACAGGTGTTGGCTTAAATCCAGCATCTGTAAAAACAAGCGCCGCCTTGGCAAGCTGGCGAATTTTTTCTTGATGCTGCTCTTTTGGAGTTTCTCCATTGAGCCAGTTGTAGAGCGTTTGACGAGATACTCCGAAAATCGAAGGCAAATGGGACATAACACGCTCAAAACCAATTTTGATGCTCCCCATTAAGGCTGCAAAGCTAACCTCGGGCACATTAAGTTCTTGAATCGTGATGCATCTTGGTAGATAACCATTGGGAGAAGAGCTAAAAAACTGCCGTCCTTCAATGCCGCCTGTACCAGCGCTGCCGACACCGAGCAGCGGCGATTGAGGCCTCCACTGCGCTGCAGTTGCCAAGCGGTAAATCGCAGGAATAGGAGGAGGCAAGTCGGCAATGAACATAATCATTTATCCCAAACGGCTCGTGCGTGATCAGTCGTCATCGCCTCAAATGCCTTTTTGACAACACCATGAATTTCATCTAAGTGTGCCTCTATACGCGCAAGATCAAAGGCTTCACGGTTTGGAAAAGAGCCATCATTGTCTAAAAGCGCGTGGATTCCGTTGTGACTAGCAAGCACCGGGTTGATACGCAACTGACCTGGTTGTAAATCAGGAGGGAAAGACAGAGGGCCTTCCTGAACCATTGCTCTACTCAATAATGTTATTGAGTCAATTTCATTTCTAGCTTCTGTATAGGTATAAAGGGATTTTCCAGCAATTTTTGAGGTTAATGCATACGCAGAGTTTTCTAGATAGAGGCCAATATCATCGCCATCTTTCGGAATAATTCGATCTAGATATCGCAGCCCTATACGCTCAGCATAACTAAGCGACAAAACTTCATGAACCAGCTTCAAACCAGAGAGAAATTTTCCTGAAAACGCTTTAAATGTGCCATAGTTCGTAGATTGCAGCGTCAGACCTCGTTGGTCCAACACAAATACGTGTGTTCTATCAATATCACCAAATAAGAAGCTCTTTTGGTCTGCCTGCGTAGGGGTCTGTTGTCCATCCAGACCTATAGTTATTTGGATAGTTACATTTTTTTGTTCTTGATAATCAGGGAAATCAGCAATACGGAATTTTTCTTGAATGCTACCTATATGCTCTTCCAGAGCTAACCGTGGATTAAATTTCACCTGCATTAATGTGAAATATACGGGAGGATTTTTGAGAGCTTTGCCCATTTCGTTTCTCCAAAAGGCCTTTTATTCGGTTTACAGTTCGGTTTACAGTATACCGTGACTCTAGTCTCGCGTCACGCGAACCAACTCTTCGCGGCTGGTGATGCCGCTGGCAATTAAACGTTCACCATCCTCGCGCATGAGCTGCATCCCGCCCACAATCGCTGCTTCGCGGATATGCGCTTCGCTGGCGCTCGTGTGAATCAAAGCTTTAAGCGCGTCGTCTGTAGTCAGTAATTCAAAAATACCTGTGCGGCCCAAATAGCCTGTGTGAGAGCATTCGCTGCAGCCCGTGCCACCGCAGACTTTGCACAGCTTGCGAACCAAACGCTGGCCGAGCACACCGAGGAGCGACGAGCTGAGTAAAAACGGCTCGATGCCCATATCGATCAAGCGCGTGACGGCACTGGCCGCATCGTTGGTGTGCAAGGTCGCCAGCACCAAGTGGCCCGTCAGTGAAGCTTGAATCGCAATTTGCGCCGTTTCAAAATCGCGGATCTCGCCAATCATGATGACGTCGGGGTCTTGGCGCAAGATGGCTCTCAGAGCCTTGGCAAAGTCGAGATCAATTTTGGCGTTGACCTGCGTTTGCCCGATGCCCGCAAGCTCGTACTCAATCGGGTCTTCCACCGTCATGATGTTGCTCGACCGCGCATCCAGCTTGCCAAGCGCCGAGTACAGCGTGGTGGTTTTGCCTGAGCCCGTGGGACCCGTGACGAGGATGATGCCGTGCGGCTGCTCAATCAAATGCAAGAAACGTTTGAGCACCTCACCTTGCATGCCAACGGCTTCTAACGTGAGTTTGGACTCAGACTTGTCGAGTAAGCGCAGCACGGCGCGTTCGCCATAAGCCGAGGGCAGCGTCGAGACACGCACGTCGACCGCGCGAGTGCCAATGCGAAGACTGATGCGACCGTCTTGCGGTAAGCGTTTTTCAGCAATATCGAGTTCCGCCATGATTTTGAGGCGTGAAATCAGCGCGGCGTGCAAGGCGCGATTGGGCTGCACGACTTCGCGCAGCGCCCCGTCCACCCTAAAGCGGACGACGGAATGGCGCTCGTAAGGCTCGATGTGAATATCACTTGCGCCATCCCGCGCGGCTTGCGTGAGGAGGGCGTTGAGCATTCGGATGATGGGCGCGTCGCCTGCGGACTCCAGCAAATCTTCCACCGCTGGCAGCTCTTGCATCATGCGCGAGAGGTCGGCGTCCGATTGCACTTCGCTCACCACTTGCTGGGCGCTGGACTCGCCGCTGGCATAGGCTTGGCTGATGCGCTGAGCGAGTTCTGCGTCATCCACCAATTCCAACTTTAAACCTTGTCCCGCATACTTTCGCTTCACTTCCGATAGCCCAGAAGCCTTACTGGACGTGGCTTGCAGCAGAATTAGCTGTGCGCCATCATCCACCAGCAAGAGCTGCTGGGTACGAGCAAACGCATAGGGCAAGGGGTGGCGCATAGCTAATGTGAGCGTTATTTCACTGGGCTGGCCGGGGCGGGTGCTGGAGACATCGGTGTCATCTGCATCAAAGGCGCATTTTTAGCTGGTGAATTTTCTGGCAACACGGGCACACCAAAGTTAAAACGCGGGGAGTTGATCTTGTCTTGTTCTGCTTGATCTAGCTGCATGCTACGCATATTTTCAAAACGCTGCAGCGAGAGTGCTTCGGTGGTTGCACCATCGCGCACGATGACGGGTCGCAAAAACACCATCAAGTTAGTCTTGGCGCGGGTTTTGTTTTCACTACGAAACAATGCCCCAAAAAACGGGATGCTGGCTAAGCCAGGCACGCGGCTTTGATTGTTGGCCTGGGTATCTTGCAGCAGGCCACCTAGTACGATGATCGCACCATCTTCAACCAGCACATTTGACTCTAGCGAGCGCTTATTCGTAGTCAAACCCGAAGTCGAGTTCACCGTCGTCGAATCCACGCTAGACACCTCTTGAAAGATGGTCATTTTGATCGTGCCGTTTTCGCTAATTTGCGGCCGTACACGTAGCGTAATACCCACATCTTTGCGCTCGATGGTTTGAAACGGATTGGTCGTGCTGCCACTGGAGGTATTGGTGTATTGCCCAGTTAAAAACGGCACGTTTTGGCCAACCACAATTTTTGCTTCTTCGTTATCCAGCGTGAGTAAATTGGGCGTAGAGAGCACATTGCCGTCGCCCGTGGTTTCTAAAAAATTCGCTAAAAATCCAAGCTGATTATTCGAGCCAATTCTCTGTATAACACCAAGATTGAGTCCACGACTCAGCGTGCTGGCCGTTCCAGCTGCGGTGTTGCTGGTAATCGTTGCTAAGTTGCCCGTGGTACCAAAGTTAGTACCTAATGCGGTGTTGCCGACTACGCCTTGCCACTGCACACCAAAGGCGGCCGCTTTATCGGAGTTGACTTCGGCAATCAACGTCTCGACAAACACCTGCGCACGGCGTACATCGAGCTTGTCAATCACGGCGCGCAATTGGCGGTACTGCGGCTCCAGCGCCGTGATGATGAGCGAATTGGTCGCAGGGTCGGCCTGAATTTGTCCGCCAGTGCTTGGCTGAGCGCTCGCCGCAATCGGCGCTGTGGCAGCACTGCCCGCCACCGTACTGCTTGTGTTTGATGATGTACTACCCGCAAGGCCAGACGCACTGGCGTTTCCAGAGGCGGTGGCCTGCAAAGCCGCACGCAGCGTGACCGCTAGCTTAGTCGCATCGGCATTTTTAAGCGGCACCACATAGATGTTGCCCGCAGCGCCGTTGCCGTTGGACGCAGGTTGATCGAGCTGACGAATCAGTGACTTAGCCAGCGATAAACGCGCAGGATTGGCAGCCCGCACGATGAGCGCATTGCTACGTGGCTCGGCCACGACCGTCGTTTTGAACGAGCCGTCTACCGCGCCGCCAGCAGGTGCCGCGCCTGTGGCACTACTGGGCTCAAGCAAACGCAGCAAAAGCGGTGCTAAGTCATTGGCCAGCCCATTTTTAAGCGGCACAATTTCAATATCGGTGGCGTTCGCGACATCGAGCGCCGCAATGATACGAGCGATGCGTGACAAGTTTTCGTTGTAGTCGGTGATGATGAGCGAGTTGTTGCTGGTGCTAACGTTGATGGTGTTATTGGGACTAATAAGTGGTCGCAAAATCGGCACTAAGTTGTTCGCACTTTCAAAGCTAAGCGTAAATATCTTTGTCACAATTTGGTTGCCAGCACTTTTGCTGCTCTCCCCTGGCGCCACCACAGTGGACTCGCCGCCTTGCAACTTTGCATCCGCCTCGGGCACGACCTTGTAGAGTCCACCCGATTCCACCACCGTATAGCCTTGCAAGCGCAGGGCGCTTAAAAATTGATTGAAAGCCTCACCGCTACTGACTGCCTTTTCGGTGGATAGATTTATTTGTCCTTTCACGCGCGGATCAACCACCACATTGCGATTGGTGAGCGTGGCAATCGTGCGGGCCACGGCATCAATTTCGGCATTGACAAAGTTCAGCGTGACGGGTGCGGCAACCGCAGTGCGAGGCGCACTCTTCTTTGGCGTCTGCGACCAGGCGCCCAGCACAACGCACAGCGCAAGGCCAATCATGACAAGGAATGGTTTCATAAGTAGGTGTCTCATAACTTCAAAATCGAGCGCGAACGCCCGTCAGTGCTGGGTTGCCATTGTCCAACAATATGGAGCAGGTTGGACAGCGCCTCCTCAAAGCCTTGGGCGGCCATCGCCTCGCCAGAGAAGCTAGCGCGGCCCTGTTCAATTTGACCTGTGCCCGAGAGAAGCAACACTGCGGCGCTAGGTGCGCTGTCCAATGTTTCTAGCTTGAGTACCGCGCCCGTCGCGCTGAGGCGATAACTTCCCAGCGGCCTCACGGTAGAGAGCGCTGTACCCACATTGGTTGCCTGCAAAGAGGCGCGCCCCGACATATCTGTAAGCCCTCCTATGCGTGACCACCTGCCCGCCAGCTGATCACTGGTAAACAGCAGTTCACCCGCCAATTGCAACGTATTCCAAGGCGCACCAAGCCCCGCGAGCAACCCCACAGGGAGGCCAAGATACGGCGTGTTTAACCGCCACTCAATATCCGACAGACTACCCGTACCTGCCCGCAAGCCAAGCTGGACGGGGCTTGCAGCAAGGGTGCAACAAGGCGCGCTCAGACTCACATCGAGGCCAAGCCACACAAGATTGATTTGCCACTGAAGCCGAGACGGCAAACTAACCGCGCCCGTGCTGCCTTCGCCGCCCGACAGTACCAAATCAGCCGAGCCCTGCCAAACTGTTCCTCGCGGCGCTTGTAAGAGCATTTGTCTGCCGCTGCTGCTGGCGATGCTGCTCGCAAGCCAGCTCGCGGGAGCACAGGCAATCAGCGCAAAGACAGCGCCAGTAGCGATGCCACCTAGCGTCCATTTTTTAAGTGCTTGCATATCGTGCGTGCCTATTTATTTGGCAGGCAACTCAAAGGCCAACGAGCCTTCCCACAAAGCCTCCGTCGCATTGGCAGCACGCTTCCAATTGGCTTGCACCGCTAAGAGTTGCGCCGAGGTGCGAGCCTCGGCTAGCCACGCGGCAAGGGCTTCAGGGGTAGCACCTGCAAAGTTAATTTGCACGCGATTGCCTTGCGTGCTCATACTGACTTTGCCAAGTTTTTTAATGGATGCGTCCAGCCACATCTGCGCTTGCATGGCGCTGACCTTGGGTGAAGCTTTCAGCTGCTTCGCTGAAACGGCCATTGCCTGCATCTGTGCAAGTTCGCCGTCTAACTTGGCGTGTGCAGCACCAGAGGCGCTGTACGTTTGCAGCGCGGGTGCAATCGCTATCCACCAAACCACAGCGATACTGGCTAGCCATGTCAAGCCTACTAGAAGCCACTGCTCGCGCGGACGGCGTTGGTTAAACCAATCTCTCATGGCTTACTCGCAGTCAATTCTGAAAGTTTGAGCTCGTTATTTGCATACTCAATCTGACTGTAGGTCTTTCCTGATATGGCTTTGCTGGCTAGTTGTGCCTCTAGGCCAAAGCCGTCCTGCCCTCCGAGCCGGGCTTTGTCCCGCGCCAAGGCCTTCGCCATTTGCAGTGGCGCATCGACCACCACCTGCGTCTCGGGGTACGTTTGCATGAGGATACGGCCCAACTGTTCGCGACCCGTCGCCAAATCGGCTCGATCACGCCACGCCCAAATGTTGAGCCCGATGATGTTAATCACGATAACCGCTGCCACGGCAATGCGCGCCCAACGCCACTGGGGTGCTCGCCAAGCCATACTGGCTGTGCCTTGCAGAAGAGCAGTTATGCGCGGCTGGGTGCGAAAATCAAACTGCGCCAGATTCCAACCCACAAACTGACGCTCTGTGGATTCGGGTTGAATCGCCGTAATCGTGTGCCCCTCGGCCACCAGCTTGGCAAGCAGATCTTTGAGCCAAGCTTTTTCGCAGACCATCACCTCAAACGGACGCCCAGCTCGCATTCGGGTCGCCGCATCTGGCGCTAAAGCAAAGTGCAAATCGACTGGATCGTCTAGCAGTTGCTCCTCCAAAGCCCCAGCCAGTGCAGCTTGCAGCCGATGCGCGGGTGTTGGCGGCAGCGTGATTTCATGCACCGATAAACGATCGGCTGGCAGCGTCAGGTACATGCTCTTGGGATCAAGCGGAGAGGGGGTCAAAACAAACATATCAGCCATTGTATGAATCCAAGGCCAGAGCGACTTCGGCAATCACCGACTCCCAGTCGCCCTGCGTTTTTTGGCGAAAGAGCCGCACGGTGGGATACCACGGGCTGTCATCTCGGTCTTGCAGCCAGCGCCAGCAGCCATTAAAGCGAGACAAAATCCACGTCGGTTTGCCCATAGCCGCGGCAAGATGCGCAACGGCGGTGTCGCAAGAAATCACAAGGTCTAAGCCGGCCACTAGCGCGGCGGTTTCTGCCCAATCATGCAGATCAGCCGTTAAATCAATGATGGGGAAGTCTTGCACATCCTCCATTTGCTTGGCAGGTTCGCCTAATTGCAAGCTAAAAAACTGCATGCCTTTTATTTGTGTGAGTGCGGCAAGTGGCGCAAACTGCGAAAACTTGAGCGAGCGAGCTGCATCCACGGATTTCAATTCGGGTTGATGGGGACGATAACCACCCGCCCAAACCAAGCCTACGCGCAAACCCTGATGGACAGAGGGCTGCGGGACATTGACGGGGGTAGCGAAGAGATAAGGGTGAAGGGCGGGAATGCGCTCTACGCTATCCGTACCGCAAGCCAAAGGCAAACTCATTAAAGGCGCATGAAAGTCAAATTCGACGTGCTCGCCATCAGGAACAACCACAACGCCAGTGCCCGCAAAGGATTGCACAAACAATCGCCATAAAGGTGGGCTGGTGGCAAGCAGTACGGTTGCACCCCTTTGCTGCACCAACCGCGCATAGCGGCAAAATTGCATCACATCACCGAAACCTTGGTCGGGCCAGAGCAAAATCGTTTTGCCAACCAAGGGCTCTTGACCTAGCCACAAGGACTGCGTATAACGCCGCTGATAAGGTTTTAAATTGGCGCTTTGCCAGCGCCATTCAAATTTGCGCCAGCCATTGGCATAGTCACCCAGAGCTAGTCGGCACTGCGATTCATTCCACAGCGCATTCACATTGCCCGGGTCTAATTGCAAACAATGCTCATAGCTTGCAATCGCAAGGGCATACTGATTGCAGGCCTGCCGTGCCAGGGCGTGGTTGTAATGCGTTGTGGCATCGGCGCTGCCCAGCGTTAGCAAATGATCTACATCATTCGAAGCTTCTTGATATCTTTCAAACCTCAAAAGCAGTGCGGCGCGGTTGTGACGTGCAATACGCAAATCAGGATGGATGGCAAGCGCCGCATCGAAATCAAGCAGTGCCTGCTCGTTTTGCCCAAGTGCATAGTGGGCATTGCCGCGCTCGTTATAAGCAATGGCGTTTTGCGGATCGCACGCAATCGCTCGCCCGTAGCTGGCAATGGCTTCATTGAACCGCTGCAATTGCCATAGCGCTAGGCCACGGTTGATATGGATGGCGGTCATGATGGACGCGTTTTGCAGCACGGTCGTCAACCCTGTCGTGACATGCGCCATCACACCCTCCCAATCACCACGCGTGGTTTGCCGAAAGAGCCGCACGGTGGGGTACCACGGACTATCGTCTCCACCCTGTAGCCAGCGCCAACAGCCATTAAAGCGGGCAAGTAGCCATGTGGGTTTGCCCATAGCGGCGGCAAGATGCGCAACCGCTGTATCGCAAGAAATCACTAGGTCTAAGTTAGCAATAAGAGCCGCCGTATCTGCCCAGTCATGCACATCAGCCGTCAAATCAATGATGGGCAAGCCTTGCATACCCTCTAATTGCCGAGCAGGTTCGCCCAATTGCAGGCTAAAGAATTGCACATCCATCGTCTGCGACAGCGCAACGAGTGGCGCGAACGCTTCAAGGCGCAGCGAGCGAGCCGCATCCACCTTGGCATCAATCGGTTGATGGGGCCGATGACCGCCCGCCCACACCAGACCCATACGAAAACCCTGATGCAAACCTTGATTCGTCAAGCGCTCTTGCCACGCCTGCGCCTCTTGCGGTACAGCAAAAAGATACGTTGTGCGAGTTGGAATGTTGTCCAAACTGTCCGTGCCGCAAATAAGCGGCAAGCTCAAAAGTGGCAGATGAAAGTCAAACTCGGAGGGGCTTACCGTCCCATCCAATGCCACACGAATATCCGTGTTTGCAAATGATGTTTCCAGCAAACGCAGCAAGGGTGGATAAACCTCCAAGATGACCGTTGCGCCCAATCGCTCCAACTCGTGCGCATAGCGGCAAAACTGCATCACATCCCCATGCCCTTGCTCTGGCCAGAGCAAGATCGTTTTGCCTGCTAATCGATCCGCCGTTGCCAAACCTGAAAAGCGTGGTTTGCCGTACGCTGCTCGCCGAAGGGGCTGACTCAAACTGCCCTCCAAGCGGCGCTCGTAAAGCGGCCATCCACGGCGTAAATTGCCCGCTCGCAAAAGACATAGTGCCTCATTCCACTCTGTGTTGTGATCGCTTGGATGAAGCAAGAGCGCTTGCTCGTAGCAAGCTTGGGCTTCGCTTAATCGCTCCATTTCATATAGTGCCGAGCCTTTATTCATATGGGCTTTGGCAAAGTTTGGATTGATGCGCAAGGCGGCATCATAGTCATCTAACGCTGACTCGTATTGCCCTAGTTCCATGTGCGTGGATCCGCGCGAAACATACGCATCCGCGCTTGGTGCAATCGCCATCGCGCCATCAAAACTCATTAGCGCATCAAGGTAGCGACGCTCCACAAACAGCGCCAGCCCCATGCTGTAGTGCGCATCAAAGTAACCCGCATCACAGAGCACGGCTTCACGGTAAGCCGCAATGGCCTCGCCCGTGCGCCCCAGTTCAAATAGCGCAAGGCCGCGGTTGGTATGCATTTGCGCACTACCAACATAGCTCAGCAAAAATTCATCGTATTTGTCAACCGCTTCTGCAAAACGCCCTTCGTTTTGCAAAGCAATGGCATCGGTAAAAAGTTGCAGCGGCTCACTCATACGTTGTCTCGTTTAACTTTACTTCCAGCGCAGTGCTCACCTCACGCATCACGCTGGCCCAATCGCCACACGTGGTTTGCCGAAAGAGTCGCACAGTGGGGTACCACGGGCTGTCATCTCGATCAGTCAACCAACGCCAGCAACCGTTAAAGCGCGACAAGATCCACGTCGGTTTGCCCATCGCGGCGGCAAGGTGCGCAACAGCCGTATCGCAAGTAATCACAAGATCAAGGTTGGCGACAAGCGCCGCCGTATCCGCCCAATCCTTCAGCTCTGCCGTGAGGTCGATGATGGGAAGCCCTTGCTGCTCTTGCAGTTGCTTGGCAGGCTCGCCGAGCTGCAAGCTAAAAAACTGCACGTGGCTGGTTTGCGCAAAATCGAACAAAGGCGCGAATTGCGGAAGCCTTAAAGAGCGTGCCGCATCAATGCTTTGCAGCGTGGGCTGGTTGGGCCTTGGCCCGCCCGCCCACAAAAGCCCTATGTTCAAGCCCTTATGTGGCAAGGCCTGCAGAGCAGTTTGCCATTGCTGCCTACTTTGCGCATCCGCAAAGAGATAGGGGGCTTGGCTAGGAATTTTGTCCAAGCTATCGGTGCCACAAGCCAACGGCAAACTCATCAGGGGGCAATGAAAATCAAAGGCGTAGGGGTTACTGACTAAATCAAGGACGACTTCAATATCAGGATGCGTAAAAGCATTTTTTAGCAAACGCAGCATGGGTTGGTTGGTTGCCAAAATCACTTTGGCTCCCATCTGCTGCACCACATGGACGTAGCGACAAAACTGCAACGTATCGCCATAGCCCTGCTCGGGCCATAAAAAAATAGTTTTGCCTACAAGCGATTCCTGCCCCAGCCACATCGGCTGGGCATAGCCGCGCTGCTCTAGCTGCGTCGTCGCAGCCTGCATCGAGTCAGTACGCCAGCGTACCTCGTGTAATGGCCAGCCCGCCGCATAGTCGCCCAGCGAGAGCCGGCAAAAAGCTTCTTCGTACACATCGAGCGGATAGGAGGGGTCAAGCTCGCGAACGCGTGCGTAGCACGCGAGCGCATCGGCAAACCGATTGAGCCTGAGCATGATGCGTCCGCGCATTGCCCATGTGCCCGCACTCATGCCTGCGTTTGCAGCCTCTAGCTTGAGGAGATAGTCGGCATCCATTAAAGCTTCTTCGTACCGCTCCGCGTTTTGCAGTAGCACAGCTCTGTTGTTGCGCGCTTGCCAGTAATCTGGGGCGGCGGCAATCACCGCGTCAAAACAACCGAGCGCCTCGGCCTCGCGCCCTTGGGTGTAGAGCCTATAGCCTTCTAAAAAAAGCTCGTTCGTGTCGCTCATAGCCGCCTGCGCCAAACCGTAGTGACGTTGAAACCTTCGCGCTGCACCAGCGACTCTTCGATCACCATCCAATCGCCTAGGCGCAAACGACCACGCACTTCAAAGTATTGGCTGTAGATGCTGAAGTCGGTCTCCAGCAAGTTTGTACCTAGACTCATCATGTTGCTAGCTTCCGATAATTTTTGCAGCGGCGACTGCGCGCGCCCAGCCACCAGCTTTTGCGCAGCGCCCATATCGATACCAGGCACCGCAGCAAAGACCACGATGGCGCTTGCCGTATTGAGATTAATGGGCGTGCGGTTTGGCAAGATCGTCAGGTGGGGCTTTAGCAGCTCAACGCTGCTGCGGGGCACGCCTAGCCACGTGAGCTGCTCAATACGCGTGGGACGCAAAGCACCGTCCGCTTTGGCTTGCCAGCGCGCGGCCCAATTTTTAAGCTCTGCAACAGGAAGGTTTAGTTGCTGATATAGCCGCGTCAGACTTTGATAGGTACTGGTTGACAGCACGGCTTCGCCCGTTTGGCTGGACACCAAGTTGGTAAGGTTAATCTTGCTTTGCGCGTCCGTGAGGTAGCCCGATAAATACGCCGCATCTTGACTGGGATCGGAGAGACTATCGGCCGTCAAAAACGATGCCAGCTTGGCCTCTTGCAACGGCAGTGCCCACGGCTCGCCCAAATGGTCAATGATGCCGATATTGCCTGCCGAGCGTGCATCCTCGCGCAAAATCAGCCGCGCCCAATCGAGTGCGCCCACCAAGACCCAGCCCGCTTGGCTTTGCGCACGCGCTGCTGCTTCTTGCTGAAGCATCCGCCACTGCCGCCACTGGAGTCCTGCCGCCAGCGTAGCAACCAAGGCGACAACAAGCATCGCCACCAAAATAGCGGCGCCGCGTTGGTGACAAAGAGGTTGTCTTTGCCTCACCGCGTCGCTCCTTGCCGAGGCGCAATCCAGTAGCGCGTGAGCTTGCCAGCGGGCAGATCCAAAATCAACTGCACGCTGTCGGGTAACTTAGTCGAGGTGTCCGCACCTGACCCGCCGGCGGATGACAGTGGGTTACTCCAGGCATCGCCACGGTAGTAAAACAACTGCCAGCTACTGACGGGCATGAGTGTCACGGCACGTGCCGCGTCCTCTGGCAGTGGCGTGCGGCTCCAGCGCTCAGCCGCATCCCATGCGGCTTGCAGGCCGATTCGGGTGGTGACGGGTGGTGACGCCCAGCGCTGCCACACGCGTCCTTGCTCGGTACTGCGTAAGAGCCACGCCACAACCACGATGCCCGCATTTGGCTCGCTACTATGACGCGTGAGGCGTAGCCGCTGACCATCAAAATCCAAAGACTGAACGAGGCTGGTATCCGCTATCGCATCCAAATCGGCCGTCCACTGCGCCAGCCCGATCTGTACGCGCTGCAAGCTTTGTTCGTTGACGCGCGTCAATTCCCCCGCACGCCCCATGCCCTCCAAAGCGCGCCACGCCATGAGCGATAACAGGCTGACCAGCACCAGCGCCACCAATACTTCGATCAGGGTGAAGCCTCGCATGGCCTTATTGGGCGTGGCCTGCATCAAAACCGTCCTGCCAATGTCGATAGCTTCAAAAGCGTGTAGGCCTCTTTGTCATCACCAAAGGCTTGGTAGACCAGAGCATCAACTTTGCGAAAACTGGGATTAGGCGTGGCTTCGACGTGCACCTTGCCTGCAAGCGTCACCCCAGCTTGTTCGCAGTTAAAACTTTTATCACCCGTATCGGGCAATTGGCGCGTAAGGCGTAGTTTGATCAGTTCGTTTTCGGCACACAGCTGGGCGCGAAACATCAGCCCTTGGCGCTCGGCATTGTTAATTTGCGAACCGCTCACGCGCAATCCAGCGCCCAGTGCGATAGCGACAATCGCCAGTGCGACCAGCACCTCGACAAGAGTAAAGCCTTTACTCTTCACTGTCTTTCCACCTGAAACGCGCCCACGCCATCAGTCACAACGTCACGGCTCTCAGCGCCAATCGTCAATCGCACACGCTGCGGAGCAATGACGGGGTCAGGGCCAAGCACCAACGGCCTGTTCACCGCCGCTTGCGTTTGCGCATCTAACCATTGGGTCGGCAGCGGCTCTTTGCTACGCAGACCACGCCAGCGCATGACGGGCAGCGCAGAATCGTCCTGCACCGCTTCCCAAGTCACCATCACGCCCGAGGCACGCGATTGGCTGCGAGCCGCATCCAGCAAGGCCGAGAGCCGAAGCGCCTCGCGCTCAAGGCTCGTTTGCCCCGAATCCCGCATCACCAAAGCCACGCCTGCTGTGCCTAGCGCAATCACGGCGATGACGACGAGTAGCTCCAACAAAGTAAATCCCCCGCTATGCAATAGGGGGGATGCCCCGCTAGGGGCAGGGGGGTTCTTCTGCGTTACTGCCAAGATCCTATATCCGCGTTTTTGCCTTCGCCACCAGGCACGCCATCCGCACCAAAAGACATCACGTCAATTTCGCCCTTGATGCCTGGATTCAAATATTGATATGGCTTGCCCCATGGATCTTGCGGCAGTTTGTCGATATAGGGGCGCCACGTCACGGGAATCTGCCCAGCGCTTGGCTTGATCACTAGTGCTTGCAAACCTTGATCTGCGCCTGGGTAACGCTGGTTATCGAGCCTGTACAGCTTCAAGGCCTGCGTGAGGTTGGCAATATCGGTTTTGGCTGCGGTGGTTCGCGCATCATCGGCACGGTCTAGCACATTGGGCACAACCAGGACGGCCAAAATGCCAAGAATGACCAGTACGACCATGAGCTCGATTAAGGTAAAGCCGCGCTCTATATTTAAGTTTTTCATAGCTGAATGATAATCCTCTCATGTCATCGCCCTTGCTTCAATTTTGGATCGTTCGTCTCACCACCTTTTCCCTTTGGGCGCTGGTTGCGGCAAGCAGTACGTTTTGGATTTTGCAAAACCTAAACAGCTTGGCAAACGACACCCGCCTAGGGAGCACCAAAGCCGCAGCAACAGCCCGCGCTGCGCCAGAGCCAAACCTCATACCGCAAGTCGCGACGGCACTGGGCGCAAAAAATCTAATAGCAGCAACACCCGCCAGCGAGTTGATCGCCCTACAAGCCAGGCTTCAATTGCAAGGCGTATTGGCTGTGGGAACTGGGCAAGGCGCGGCACTGATATCCGTAGATGGCAAGCCCGCCAAGCCATACCGTGTGGGCTCTGCCATTGAGGATGGTCTGGAGGTCACGGCTGTTGCGGCTCGCGGAGCATCTATTGGGACAAATGGCATCACCGTTTTTACGCTAGAACTGCCACTTAAGAACTAACTTTGTAAAAAGAGTTGATAAGCCGGGTTGTCCGTTTCTTCCACAAACGGATATCCCAAGTTTTTGAGGAACGTATCTAACGCCTTGCTCTCTTTTTTAGGCACTTGCACACCGACCAAAATACGTCCGTAGTCCGCGCCTTGATTGCGGTAATGAAACAGACTGATATTCCAATTCGGCTGCATCGCCGACAAAAACTTCATCAGCGCACCTGGACGCTCGGGGAAGGTGAAGCGCATGAGGCGCTCGTCCACTGCCAGCTTTGATGAGCCGCCCACCATGTGACGAATGTGCTCTTTAGCCAGCTCGTCATGCGTGAGATCAATCGCCTTGAAGCCCTCGTTGGTTAAGGCTTTCGCCACTTTTTTCGATTCGTCTGCAGTGCTGGTTGATAAGCCCACAAACACATGCGCAGCTTTGGCGTCCGACATGCGGTAGTTGAATTCGGTGACGCTACGGCCCTCGCCAATCAGTGCGCAAAAGCGCTTAAAGCTGCCGCGCTCCTCTGGAATCGTCACGGCAAACAGTGCTTCTTTGTGCTCACCCACATCGGCGCGTTCGGCGACAAAGCGCAATCGGTCGAAGTTCATATTCGCGCCGCACAAAATCGCGGCATAAGTTTCTGATTTTTTTGATTTTTTCTTAGCGGCATATTGCTTAATGGCTGCTACAGCCAGCGCACCTGCTGGCTCAACGATGGAGCGCGTATCCACATAGATGTCTTTAATCGCCGCGCACACCGCGTCGGTATCGACTGTCATAAATTCATCGACAAGACCACTCGACGCCACGCGGAAAGTTTCCTCGCCCACCAACTTCACCGCTGTGCCGTCGGAGAACAAACCCACGTCGGGCAACGTCACCCGCTTGCCTGCCGCCACCGATTGCATCATCGCGTCCGAGTCGTTCATTTGCACGCCAATCACGCGGATGCTAGGGTCGATTGCTTTGATGCAATTGGCCACGCCCGAAATCAAACCGCCACCGCCAATGGCCACAAAAACGGCATCTAGTTTTTTAGAAGGCGCAGACTGCATCTGGCGCAAGATCTCTAAGCCAATCGTGCCTTGACCCGCAATCACATCTGGGTCGTCAAACGGATGAATAAACGTGAGTCCTTTTTGCGCTTGCAATTTTTGCGCGTGCAAGGACGCGTCCGAATAACTCTCGCCAAACAGCACCACATCGCCGCCAAGCGCCCGCACCGCATCGACTTTGACGGAAGGCGTGGTCGTAGGCATGACGATGATGGCTTTTGTTCCTAGCGTTTTTGCACCCAGCGCCACGCCCTGCGCGTGATTGCCGGCGGAGGCGCAAATCACGCCTTTTTTAAGCTGCGCCGGTGTCAGCTGCACCATCTTGTTGTACGCCCCCCGAAGCTTGAAGCTAAACACGGGCTGCTGGTCTTCGCGCTTGAGCAGCACCGTATGGCCAATGCGAGCGCTCAAGTTTTTAGCGTAATCAAGCGATGTTTCCTTGGCCACGTCGTAGACGCGAGCAGCCAGGATTTTCTTTAGATAATCGTTAGGTGTGAGCGGGTGAGTTAGAGGCTTATTCATAGCACTCAATCATAAGGAACAAATATGCAATGCACAGTAAGCTGGACGGGCGCTACGGGCGCGAACTCCAAGATGGGATTTTTAGCCGAAACAGGCAGCGGTCACGCCTTGATGATGGACGGCGCGCCAGATACGGCCAAACCAGAAAACGGCGGGATGAATCTAGCGCCTCGCCCGATGGAGCTTTTGCTAGCAGGCACAGGCGGCTGCTCGGCGTATGACGTGGTGCTGATCCTCAAGCGCGGACGGCACGATGTGCGCGGCTGTTCGGTAAAGTTGTCATCGGAACGCGCCGAAGTTGATCCAAAGGTGTTCACCAAGATTCACATGCAATTTAGTGTGACGGGCAAGGACATCCCAGCTTCCGCCATTGAGCGCGCTATCGCGATGAGTCACGACAAATATTGCTCCGCGTCCATCATGCTGGGCAAGATGGCTGAAATTACGACAGGGTTTGATTACCAAGAGGCTTAACAGCACACAAGCGTGCTGGGCGTAATTTGGGAATTACATCTGCCCCCACGGCAAACCATCGAAACGCCAGCCGTTCACGGTGCTGCGATGGTCGTTAACATCTAAATCGCCTTCGAAGCCATGCAACACGTTAACCACCCTCGTGAAGCCCTTATCCAACAAGGCCTGCGCGGCATTTAACGTACGCGCACCGCTGCGACAAATCAGCACAACGGGTTGATCGAGACTGGCGACCTCCTGCCTAACTGCCGCCGCGAATGCCTCTGGGTTCGCGTCAAAATCAGGATACTCGTACCATGGGATATTGATGGATTTGGGTGGCCTGCCTACGTACATGGATTCGATTTCCATGCGGACATCAACAAGTGCAGCATCAGGCGTGGTCTGCAAAAAAGCCCAAGCATCTTTGGGCTCTAAATGTTGTAATTGAGGGGCTTGAGTTGGAGCGGTCATGCCTCTATTCTAAAATCAGGCAATGACTGCCTCCTTTTCCCAAAAAAAATACACCCGTGGCCAAGCGCTGCCAGCGATTCTTAAAGACCGAATCATGATTTTGGATGGCGCGATGGGAACGATGGTGCAGCGCTTCAAGCTATCCGAGGCGCAATTTCGCGGTGAGCGGTTTAAAGATTTCCACAAAGACATCAAAGGCAACAACGAACTACTCAGTTTGACGCGGCCTGACATCATCCGCGACATTCACGAAGGTTACCTTGCCGCTGGCGCGGACATGGTGGAGACCAATACCTTTGGCGCGACTACGGTGGCTCAAGCAGACTACGACATGCAGGATCTGGCAAAAGAGATGAATCTCCAGTCCGCCAAGCTAGCCAGAGCCGCTTGTGACAAATTTTCTACGCCTGATAAACCGCGCTTTGTCGCAGGGGCGCTGGGCCCCACCCCCAAAACCGCCAGCATTAGCCCCGACGTAAACGACCCTGGTGCCCGCAACGTCAGCTTCGAAGAGTTGCGAGCCGCTTACTATGAGCAGGTAGAGGCGCTAGTTGAAGGCGGCTCAGATTTGCTCTTGGTCGAAACCATTTTTGATACCCTAAACGCCAAAGCAGCGCTATTTGCCATTGACGAGTACTTTGAAGCTAGCGGCGAATGCCTGCCCATCATCATCAGCGGAACAGTGACCGACGCATCGGGACGGATCTTGAGTGGTCAAACCGTCACTGCGTTTTGGCACTCGATTCGCCATGCTCAGCCGTTAGCCGTGGGACTGAACTGTGCGCTCGGCGCAGCGCTGATGCGTCCGTACATCCAAGAATTAGCCAAGGTGGCGGGCGACACCTTCATCAGCTGCTACCCCAATGCTGGCTTGCCCAATCCCATGGCGGAGACGGGTTTTGACGAAACACCTGAAGTAACCAGCCGCTTGCTGCACGAATTTGGGGCAGAAGGTCTCGTCAATATTGTGGGGGGCTGTTGTGGCACGACGCCTGATCACATTGGCGCAATTGGTCATGCGGTGTTTAAATTGCCCCCTCGGATGCTTAATTATTAAGCACCTCTCGTGCTAAGGACTTGATTTTTTTAGCATTTAGCCTCACACTAGAGGTTTGGCTGGAGGTCAGGCTGCAATGTTCCGAAAAAATCTAACGCGCTTTATAGCTGCACTCGCACTTTTTGTGAGCGCTGCTGCATTTGCCTTTTCGAATGATGTTGCATTATCAAATCTGCCTAAGCAAGCGCAAAGCACGTATGCGTTGATTCAGCAAGGCGGGCCATTCCCCTTTGAGAAAGATGGCACTGTATTTGGGAATCGTGAACGGCAATTGCCTCAGCAAAAACGAGGTTATTACCGTGAGTACACGGTTAAAACACCAGCGACCAAAAACAGAGGCGCGATTCGCATTGTGTGCGGCGGCGCAAAGCCCAGGGCTGCTGATGCTTGCTACTACACCGACGACCACTACGCATCATTCAAAAGAATTACGCCTTAAAAAAGAATAAAAATTATGGACCACATCACACCACACGAAGCGCCAAAAGATTTGCCGCTCAAGCGCGTTAAAGCCAATATCGTGCAGTCGATTCGCGCGCATGGGGTTGAAGAGCTGCAAATCGCGGCGACCCAGCTCGGCCACCATTTTTTATACGCCAACTTAGGTACTGCGCAAAGCAAGCAAGACATCTTAGATGCGATTGCTTTGCAATTTACGCTCCCCTCCCATTTTGGTAAAAACTTTGACGCACTCTACGACTGCCTAACCGACCCTCTATACAAAGCAGGTCAGCAAGCGGGTTTTATTTTGGTACTAGAGCACATTCCCGTGACGTCTAAGTTTGACAAAGAAACGCGTGAGCAATTAATTGACATCTTTCGCGATGCCGCCGATTACTGGCATGATCGCAAAATTCCATTCCGCTGCTTTTACTCCTTCGCTGTAGCACGTAACGCTGGTGATGCTGGCACAGGCAAAGATGGCCAAGAGCTAGAAGGCTTTGATGAGCCCATGCCGACTGACAAGTTGGTGGACGTTTCCCCGCTCGCTTTGCGAATGAGCAGCCCCTTCAACGCAGGTTATTGGCTCGCTGCCAGCTGAGTATTCTGCGCGAGTTGTATGTACTCGCTGACAGGCACTTCTTCGGCTCGGCGTTGCACGTTAAAACTGCCAGCAAAGTTTTTTTCATCTAGCCATTTACCAAGCGTATGGCGCAGCAATTTTCTACGCTGGCTAAATGCTACTTTCACGATTTCGCTTAGCCGTGCAACCTCTAGCGTGGCTGGCTCTAGGCGCGGAATCATCCGCACGATGGCACTCATCACGCGTGGCGGCGGATCAAAACACTCGGGCGGCACATCAAAGAGCGATTGCATCTCGTAGCGCCATTGAAGCATCACACTCAGCCGCCCATAGTCGGAGGTGCTAGGCTTGGCTACCATGCGGTCGATCACTTCTTTTTGCAGCATGAAGTGCTGATCTTTCACCAAATGCGCCACATCTAATAAGTGAAACAAAATGGGGCTGGAAATGTTGTAAGGAAGATTGCCCACAACCCTTATTGGGTGTGGTTTAGCGGCCATTGCTATAGCGCCAAAATCGACCTTTAACACATCGGCTTCAATGACCAAAATTTTGCTGTTTTGCCGTAACCTCACGGCCAAGTCACGGTCTAATTCAATCACAGTTAAGTGATCCAGCTTGGCAAGCAGCGGCATCGTCATCGCGCCAAGGCCTGGGCCAATTTCGACCATCGCGTCGGCAAGTTGCGGCGCAATCGCGTCCACAATATCAGTGAGCATTCCCTTGTCCGTTAAGAAGTGCTGACCAAATCGCTTGCGCGCAATGTGTCTCATTGGAGCGTATTTTTATACTCAACAAAAGCTCGCCCTCGTGCATCAGCAATCCAAAGCACATAAGCCTCGCCCGCTTTCTTTTCACGCAGCTGATTTCGCACCGCCTCGCGCTGTTCGCGCACACTGACCGCCACCGCTTTACGATCAACCACTTCGAGCAAGTGCACGCCAAAACGCGATGTGAACGGATCAGAAACCTTACCTATCGGTAACGCACCCATCACGCGTTCAAACTCTGGCACAAAAAGACCGGGCGTTGTCCACCCCAAATCACCGCCTTGGGCAGCGGAAGCATCAACGGAGTGCTCACGTGCAAGTGAGGCAAACGAGCTACGGCCAGACTCAATTTGCGCTTTATAGCCTCGCAGTTGTACCTTTGCCTGCTCTTCATTCAACTGCGCAGTAATAGGTAACAAAATATGACGTACACGAGACTGCACAATCGTTGCCGTGCTGCTGCTTTGACGCCCTAACAATTTAAGAAGATGAAATCCTGCATCGCTGCGCTGAATGTCACTTACCTCACCCACTTTGAGTCCTTTAGTTGCCTCCACAAAAAGTGTTGGATAGCGCTCCGCCGCTCGCAAACCCATCACTCCGCCCTTGAGTTTGTCTGCCGCATCAGAGGCTTGCTCTGCCAGCTTCGTAAAGTCTGCCCCTCTACGCGCCTCTGTCAAAACTTTCTGGGCGCGCTCACTAGCCAACGCCACTTCGGCCTGGGTTGGGTTGTCTGGCAAGGCGATCAAAATTTGAGCAAGATTGATCTCTTGGTTGCTTTTAGTGTCCGTTTTTTGATCTTGTAACGCTTGATCAATATCACTCTCACTGACACGCACGCGCGCTTCAACCTCACGCTCGCGCACTTGAACACGCGTGAGTTCACTACGAATCTCCTCACGGTAACTATTCCAATTGCCACCTTCCGCTTCATATTTAGCTTTAAGCTCCGCCAAATTCGCCAGTTGATTTTGCCGCGCCACATTAGCGAGCGCATCCATTAGCTGAGACTCCGAAATACGCACACCACCGTCTTTAGCAATTTGCAACATCACCCGCTCTTCTATCAATTGTTCAAGCACCCGCTTAAAAGTTTCTGCCTCGGGGGGGGCACTCACACCTTGCGCGATCCACTGAGCTTGCAAACGACTCTGCCTAATAGACACTTCGTTGCGCGTAATGGGTTCAGAATTCACCAACGCAACGATGTAGTCCACTTCGCGAAGTGCATTAGTAGGCACCAGCGGTGCAACCACCAAATTGATCTCTGCGCTTGGGGAGGATACTGACGGACGTTTTTTGACGTTGATCTGTGCCAAAGTGTCCATACTGCTGATGCACAGCCAGAAAAAAGAGAGGGCAGCAAGTAATTTGTATTTAGTCATATTGGCTGAAGCGACTGGGGGCAGTAATCTGCTCGCGCAAATTTTGATAACGTGGAATGTTACTGCGCAAACTGGCAAGTGGGCTAGTGCCTAAACGTGAGAATCCCGTAAACTCGATTTGGAACATGATACGTTGATTGACCGTACTGGCATCCAACTGCGTTTTCTCTAAAACGACACGGCCAATCCAGCAGTCGGCATCGTACTCAAAACCAGCGATGGCGCTGACAAGACGTTTATCAAACGCACTGTAATTCAACCGTGCCACACTGTACCAGCGATTGGGTCCCAGACCACGGCCAGCACTATTTACGCCTTCATGCTCGTCTGCACGTTGAAACAAATCCCCCAGTGGCCACTGCCAGTTCACATCCACTTGTTCGCTCACGCCTTGCTGCATACGATAGGCCGCGGAGATTGATCGGTAGTTGCCAGGAGCATAGCGCGTGCTCACGGTGGTTCGCTCTGCCGTCCCTGAATTAGCGCCCACTTGAACCGTGCTATCGACTTGCCAACTAGGATACAACCGCGCACTCGCATTCAGCAAATAATCACTCAATCGACTGGTGGGCGCCGCGGTATTGGGTAGCGTGACCAATTGATCGATATAGCTAAAGCGCTGCGCAATACCCGCACTAAAAGCCTGAGCACCTGTATCTGGATTTAAAAACTTACTCGTGACACCTAGGGTCAGCATGCGCATATCGGAGATGCGATCGTTACCCACAAAGCTGTTTTCACTATAAATCGTTGAAAGGCTAAAGTCTTTGGCACCACTGTCGTAATTGGGCAGGCCTGACTGATTAATATAAGGCGTGCGCACATAGAACACGCGAGGCTCCAATGTTTGCGTGAAGCCGCGCCCCAAAAGTGTCATACCGCGCTCAAAAAACAAACCGCTATCCAAGCTAAAAATAGGTAAGGCGCGCTGCTTAGTCGTGTCCACCCCCAAGGCAGAATTCTCGATGTGATAGGTTGTTCCATGCCACTGAAGCTTGGGCGTGATATAGCCCCAAGGCTGTATCCAAGGTCTTGCTATTTGCGCCAGCCCATAGGCTCTTGTCCCATTGGGCTGCAGCGTCAATTCAGGGCGCGAACGGAATTCGGTGATATCACCCTCCAGTTGCGCAGTTAATCCGTTAGGCAAATTAAACCCTCGGCGCGTCAAAATTTGACTGCGATCAAATGGCGGCGCAATCGTGCTGGTCGCGTCTTGCAAGGTTTGCCAGCGCTGTAGACGCATCAATGTGGCCCAGCCATTCAAAGTAGCCGAGGTGTTGAGCTCGTTATTAAGTAGGCGCTGCGTAAGCGATGAGGTGGAGTTCGGTAGATCGCGCCAGTACTGGTTGTCGCTGACACGGTTTAACTTCAACGTCATCGTCACGTCGCTAGAGCCTTGGATAGGGGCTCGGAACAAATTGCGTTGATCAACCGCATACGCCCAGCGGTTGCTACTCACGAGCTTGTCGTTTGGTAAATAATCCGCGCGCAGTGTACCCACACTGTTGGGCTCTAAGTAGCGAAATTCACCGCCATAATTAATACCGCGCTTCGCAATCGTCGTAGGGTAGAGCGTTGCATCGCGGTTGGGCGCAATGTTCCAATACACGGGCTGGGTGACAATAAATCCACTTTGGTTATCGCTGGTAAAAGAAGGGGCAAGCAGCCCCGATTTTCTCGCCCCACTCATGGGGAAACTAAAGCTTGGCATCGTCAGAATTGGCACGTCTTTAAAGCGCAGCGTGGTACCCGAAGCAGTCGCAACATCCTCCTCCATATTGAAGTCGATTTGATCCGCATTCAATATCCAATCCGGCTTCCAAGGCTTGCCATCCGTAGTTTCTGGGCGTTTGCACGTGCTGTAGCTTGCAAACTTGGCGATCGCCGCGCGTTGACTCACAAACTCCAGCTGCTTGGCACTGCCTTGCCCACCCGTTTTATAAAACTGATAACTAGGCTGGCTAAAAAACCCATTGAAGTCGCTAACCCCAAGCTCAAGATAGGGACCCCAAAAACGATTGCCGCCTTGATTGACCACCACATCACCCGAGAGTTTGGCGACATCACTGACTTGGTTGTATTCAATCCGCTTGGCACGAATCACCGTATCGGTTTTACGTATCTCGGCGTTGCCCTCCACCACCACCTCAAGCTCGGGGCGGCTTATCATGACCTCGCCAAAAATGAAAGTGGGCGTTTGTTTGCGTACACTCTCTGGCACGCGCTCACCCAGCGTTGGGCTGGTTTTAAATTGTGCAAAAGCCAACTGTGCCGAGCCCATTAAAAGCGGTAATAAATAATAGCGATGACTAGCCCGTAGAAACATCATTCAATTATCCATGCTACAGCCCCCTATTTCTCTTGCACCAACACCTTCTTCTATTGTTTGGGTAGATGGTACGCGCCTAGCGCAGTTTGACATTTGGTTAGCCGCCGTTGCTATCCCACATCATCTGCAAGTCACCACACTACGCCCCGCTTCAGCCGATGCCAGCTTTAGACGCTATTTCAGAATTGATTCGACCAGCAGCAAAAGCTTCATCATCATGGATGCGCCGCCAGATAAGGAAGACAGCGCGCCCTTTGTTCGCATTGCAAGCCTACTGGACAATGCGGGCTTGCTGGTGCCGCAAATCCTTGACTGGCAAGCCGAGCAAGGATTCATGCTGCTCAGCGACCTCGGCACCAAGACCATGCTCGATGTTTTAGACAAGCAAGCGGGCTACGAGCACACCAGCAGCACGGTCAGCAGCAATTTGCCGCTCTACGATCAAGCTCTCGATGCCCTCGTTGCTTGGCAGCTCAGCTCTAAACCCGATGTGCTACCCCCCTATGACGAAGCGCTTTTGCGCCGCGAGTTGCAGCTTTTCCCTGATTGGTACATCGCCAAGCATCGCGGCATGACGCTTGATGCTCGCCAGCAAGCCATACTGGATAAGGCCTACAGCACGATTGTCTCAAACAATTTAGCCAGTCCCAGCGTCTTTGTGCACCGAGACTACATGCCGCGCAATTTGATGGCGCCATATCCTGAGTTATTAAAAAATGCCAAACCCCAGCAAATGCTGGGCGTGCTCGATTTCCAAGATGCGGTCTACGGCCCTATCACCTATGACATTGCGAGCCTCATGCGTGACGCATTTTTAAGCTGGGAAGAAGACTTCGTGCTAGACGTGACGATTCGTTATTGGCAAAAAGCCAAAGCGGCGGGTCTGCCCATGCTGGATGAATGGCAAGACGACTTCGGTGCGTTTTATAAAGCGATTGAGTGGATGGGCCTGCAGCGGCATCTCAAAATCTTGGGCATCTTTGCGCGGCTTACCTTGCGCGACGGTAAGCCCAAATATCTGGCCGATACGCCGCGCTTTATCGCTTACGTGCGAAACACCTGCAACCGCTATATCGAGCTCAAGCCCTTGCTGCGCTTGGTGGGTGAGATTGAGGCTAGCCAATAACATGCCGCGTTTTTATTGCTCTACCCCGCTCTCCATTGGCCTTGTGCTCGATCTTCCCGCAGGCGCGGCGCGTCACGTGCAAGTGCTACGGATGCAGCCTGGCATGACCATCACGCTGTTTGACGGTAATGGGGAAGGAAGGGGCGGCGAATACGAGGCCGTGATTGAGCGCATGGGCAAATCTAGCGTTGCCGTGCAAGTGACGGCGCATCACCTCATCGAACGCGAAGCCCCGATGGCTGTGCATTTGGCACTAGGCGTGCCCGCCAACGAGCGCATGGACTGGCTGGTCGAAAAAGCGACCGAGCTAGGCGTTGCCAGCATCCAGCCCCTGATGACCGAGCGTGGCGTGCTTCGCCTGGCTGGCGAGCGCGCCGAGAAAAAGCAAGCCCACTGGCAAGCCATCGCCCATGCGGCCTGCGAGCAATCGGGACGTAACCGCGTACCGCAGATTCATGCCGTCAAAACGCTGTCCGACTATCTGGCAACACAAAAAAGCGCCGCACTAGAGAACACGACTCGCATCGTTTTGAGTTTGCGTGAAAGTAGCGAAGCCCTGCTGCAAGCCATATCCAGTAAGGGCCATCATCAGAATCTGGGGGCCGTTTTTGTGCTCTCAGGTGCAGAAGGCGGCTTGTCTCCCGCCGAAGAGTCCAAAGCGCTGGCCGCGGGCTACCAACCCGTCACACTCGGGAATCGAGTTTTACGCGCGGAGACCGCAGCGATAGCGGCATTGGTCACCTTGGCTTGCAGATAAGATAGCCGTTTTTACTAACTGGGAGATTGAGATGGGCATGTTTGGCAATATTTTGGGCGCAGTTTTAGGCAATATGGGTCAACAAGGCGGAGCCGCGGGCGCCCTTGCCAGCGTCGCAGGCAGCCTCTTGGCGAACGACGGCGACCAGGGCGGCCTTGGTGGTTTGGTTGGCAAGTTCGAACAGGCAGGACTTGGGAATGTGGTCAGCTCTTGGATTGGCAATGGCCAAAATCTGCCGATTAGCGCCGACCAATTACAAAGCGTACTGGGCTCAGATGCGGTCTCTGGCATTGCCGCCAAGCTGGGCATCAACCCCGCGGATGCCATGGGGCAACTCAGCACGATGTTGCCGGGCTTGGTAGACAAGCTCACACCGAACGGCGCGGCGCCAGCGGGCGGGCTTGGCAATATGGGTGACCTAGCTGGCATGCTGGGCGGATTGCTCGTCAAAAAATAACTAACTCAGTAGTTTTTGAAGCTCTAGCTGGACGCGTGCCAACAGCGGCGTCCAGTTCCATGTTGTGCCGTCCGCCTCAAGTTGCCGAAAGAGCCGCACATGGGGGTACCACGGCGTGTCTTCGCGCCCCTCTAGCCACCGCCAATCGGACGATGCCGCAATCAAAGCCCACACGGGTTTACCCAAAGCGCCCGCCAAATGCACAACCGACGTGTCCACACTGATCAGCAAATCAAGCTGCATGAGAAGCGCCGCTGTATCTGAAAAATCTTGGATTGCAGACTCAGCACGCACAATTTGCTGGCACGCGGCTAAGTCTGCCAAATCAGAGTCTCGCGGCCCCACCTGCAGCGAGACAAACTCTATCTGTGGGAAGGCGTTAATCAGCGGCAGCAGCTCTGCAAACGCGATCGAGCGATTGCGGTCGTTGTCATGCGTCGGACGGCCACACCAAGTCAAACCGACTCTTAGTTTGTGCTTTTTACGCTTATCCCGTTTTGGCAACCGCTCTTGCCAAAGCCTTACCCGCTCTGGGTTAGCGAATAGATAGGGAATAGCGCTTGGGATGTTGTTAGTCGTCAATCCCAGCGGCGCAGGCAGCGACATCAGCGGCGCGTGGTAGTCAAAGCCTTGCGGAATGTCGTTCCAAGCGCGAATCTCGTGCACACCTTCTACGCCGACAAAATTTTCGCAAATCTCACGCGGCATAAAAATAGTAACGTGTGCGCCTCTGCTTGCAACATCTTTGGCAAAGCGAATGAACTGAAACGCATCACCGTAACCCTGCTCAAAATGCAGCAAGATACGCTTGCCTTGCAAATCTTGTCCTGTCCAAAGCGGCATTGGTAATTGCAAATACGCGGGCTTCAGGTGATTGGTTTTCCAGCGCCACTCATACATCGGCCAAGCCCTCGGATAGTCGCCCAGCCGCAACAACAAGTTCGACAAATTCCAAAACGACAAGTGATGATTCGGATCGGATCGGCCCGCTCGCTCGTACATGTCAACCGCTTCGGCATAACGACGCACACCCGTCAAATAAACGCCATAGTTGTAGAGCGTCATCCAATGGTTCGGATCGATCGATAGTGCTGTTTTAAAGCAAGCCTCGGCCTCTACGCCTTGTCCTGCTTGGCCTCCCAGCAAGTTGCCCTTGGCGGCCAAGGTCGTTAAGTGATGCGGGTTGATAGCGAGCCCACGATTCATCAACACCAAGGCCTGCGTCACTTCTTTGCCTTCGCTGTGCAGTCCAGCTAGCACATGCAGGGACTCGACATCGTTAGGATTCATTGACAGTGCCCGCTCATAGCTTGCGATCGCTGCAGTTCGCTCTTTGGCCTGGTACTGCGTCCAGCCCAGATTGCGAAAAAGCGCGCCCGCCTCATCTGAGCGACCCAGTGAGAGCAAAATCTGCGCGCCATTATTAATCGCATCGAGGCTTTGTGGCGCTAGCGCCAAGGCTTGCTGGACATACGCCAAAGCATCCACCCAGCGCCCCAGCGCTGCCAGCGCCGCCGCCGCGTTGCTCCAAGCCATCACATGGTGGATATCCTGCGCAAGAATTTGCTGACACGTCGCCAGCGTCAGCTCGGGTTGACCCGCGTGATACTGCTGTGCTGAAAGCACAATGAGCTGATCGAAGTTCGTAGGTTGCGGAATCGTGAAATTCATTTGCGATTGACCAGCACAATGCCCACGCCCACCAGCACCAAGGCGGCCACAAGCCTGATAGTGATGGGCTCGCCAAGCCACATGGCAGCAAATACCAAGGCAAACACGGGCGTTAAAAATACAAAAGACGAGAGCTTGGTGGCGGGGTAATGACCCAAGAGCCACATCCACGTGAGGTAACTAGCAAAAGCGCCAATCACAGCCTGCACAATGAGTGAACCCCAAGCAAATGCGTTCATGCGCGGAAGCGTGTCGCTCCAGCTTTCACCCAGCAAGGGCGAGAGTACTAGCAAGATCAGGCTACTGATGGCGAGTTGGTAGAAAAGTAGTTTTTCGGCACGAATACCGCCTAGTTTGGTCGCGCGAATCACGACCGTGGTTAGACCCCAAAAAAAGCCTGCGGCAAGGGCAAGGCCATCGCCAAGCCAACTTTGAGTAAGGCTTTTACCCCCTGCAAAGTTGTCCATCATGGCAAACACCACAGCCACGAAAGCACAGCCAAGACCCAACCACTGCACAGGTTTTAATTTTTCACTCACCACAAAGCGCGGCAACACCAGCGCCACCACAAACGGCGCGGTGTACAAAAACACCGTCAGCCGCGATGCGCTGGTATGCACAAGCCCGATGTAAAGACAGGTGAACTCCAGCGCAAACAGACCGCCAACCAGCAACCCCGCTGCCAGCGTACCGTCCGCAGCCCACAAATCAATCTTGCGAAAGCGGCACCACAGCATCAGCACCAACGTGCCCAGCACAAAGCGCACACCGACTTGCATCACAGGCGGAATCAGCGGTAGCGTGGCTTTAACCAGTGCTTGCTGCCAACCCCAAAAAATGCAGCAGATGAGCAAGAGGCTGATGGCCAACGCATCAAGATGAGGTTTGCGAGCAGGAGAAGTGTTCATAGCTTTAGTTTATGCTCTATATAAGAGACTACCCATGGAAAAACGCGTCACCTTTTCTACCCGCTTAAAGCATCGCTGGCTGCCTTGGGCATTGCTTGCACCGCAGCTGGTGATCGTGGCGCTATTTTTCTTTTGGCCTGCCGCGCAGGCGCTCTATCAGTCGGTGCTGCAAGAGGATGCCTTTGGCGTGAGCCGCGAATTTGTAGGGCTGGAGAATTTCAAGGCGCTCTGGAATGATCCGACGTATTTGGGCTCGTTCAAAACCACGGCTTTCTTTTCAACGCTGGTCGCTGGGATTGGGCTCTCGTTTTCTCTCTTGCTAGCCGTCTGCGCCAACTGCATCATGCGCGGCGCAGCGCTGTACAAAACGCTGCTTATTACGCCCTACGCCGTCGCGCCTGTGGTCGCCGCCGTACTGTGGATGTTTTTATTTAACAGCTCGTTTGGTGTACTCACTTATGTTCTGCACTTGCTGGGCGTCGATTGGAACTATGCGCTCAACAGCACGCACGCTATGACGCTGATCGTGATGGCTGCCGTGAGGAAGCAAATCAGCTACAACTTCCTTTTCTTCCTCGCGGGTTTGCAGTCGATCCCGCGCTCGCTGATTGAAGCCGCCTCCATTGACGGTGCCAGCCCGTGGCGCAGGTTTTGGACGATCACGTTTCCGCTGCTCACGCCGACAACCTTCTTTTTGCTCGTCATCAATATCGTCTACGCCTTTTTTGACACCTTCGCCATCGTGGATGCCACCACGCACGGCGGCCCTGGTAAGGACACGGCCATCTTGGTTTATCGCGTGTACTACGACGGCTTTAAGGCGCAGGATTTGGGCGGCTCGGCCGCGCAAAGCGTCATCTTGATGGCGATTGTGGTGGTGCTCACCGTCGTGCAGTTTCGCTACGTTGAGAAGAAAGTGAACTACTGATGAAGCCCGAGGTTTCTCATGGTTGAACGCAAACCGTTTTTCGATTGGCTCTCGCACGGCATCTTGGTTGTGGGCGTGTTGGTGGTCGCTTTGCCTATTTGGATCGCCTTCGTTGGCTCGACGCACACCTTGGATGCTATCATCGCCAGCCCAATGCCCATATGGCCTGGCGGCGAACTATGGGCGAACTATGCCCAAGTTTTAAGCACGGGCGGTACGGGTGGCACGCGAGCACCTGTTTTGCGAATGCTGGGTGTCAGCTTCGTCATTGCTTCGCTCATTGCCGTTGGCAAAATCATTCTTGCTCTGATCTCGGCATTTGCTTTGGTGTACTTTCGCTTTCGCTTCAAGCAAATGGTGTTTTGGCTTATTTTTATTACGCTGATGCTGCCCGTGGAAGTGCGCATCTCACCCACCTACCAAATCGTGAGCAGCCTTGGGATGCTCAACAGCTATGCAGGACTCACGCTACCGCTGCTGGCATCCGCCACGGCCACGTTTTTGTTCAGGCAGTTTTTTATGACCGTACCAGATGAGTTGGTAGAGGCCTCGCGCATGGATGGTGCAAGCCCGATGCGGTTCTTTATTGATGTGCTGCTGCCACTTTCAAAAACCAATATCGCCGCGCTGTTTGTCATCATGTTTATCTACGGGTGGAACCAATACCTGTGGCCGCTTTTGGTGAGCACCGAAGAAAAATATTACCCCATCGTGATTGGTATCAAGCAAATGATTTCTGCCGAAAGTCAAGTCGAGTGGCATCTAGTCATGGCGACCGCCATGCTGGCGCTCATTCCGCCCGTGCTAGTGGTGATTGGCATGCAGCGCTGGTTTGTGCGGGGCTTGGTGGATGCTGAAAAGTAAATTCGGCTGATCCCGTTTTATTTTGATTCCACGTCTCGGCCACAACATGCGCCCCGCCTGGCACTTCAAACAGATCTCCCGCCTCTAAGAAGTAATCATCCTGCGTGTGGTCGCTCGTGATCCACAAACGACCGCCTGTCACGCGGAGCACCCCGCCCAATTCGCTGCGCAAGCTAGTGGTGTGTCCGTGGAGCAGTTGGAATGTGGTTGCAACTCTTGTGAAGTCACTCATACAAAACCTTTCAATGGTTGTTAGAAGGGAGCGCCCATCCTCGCGGATTAGCCCTTCTTCGTCCAATGAAAAGATCGTGCACAATTGATGCGTTATGAACATTAATGCATCTAACCCACCTATTCGAACTCGTGCCTTGCATGTCGGCAATCTGCGCGCGTTCGAAGTTGTGGCGCGGCATTTGAACTTTCGCAGCGCCGCCGAAGAGTTGGCGCTGACGCAGCCTGCTGTCAGTCGTCAAATTCAAGCCCTAGAGGCGGATGTTGGCGGTGCTTTATTTGCACGGCACACCCGCTCTGTCGCGCTAA
This sequence comes from Comamonadaceae bacterium, assembly GCA_031430035.1. Taxonomy (GTDB): domain Bacteria; phylum Pseudomonadota; class Gammaproteobacteria; order Burkholderiales; family Burkholderiaceae_C; genus JASGCK01. Next base: position 1,759 of record JANPAS010000085.1, on the reverse strand, counting down.
CACCAGCAGGTAGAAGCTTGCTACAAGTCGTTGCGCCTTGGCTAGAGCGCTTAGACGTGACCGTGCGCAACATTCGCGGTGGCCTGGCACGCAAGTCTGTCGCCATCACCACGTTTGCTTCTTTTTCTTCCACATGGCTCATTCCTAGGCTTGAGGCATTTCAACGCGCGAACCCTGATATCGATATCCGCGTTGATGCAAGTGATGCATTTATCCATTTAGACAATAACGACATGGATTTGGCGCTGCGCTACGGCACTTACGAGCAAATGCCCAAAGGCGCCATTCGTTTGTTTGACGAAGTCATCGCGCCCATGGCGAGTCCTTGGTTACTCAAATCACATCCACCTGTTCACACCGCCGCTGATTTGGCTAAGTTCACGCTGATTGAACTGTCGGACGTGACCGCTAATCAAGTCAACTGGCTGACCTGGGAAGGCTGGCTGCGCCAGCACCACAGCAAAATAAAAACAGGCGCACGGTGGTTACGCTTTAACTATGCCTACCAGACTGTACAAGCCGCGCTTGCGGGGCAAGGCGTTGTTTTGGCGCGCTTGCCTATGGTGGCGGAGAGCCTAAAAAGCGGCGATTTGGTTGAGCCGCTACCCAGCGTGCGGTTAACAAGTCCAATGGCCTACTGGCTCATTGCGCGTAGCGGTAGCCTCGATCGCCCCGAGGTACTGGCTTTTTCAAACTGGCTACAAAAACAAGCCCGTGAAACTCGTAGTCAGATGCGCGGAAGCATCAAACTTAAAATAAGCTAATTCATTCTATTTTTAGCCATGACACAAAAAATCTCCCTCACCCGCTATTTGGTCGAGCAACAACGCGACCATGGTCACATCCCAGCTCAGCTACGGTTGCTTTTAGAGGTTGTGGCTCGGTGCTGCAAAACTATTAGCCATGCGGTCAACAAAGGCAATCTTGGTGAAGTCATGGGCTCGGCTGAAAGCGAGAACGTGCAGGGCGAGGTACAAAAAAAGCTAGACATCATCGCCAACGAGGTGCTGATTGAAGCCAACGAATGGGGCGGCCACTTGGCGGCGATGGCCTCCGAAGAGATGGAGGGCATCTACGTCGTGCCCAATCGCTATCCGCAAGGCGAGTATTTGCTGCTGTTTGATCCACTCGATGGCTCCTCCAACATCGACATCAACGTCAGCATTGGTACGATTTTTAGCGTGCTCAAAAAACCCGAAGGCGAGGGCGTGAGTGAAAAAGATTTCTTGCAAAAAGGCACGGCACAAGTCGCCGCAGGTTACTGCGTCTATGGTCCGCAGACCACGCTGGTATTGACCGTAGGCGATGGCGTGGCCATGTTTACGTTAGACCGTGAGCAAGGCAGTTTCGTGCTGACCGAAGAAAACGTGCGCATCTCTGAAGATACCAAAGAGTTTGCTATCAACATGAGCAATATGCGCCACTGGGATGAGCCCGTCAAGCGCTACATCGACGAATGTTTGGCAGGCAAAACGGGTGTGCGGAAAAAAGATTTCAATATGCGCTGGATTGCCAGCATGGTGGCCGAAGTGCATCGCATCTTGTCGCGCGGCGGCATCTTTATGTACCCCTGGGACAAGCGCGAGCCCGAAAAGCCAGGCAAGCTGCGCCTCATGTACGAAGCCAACCCGATGAGCTGGCTCATTGAGCAAGCAGGTGGCACAGCAACTAACGGGAAACAGCGCATCCTAGAGATTCAACCCAAAACTCTACACGAGCGTGTGAGTGTGATTTTGGGTGCGAAGAATGAAGTCGAGCG